>NZ_JASATF010000018.1:0-147658 GCF_038440175.1 Cupriavidus sp. OTU4054
TTATAACCCCCCGCGCCCCCCCCCCCCCCCCCACGGCGTGGAGGTCATCCTCACGCCGAAGGAGTTCGATCTGGCGATGCTGCTATTCCGGTACGAGGGCCGCGTCGTGTCGCGCGAGCATATGGTCGCCGCGGTCTGGGGCCACGACCTCTCGCCGATGTCACGCACGATCGATACGCATATCTCGCGCGTCCGGACCAAGCTGCAGCTCGTCGCCTCGCAGGGCGCGCGGCTGGCGCCGGTCTACACGCACGGGTACCGCCTGGAGCTGTTCGAGGATGCGCCGCCGGACGCGTCGGCAGATTGGCTGCCGGCAACAAAAAAGGCGCCCGAAGGCGCCTTTCCCGTCAACACACCGATCGATTGATCGGCCGCCAATCAGAAGATGTGGCGGATACCAGCGGCGACGCCGGTCTGGTTGTTCTTGCCAGGCAGGTTCGCCTCGGCACCACCGGTCACCTTGTTGTAGTCCACGGTACCGTAGACCTGGGTGCGCTTCGACAGCGAGTACTCGGCCAGCAGCACGCCCGTGTAACGGTTGCCGCTGTTGTCGTTCACGCCGTAGGCGTTCTTGATGTGGTCGCCGTAGAACACGCCCGTGACGGCCAGGGCCGGCGTCACCTGGTAGGTCGCGCCCACGTAGCCGATCAGGTCCTTGCGCGGGTTGGCGCCGTAGTTGCGCGTCGTTGCGGGCGGCAGGGTAGCCGGGTTCGGCGAGAAGAAGTTCGCGTCGATCGTGCCCGTGCTGTCGCGGCCACCGATGTAACCCAGGAACAGCTTTGCCGGTCCGATGGTGTACTTACCAGCAGCGCCCCACATTTGCTGCTTGTTGCTGTTGGCGTCCTTGATTTCCTGGTACACGCCGCCGATGCCGAACGGTCCGAATTCATACGCGGCGCGGGTGCCCCAGTACGAGCTCTTGGTCGTGCTGCCCGGGACTTCGCCGAAGCCGTAGCTGGCGCCGACGCTCAGGCCGCTGAACGCGCCCGAATAGCTGACCACGTTGTTGTTGCGGAACTGGGTCAGGAAGAACGGCCACGCGTTGTTGTCGTAGTTGCCGATCGTCAGCGGATCATAGTCGCCGAAGAAGTTGAAGCCTTCCGTGTATTGGCGGCCCAGCTTGATGGCACCGAAATCACCCGAGAGACCCACATAGGCTTGACGACCGAACAGCGAACCGCCCTGGTTGGCACGGCCCGTATCCGGGTCGAAACCGTTTTCCAGCTGGAAGATTGCCTTCAGGTTGTTACCGAGGGCTTCCGCACCCTTCAGGCCCCAGCGGCTGTTGGTGATTGCGCCGTTGGTCAGTTGGGTCTGGCTGTGGTTGGCGGCGTCCGCGTTGGTCTGGAAGCGGATGCTCTGGTCAACGATCCCGTACAGCGTCACCGACGTCTGGGCGAAGGCGCTCCCAGCGCACAACGAGCCGATAGCGAGAGTCAGTAGCGATTTCTTCATGGTGCTCCTTTTCTGTCTTGTGGTGTTCGCAGCCGGATCACGGCGCGATTGGTCTACGTTTCCTGTAAACGCCGCGAAAATTTAACAAAAGGCTGAACTTTTCGACATAAAACTGAAGTCGAGGCCGTCCTCAGGAAGACATTTGGTGCAAATCCGTTGGTTTGCCGCTACACCCTGTTACGGGGGCAACTTGATGGTGCAATGCGGCAAGCGCCATGTCGGTGCATGAGCGCCGGCAACGGGTATGCAGAAAGGGAGCGAGAGCGGGGATGCAGCGCATGCAGGGGATGCATGTTGCAGTGCGGAAATCCCCACGAACGGGGGAAGGGTTACTACGGAGACGGCACGAGCGTGCCGTCTCGGGGACATCGTCGATCGCGCGGGGTCAGCTCTGCGGAATCTCGATCTTGATATCGAGCACCTCGAGGTTGTCCTGACGCTCGAGGTTCACGCGCAGATCCTGGTCGCTGATCTTTACGTACTTCGAAATCACGGCCACCAGCTCGCGCTGGAGCGCGGGCAGATAGTCGGCGGGCGCCGAATGGCCATGGCGTTCGTGGGCGAGAATGATCTGCAGCCGCTCCTTGGCGACCGACGCGGACTTCTTCTTCTCCCCCAGCAGGAAGGACAGGATCGACATGGATGAGTCCTCCTTACTTGTTGCCGAAGATGCGCGAGAGCAGGCCCGGCTTCTGGTAGTCGGTAAAACGCATGGGCTTTTCCTTGCCGAGGAAGCGGTCCACGACGTCGCCGTAGGCATCGGCCACGTCGGTTCCTTCCAGGTGGATGGCCGGCGTCCCCTGGTTGGAAGCATGGAGCACCGCCTCGGATTCGGGGACCACGCCGATCAGTTTGATGCGCAGAATCTCCTGAATATCCTGAAGCGACAACATTTCTCCGCCATGCACGCGCTTCGGGTTGTAGCGCGTGATCAGCAGGTGCTCCTTGATTGGCTCGCCGCCTTCGCTGGCACGCTTGGTCTTGGACGCCAGGATGCCGAGGATACGGTCCGAATCGCGCACGGACGACACCTCGGGGTTCGTCACCACGAGCGCCTCGTCGGCGAAGTACATGGCCATGAGCGCGCCGGTCTCGATGCCTGCGGGCGAATCGCACACGATGTACTCGAAGCCCTGTTCCTTGAGGCCGTTGATGACCTTTTCCACGCCTTCACGCGTCAGCGCTTCCTTGTCGCGCGTCTGCGAGGCCGGCAGGATGAACAGGTTTTCGCACTTCTTGTCCTTGATCAGGGCCTGGTGCAGGTTGGCTTCGCCCTGGACCACATTGATCAGGTCGTACACCACGCGGCGCTCGCAACCCATGATCAGGTCGAGGTTGCGCAGGCCGACGTCGAAGTCGATCACGACGGTCTTGTGGCCACGCAGGGCGAGGCCAGCGGCAAAGCTGGCGCTGGTGGTGGTCTTGCCGACGCCTCCCTTGCCGGAGGTCACTACGATGATTTTTGCCATGGCTCTTTGGTCCAGTAAGGGTGCTAGATAGATCGATCCCGGTCCCCGCGGGTCACTTCATCCGCAGCGGCTCGAGAATCAGTTTTTCGTCGGCCAGGCGAACCTGGGCGGATTTGCCGAGCACATTGGCCGGGAGTGTCTGCTCCGCGGTCCGATAGATGCCGGCGATGGAAATGAGTTCGGGCTCCAGGCACGTGCAGAAGATGCGCGCGTCGTGGTTGCCCTTGACGCCCGCCAGCGCGCGGCCGCGCAGCGGGGCGTAGATATGGATGTTGCCTTCGGCGATCACCTCGGCCCCGTAGCTGACGAGGTCGAGAATCACGACGTCGCCCTGCGCGTAGACCTGCTGGCCCGAGCGCAGCGGCTTGTCGATCAGCATGGTCGGCACGGCGCGCGCGCTGGCCGCGGCCAGGATGCCGGCCACGTCGGCCACGGGCGCAGCCACGCGGGCGGCCTCCGGCGCGGCGGCAGCAGCGGTCTCGCCGGATTGGGCGGTCTCGCCGGATTCGGCGGCAGCCGGCTCCGGTGCGGGCTCCGCGGCTTCCTCGCGGCCGCCGCGGCGGCTCTGGCTATCCAGTAGCGGCAAGCCATAGGCTTCCGCCCACTCGCGCTGGTCCGCGCGGGCCACCACGCCGATGGCGCGGGCGCGCAGCGTGCCCAGTGTCTCGATCAGACGGTCGATACCGACCCGCTCGTCGCCTTCGAGGCGGCGCAGGTCCAGTGCGATGACGTCGTTGGAGAAGAAATCGGGGGTCGCTTCGAAACGGGAGAGGAGGTCGTCCCGCAAGGCGTCCGTATCCGCGGTCTTGAGAGCGAGAAGGAGGGCGTCGACATTGCCGCTACGCAGCTCGAAGCGTGGCGATTTCTTCTGGGACATAGTCGGGTGACCGTGGAAATGCGACATTCTAACGTCGTCTACGCGGCGAACTGTAACAATTCGCCAGTTGATGGCCGCAGGTGCCCGATGGTCGCCATGCGCGGTGTCGGCGTGACGCCGATGCACACGATGCCCCGACTCTTGCTAGGATGCCGCATCCGAAAACGGGAGACTCCATGGGTGCAGTGGTCAATTGCGTGGCCTATCGCGATGGCAAGAAGCTCGGCACGGTCGAGGTCGACGCGATCTCGGACGTGCTGTCGGAGGAGGGCACGTTCGTCTGGCTGGGCCTGCACGAGCCCGACCTGGCCCTGCTGCGCAAGGTGCAGCGCGAATTCGGGCTCCACGATCTCGCGGTCGAGGACGCGCTCGATGCCCACCAGCGTCCCAAGATCGAGACGTATGGCGACTCCGTCTTTATCGTGCTGAACACGGCGCAGCTCGTGGGCGAGGAAGTGGTCGTCGGCGAGACGCATATCTTCGTCGGCCCGCGCTATGTGGTTTCGGTGCGCCACGGGGCCAGCAGCACGTACACGCCCGTGCGCGAGCGCTGCGAGCAGGACCCGCAGGGGCTCGCGCACGGACCGGGCTATGTGCTCTACGCGCTGATGGACTTCGTGGTCGATCAGTACATGCCCATCGTCAACCGGCTCGAGGACACGTTCGAGAAGCTCGAGCAGAACATCTTCCGCGACGAGTTCGACCGCGCGGCGCTGGAACGGCTCTACCGCATCAAGAGCCAGGTGCTGCGGCTGCGCAATGCGGTGTTCCCCGTCGAAGACATCTGCAGCCAGCTGATCCGCCTGCACGAGGACCTCGTGCCGAAGGACCTGCGCGCGTATTTCCGCGATATCGAGGACCATGCGAGCCGGCTCGTGCGCACGCTCGATGTCGTGCGCGAAATGCTGACGACGGCGGTGCAGGTCAATCTTGCGCTCGTGACCGTCGCGCAGAACGAGGTGGTCAAGCGGCTGGCGGGCTGGGGCGCCATCCTCGCCATTCCGACCGTCGTGTTCAGCCTGTACGGGATGAACTTCGAATGGATGCCCGAGCTCAAATTCCACTACGCGTATCCGATCGTCATCGGCATTACGTCGGTCGCGTGCGGCGGCCTCTGGCGCAAGCTGCACAAGGCCGGCTGGCTCTGAGCCCACGGCCGCGGGGCGCACCCGGCGGCCGTTTTTATATTTTCTTTACACCCCCCTCCGCCCTCTCTACCCCCTTTTTACCCCCCAATCCCTAACCTCCCTTCCGTGAATCACTCACGTAGGCAGTTGCCATGGACGGGATCTATTTCATCGTGTTGTTGGGGTTTGGCGCGCTAACGGGCGCGCTACTGGCGCTGTGCGCCGCGCTGGGCGCGCAGCCGCCATCCGAGCCGAACGGGAAGACCGGCGCCGACGAACGGGGGCGCTGATGAACTGGACCGACCTCCTGAGCGGCGGCCTGGCCGTCGCCATCTTCATCTACCTGCTCGTCGCGCTGTTCCGGCCGGAGAAATTCTGATGTCTTCCCATTCGATTACGCCTCAGTTTCTGGGGCTGCTCGCGCTCTTCCTCGCGATCCTGTTCATCGTGGGGCCGTTCCTCGGCCGCTATATGCGCCGCGCGATGGAAGAGGGCAACTATGTGCTGACGGCCTGGGGCCGCCCCCTCGAACGCCTGATCTATCGCCTCGGCGGCGTGCGCCCCGAGGCCGAGATGGGCTGGAAGCAGTACGCGATCGCGCTGATCGTGTTCAACGTGCTCGGCGTGATCGCCGTCTACGCACTGCAGCGCCTGCAGGGCATGCTGCCGCTGAATCCGCAGGGCTTCGGCGCGGTGTCGCCCGATTCGTCGTTCAACACCGCCATCAGCTTCGTCGCCAACACGAACTGGCAGGGCTATGCCGGCGAATCGACGATGAGCTACCTCACGCAGATGCTCGCGCTGACCGTGCAGAACTTCGTGTCGGCCGCGACGGGTATCGCCGTCGTGTTCGCGCTGATCCGCGGGTTTGCGCGCCATACCGCGCACACCATCGGCAACTTCTGGACCGACATGGTGCGCAGCACGCTGTACATCCTGCTGCCGCTTTCGGTCGTCATGGCCGTGGCGCTCGTGGGCCAGGGCGTGATCCAGAACTTCGACGCGTACAAGGACGTGTCGCTCGTCACCGAAGTGGAATACACGCAGCCGAAGGTCGATGCCGCGGGCCAGCCCGTGCTCGACAAGGAAGGCAAGCCCGTGACCGAGGCGGCAAAGACCTCGACGCAGCAGCTCGCGATGGGCCCCGTGGCGTCGCAGGAGGCGATCAAGATGCTCGGCACGAACGGTGGCGGCTTCTTCAATGCGAACTCCGCCCATCCGTTCGAAAACCCGACGCCGTTCTCCAACATGCTGGAGATGCTCGCGATCTTCCTGATTCCCGCCGCGCTGTGCTTCACGTTCGGCGAGATGGTGCGCGACCGCCGGCAGGGCGTGGCGGTCATCGCCTCGATGACGGTCATCTTCGTCGTGATGGCACTGGCCGCGATGGCGTCGGAAGGCCAGATCACGGCCGCGCTCTCGCAGCTGCCGATCGATCATGCCGCGTCCGCGCTGCAGGCGGGCGGCAACATGGAAGGCAAGGAAGTGCGCTTCGGCATCTCCGCCAGCGCGCTGTTCGCGACGATCACGACCGCGGCGTCGTGCGGCGCCGTCAACGCGATGCACGACTCGTTCACGGCCATCGGCGGACTCGTGCCGATGCTGCTGATGCAGCTGGGCGAAGTGGTGTTCGGCGGCGTGGGTTCGGGCCTGTACGGCATGCTCGTCTACGCGGTCCTGGCCGTGTTCATCGCGGGGCTGATGATCGGCCGCACGCCGGAGTACCTGGGCAAGAAGATCGAGACGTACGAGATGAAGATGACCGCGGTGGCCATTCTCGTCACGCCGCTGCTGGTGCTCGTGGGTACCGCCATCGCGGTGCTCGCCGAACCGGGCCGCGCCGGTGTCTTCAACCCCGGCACGCATGGCTTCTCCGAAGTCCTGTACGCGCTCTCGTCGGCGGCCAACAACAATGGCAGCGCGTTCGCGGGCCTGTCCGCCAATACGCCGTTCTACAACGTGCTGCTGGCCGCGGCCATGTGGTTCGGCCGCTTCTGGATCATCGTGCCCGTGCTCGCCATGGCCGGTTCGCTCGCGGCCAAGAAGCGCACGCCGGTCACGGCCGGCACCATGCCCACGCATGGTCCGCTGTTCGTCGTGCTGCTGGTCGGCTCGGTGCTGCTGGTGGGCGCCCTGACCTATGTGCCCGCGCTCGCGCTGGGCCCGGTGGCGGAACAGCTGCAGTCTTCGCAGCCCGCGGCGGTAACCGCGGCCTCGCGTTAATTCGGAGCTTCGTATGCAACAAGATTCCACGGCAACGCGTACCAACAAACACGCGGCCGACAATCAGCAAGGCGCCACCCGGACCGCCATCGTGCAGCCCGGCCGCGCCACCCAGCCGCGCGCGTCGCGCAGCATGTTCGCGCCGGAACTGGTCAAGCCCGCCATCGCCGACGCGTTCCGCAAGCTCGCGCCGCGCGACCAGTTGCGCAACCCGGTGATGTTCGTGGTCTATGCGGGCAGCATCCTGACGACGATCCTGTTCCTGCGCGCGCTCGTGCAACCGAGCGAGGGCGAATCGGCGGGCTTCATCCTCGCCGTGACCGTGTGGCTCTGGTTCACGGTGCTGTTCGCGAACTTCGCCGAAGCGCTCGCCGAGGGCCGCAGCAAGCAGCAGGCGGCCGCGCTGCGCGGACTCAAGACCACGGTCACCGCGCGCGTCGTGCGCGCTGGCCGCAAGGACTACCGCGCGATCAGCGCTACCGAGCCGCGACCGGCCACGGCGCTGCGCAAGGGCGACATCGTGCTCGTGGAAGCGGGCGATACGATTCCGGGCGACGGCGAGGTGATCGAGGGCGTGGCATCGGTCGATGAGTCGGCCATCACCGGCGAATCGGCGCCCGTGATCCGCGAGTCCGGCGGCGACTTCTCGTCGGTGACGGGCGGCACGCGCGTGCTGTCGGACTGGATCGTGGTGCAGATCACGACCAATCCCGGCGAAAGCTTCATCGACCGCATGATCGGCATGGTCGAAGGCGCCAAGCGCCAGAAGACGCCGAACGAACTCGCGCTGACGATCCTGCTCGTCGGGCTCACGCTCGTGCTGCTGCTCGCCACGGCCACGCTGCAACCGTTCTCGCTGTATGCGGTGCTCGTGACGAAGCTCGGCGTGCCGGTATCGGTGACGGTGCTCGTGGCGCTGCTGGTATGCCTGATTCCGACGACGATCGGCGGTCTGCTGTCGGCAATCGGTGTGGCGGGCATGAGCCGCATGATGGAGGCGAACGTCATCGCGACCTCGGGCCGCGCGGTGGAAGCCGCGGGCGACGTCGATGTGCTGCTGCTCGACAAGACCGGCACGATCACGCACGGCAATCGCCAGGCTTCGCGCTTCGTGTGCGCGCCCGGTGTCACCGAGCGCCAGCTGGCCGAAGCCGCGTGGCTGTCGTCGCTCGCGGACGAGACGCCGGAAGGCCGCAGCATCGTCGCGCTGGCCCGCCAGCAGCCCGGCGCCGCCGCGCCGGAGCTCGGCAACCGCAGCATGGCCGCGCCCGTGTTCGTGCCCTTCAGCGCGCAGACGCGCATGAGCGGCGTCGATGTGGGGCAGGGGAATCAGGTGCGCAGCGTGCGCAAGGGTGCGGCCGAAGCGGTGCGCCGTTACGTGACGGAGCGCGCGGGCAAGTTCCCCGAGGCGGTGGTGCACGCGGTCGATGACATCGCGCGCGCCGGCAGCACGCCGCTCGTGGTCGCGGAGGCCGTGAGCGTCGGCACCGAGGACAGCGTGCGCGTGCTCGGCGTGATCGAGCTCAAGGACATCGTCAAGACCGGCATCAAGGAACGTTTCGGCGAACTTCGCAAGATGGGCATCCGCACGGTGATGATCACCGGCGACAACCGCCTGACGGCGGCGTCGATCGCGGCGGAGGCGGGCGTCGATGATTTCCTCGCCGAAGCCACGCCCGAAGCGAAGCTCGCAATGATCCGCGAGTTCCAGCGCGAAGGCCGCCTCGTGGCGATGACCGGCGACGGCACCAACGACGCGCCCGCGCTCGCGCAGGCCGACGTGGCGGTGGCGATGAACAGCGGCACGCAGGCCGCGCGCGAGGCCGGCAACATGGTCGACCTCGACAGCAACCCGACCAAGCTGATCGAGATCGTCGAGATCGGCAAGCAGATGCTGATGACGCGCGGCTCGCTGACGACGTTCTCCGTGGCCAACGATGTCGCGAAGTATTTCGCGATCATTCCGGCCGCGTTCGCCAGCACCTATCCGCAACTGAACCTGCTGAACGTGATGGGCCTGGCCACGCCGGCCTCCGCCATCATGTCCGCGGTGATCTTCAACGCGCTGATCATCGTCGCGCTGATTCCGCTCGCGCTGCGCGGCGTGGTCTACCGCCCGCTCGGCGCCGCGACGCTGCTGCGCCGCAATCTGCTGATCTATGGTCTCGGCGGGATTCTGGTGCCGTTCGTCGGCATCAAGCTCATCGACATGCTGCTCGTGATGTTTGGCTGGATCTGAGCCCGGAGTAACCTCATGCAATCGCAACTGAAAACCACCCCCGCTGCGTCGCCGCAGCCTCCCGTGCAGCAGGGCATGCTGCGTCCCGCGCTGACGTTGTTCGTCGCGCTGTCGATCGTGACGGGCCTGCTGTATCCGGGCGTGGTCACGGGCATCGCGCGCGCGGTGTTCCCGCACGAGGCCGCGGGCTCGCTGATCGTCAGGGATGGCAAGGTCGTCGGCTCCGAACTGATCGGCCAGCCGTTCTCCGATCCGAAGTACTTCTGGGGCCGCCTGTCGGCGACCGCGCCGATGCCGTACAACGCGGCCGCGTCGGTCGGCTCGAACCTGGGCCCGACCAACCCGGCGCTCACCGATGCCGCCAAGGCGCGCATCGACGCGCTGCGCGAGGCGGATCCGGGCAACGACAAGCCCGTGCCCGTCGATCTCGTGACCGCATCGGGCAGCGGACTGGACCCGCATATCAGCCCCGCGGCCGCGCAGTACCAGGCCGCCCGCGTGGCGCGCCTGCGCGGCGTGCCCTTGGCGAAGGTGGAGGCGCTGATCGCCGCGAACACGCGCAGCCCCGGGCTGGACGTGTTCGGCGAGCCGGGTGTCAACGTGCTGAAGCTGAACCTGGCACTCGATGCCATGAAGTAATGCCGCGCGGGGTTCCCCCTTCCGCACAAGAAGCAGGAACCCCGCTGGCCGTTGCGCCGTGGCAGAATCGCAGCGACTCTTCACCGAATACCGATGACCGAACCCGTCGCCCGCCCCGACCCGGATGATCTGCTCGAACGCGTGCAGGCGGAGGGCGCGCGCGCCGCGCGCGGCAAGCTGCGCGTGTATTTCGGCGCGTCGGCAGGCGTCGGCAAGACGTTCGCGATGCTCAGCGCGGCGCGCGCGCTGCGCATGCAGGGCACCGACGTCGTGATCGGCATCGTCGAGACGCATGGCCGCGCGGAGACCGAGGCGCTGCTGGACGGCCTCGAGCGGCTGCCGATGCGGGCGGTGCCGTACCGCGATCGCGTGCTCCAGGAATTCGACCTCGACGGCGCGCTCGCGCGGCGTCCCGCGCTCGTGCTCGTGGACGAACTCGCGCACTCCAACGCCGCGGGCAGCCGCCATCCGAAGCGCTGGCAGGACATCCAGGAGCTGCAGGCCGCGGGCATCGATGTCTGGACCACCGTCAACGTGCAGCATCTCGACAGCCTCAACCAGGCCGTCGGGGGCATTACCGGCGTGCGCGTATGGGAGACCGTGCCCGACGCCGTGTTCGACGGCGCGGACGAGGTCATGCTCGTCGATCTGCCCGCCGACGAACTGCTGCGGCGGTTGCGCGAGGGGAAGGTCTATCTGGCCGAACAGGCCCAGCAAGCCGCACGCAATTTCTTCCGCAAGGGCAACCTGATGGCGCTGCGCGAACTCGCGCTGCGCCGCACGGCCGATCGCGTCGACGACGATGTGCGCGCCTATCGCGATGCGCGCGCCATCGCGCCCGTATGGCGCACGCGCGAAGCGGTGCTCGCGTGCATCGGCAGCGGGGACGATGCGGAACAGGTCGTGCGCAGCGCGCGGCGACTTGCAAGCCAGCTCGACTGCGACTGGCACGTGGTGACGATCGCCACGCCGCGCCTCACGCCGCTAGCCGATACGGTGCGCGCGCGCATGCAGGCCGCGATGCAGCTTGCGGAGGAGCTCGGCGCGCGTACCGACACGCTCGCGGGTGATGACATGGTCGGCGCCGTCACGGGATACGTGCGCCGTCACAACCTGACCAAGGTCATCGTGGGCCGCGCGCGTGCCGAATGGCCGCGTGAGGCCCACTGGCTCGAACGCGGACGCGCCTGGCTCGCCCGCGCGATGGCGCCCGCGCTGGGCGTCGGCAACCGGTTGATCGGGCGGCAGACCTTTGCGGATGCCCTGGCGGCGGGCTGCCCCGAGATCGACGTGATCCGCGTGGCGGCCGACACCACGCGTACCGAATTGCGGCCGCGCGCGGCCGGCCCCGGCGGGCTCGCGCCGAGCCCCGACGCGCGCACCGCGGAAGACGAGGCCGCGGCGGCGGAGGTCCGCCGCAAGCGCCTCTACGACTACGGCTGGGCCGTGCTGTGGTGCGGCGCGGCGTCGGCGCTGTCGATGCTCGCGCGGCCGTGGTTCGACCTCGTCAATATCGCGATGCTGTTCCTCGCGGCCGTCGTCGGTGTGGCACTGCGCCATGGCCGCGGGCCGGCCGCGTTCACTTCGGTGCTCGCGGTCGGATCGTTCGATTATTTCTTCGTCCCGCCGCGGCTGTCGTTCGCGGTCAGCGATGTGCAGTACCTGCTGACCTTCGTGGTGATGCTCACGGTCGGCCTCGTGATCGGTCAACTGACGGCGGGCCTGCGCGAACAGGCGCGCGTTGCCGTGCGGCGCGAGACCGATGCGCGCACGCTGTACGAACTCGCGCGCGA
This sequence comes from Cupriavidus sp. OTU4054, assembly GCF_038440175.1. Classification (NCBI taxonomy): domain Bacteria; kingdom Pseudomonadati; phylum Pseudomonadota; class Betaproteobacteria; order Burkholderiales; family Burkholderiaceae; genus Cupriavidus; species Cupriavidus sp. OTU4054. The sequence goes on from NZ_JASATF010000018.1 coordinate 11,823, forward strand.
GTTGTCGGCCGCGCTGACCGTCGAGCAGATCGGCGAGATCGGCAGCCGCTTTCTGCGCGCCGCGTTCGACGCGCAGGCGACGTTGTTCGTGGTGGGCGCGCAGGGCCGGCTGGTATCGCTTGCGATCGACGGCGGCCCGGACGCGGCGCAAAGAGATGCCGCCGACCTGCGCAAGGGCGAGGCCATCGACAAGGTACTGGCGCAATGGGTGTTCGATCACGGCCAGCCCGCAGGCACGGGTACGCATACGCTGCCGGGCAGCACCGTGCTGTACCTGCCGCTGAAGGCGCCGATGCAGACGCGCGGCGTGCTCGCGGTGGAGCCGCGCGCATGGCGCGCGCTCGCGGCGCCCGACCTGCGCCGCCAGGCGGACGTGTTCACGACGCTGATCGCGATTGCGATCGAGCGGCTGCACTACGTCGAGGTCGCGCAGCAGGCGCTGCTGTCGATCGAATCGGAGCGGCTGCGCAGTTCGCTGCTGGCCGCGGTATCGCACGATCTGCGCACGCCGCTCACGGGGCTGATCGGCATGGCCGAGACGCTGCAACGAACGGACCCGCCGTTGCGCGACGACGTGGCGGCGACGGTCGATGCGATGCGCGGGCAGGCACAGCGCATGCGCACGATGGTCGTGAACCTGCTGGACATGGCGCGCCTGCAGCGGCACGACGTGGCATTGCAGCGCACGTGGCAGTCGCTGGAAGAACTCGTCGGTGCCGCGCTCGCGTCGCTGCGCGATGCGCTGGCCGGACATCGCGTGCGCGTGGCGGACCTCTCGGCATTGCCGCTCGTCGAATGCGATGGCGTGCTGATGGAACGCGTGCTGTGCAACCTGCTCGAGAACGCGGCCAAGTACACCCCGGCGGGGACCGAGATTCGGCTGCACGGCGCGATCGTCGGCGACGAGGTTCGTCTGGTCGTCGAGGACGATGGCCCCGGCGTCCCGCGCGGCCGCGAGCGGCAGATCTTCGAGAAGTTCGTGCGGGGCGACAGCGAATCGGCGACGGCCGGCGTGGGCCTCGGACTCGCGGTGTGCGATGCGATCATGCAGGCGCATGGCGGACGGATCTGGGCCGATGCGGTGGAGGGCGCGGGCGCGCGCTTCACGCTGGCGTTGCCGCGCGGCAATCCGCCGGCGATCGAGCCGGAAATCCTGGAAACTGTGGACGTCGCGCCGCCATCGATGCGCGGCAAGGATTCTCACTGACATGCCTTTCGATTATTCGCCCACCGTCCTGCTCGTCGAAGACGAACCGCATATTCGCCGGTTCGTGCGCGAGTCGCTGCAGGCCGAGGGCTGCACGGTCCATGAAGCGGACACCCTCAAGCGCGGCCTGATCGATGCCGGCACGCGCCAGCCCGATATCGTGATCCTCGACCTCGGCCTGCCCGATGGCGACGGCATGACGCTGATCCGCGAGATGCGCACCTGGACCGAGGTACCGGTGCTCGTGCTGTCGGCCCGCACCGAGGAGTCGGACAAGATCGCCGCGCTCGATGCGGGCGCCGACGACTACCTGACCAAGCCCTTCGGCGTCGGAGAACTCGTCGCGCGCGTGCGCGTGCTGCTGCGGCGCCACGCCAGGACCAATCCGCAGGGGACGCCACAGATCGCGTTCGGCGACGTAAAGGTCGATCTCGCCAACCGCCTCGTGACGCGCGGCGAAGCCTCCATCCACCTGACGCCGATCGAATACCGGCTGCTCGCGGTGCTGATCGCCCATCGCGGCAAGGTCATGACGCACCGGGAACTGCTGCGCGAGGTCTGGGGCCCGTCGCACTCGGAAAGCAGCCACTACCTGCGCGTATACATGGGTCATCTGCGGCACAAGCTGGAGGCGGATCCGGCCCAGCCGGCACATCTGCTGACCGAGGTCGGGGTCGGCTACCGCTTCGCGGGATAGCGATGCGCTATATGCGGGAGAAATACAAGGCCGTCATTTCATAACGGTGGTATTTCTCCTGTGAATGGCGGAGGGCGCCTACACCGGACGCGAGCCTTCCCCACTACACTGGCAGGTGACTGGCGAACCGGAGCCTCCTTATGCCTGCCTTGCCCCCGCCGCGCCGCGCCTCCGGCGCGCGCATCCCGCCGATCTGGCGCGCCGCGCTGGCGTCAGCGATGGCGCTCGCCATCGCGTTGCCCGCGGCGGCCGCCACCCGGGCCGTCGCCACGGAGCGGCCCGCTCCCGCGCAATCGCAGACCCAGGCCGCCGTGGCCGACTACGACGCGGGCCGCTACGACGCCGCGCTGCAGGGTTTTGCCGCCGCGGCCAGGCAGGGCAACCGGCTGGCGCAATTCAATTACGCGATGATGCTGCTGCGCGGAGAAGGTACGCCCGCGAAGCCCGAGGAAGCCCTCGTGTGGTTGCGCAAGGCTGCCGATAACCAGATGACACACGCGCAGTACACGCTCGGCGATCTCTACGAACGGGGCGGCCTCGTGCCGAAATCGCTCGCCGAGGCCAACCGCTGGTACGCGATGGCCGCGCAGGGCGGGCATACGCAGGCGCAGATGGCGCTGGCCACCAATTACTTCACCGGCCGCGGGGTCGATCTCGACTACGGCAAGGCGTTCACGTGGTACAGCCGTGCCGCGACGGCCGGGGACGGCGGCGCGCAGTACATCGTCGGCAGCTATTACGAGCGTGGCGAGCCGGGCGTGGTGGAAAAGGATATCGAGCAGGCGAAGATCTGGTACGCCCGGTCGGCCGCGCACGGGGACCCCGGCGCGCTGGCCAAGCTGCGATCGCTGCTCGAGGAAACCGTACGCGCAAATGGCAACAAGGGAGCCAATGCCAAAGCGATGTAGCACCGGCGGCCATGCCATGGCCGACACACTCATGCCGCCGCCCGTGCCGGACGGCCATCTCGACGAACTGCGCGGACCCGACGGTGCGATGCGCGCGCCATGGGGCGACTTCTACGAGGCGCTGGGCGCGCCGCGCGCGGACACGCTTGCCGCCCGCGCCGCCGCCGTGGCGCGGCAGGTCCGCGACAACGGCGTGACTTTCAACGTCCATGCGGAGGAGGACAGCGCGCGCGACTGGGCGCTGGAACTGCTGCCGTTCCTGATTGCAGAGGACGACTGGGCCGCGATCGAGGCGGGCGTGACCCAGCGCGCGGTGCTGGCCAACGCGATCATGGCCGATATCTATGGGCCGCAGACGCTGCTCGCGCGCGGCCTGCTGCCGCCGGGCCTCGTGTTCGGACATCCCTGCTATCTGCGCGGGCTCAAGGGCTACCAGCCCCCCGGCGGGAGCTTCCTGCAGATCGTCGCGGTCGACCTCGTCCATGGCGAGGCGGGCTGGACCGTGCTCGCGCATCGCACCGAAACCCCCGCGGGCATGGGCTACGCGCTAGAGAACCGGCTCATCGTCGCGGGCCAGCTTGCCGAGGCGTTCCGCGCGCAGCATGTGCGGCGTCTGCCGCCGGCCTTCGCGCAGCTGATCTCCACGCTCACCCACCTGCCGATCGAGGGCGTCTCCGGCGAGCGGCATCTCGTGCTGCTGACGCCGGGCCCGGCGAGCGCGATGTACTTCGAGCATGCGTTCCTCGCGCGTTACCTCGGTATCACGCTCGTCGAGGGCGGCGACCTGACGGTGCGCAACGACGTGGTCTACCTGAAGACGTTCGGCGGCCTCGAGCGCGTCGATGTGATCGTTCGCCGCGTCGATGACGTGCTGTGCGATCCGCTCGAATTGCGCGCGGATTCGATGGTCGGCGTGCCGGGGCTGCTCGAGGCGATGCGCGCGGGCAATGTGCTGATCTCCAATATGCCGGGCTCGGGCTTCCTCGAGTCGCCGGCGATTCACGGGTTTCTGCCGGGCATCGCCGAGGCACTGATCGGCGAGTCGCTGCGGCTGCCCGATGTGGACACGTGGTGGTGCGGCGAGGCGGCCGCGCGCGAGCGGGCCTTCGAGGCGCTGGGCGAGGCGTACGTCATGCCGACATACCCGGAAGCCCAGGCGGAAGCGGACGCGGAGAGTGAAGCGGGCACCGAAGCCGAGATCGAAGCGGACATCGACTGCGAAACGCTCCCCGGGCAGGAACGCGGCGTGCAGCCGTTGCCCGACTGGCGCGCGCGCATCGAGGCCATGCCCGACCGCTACACGATCCAGGCGCCGCTCGCGCTCTCGCACACGCCCTGCTGGGATGCTGGCGATCGCCGCATGCGCTCGCGCGCGGCCATGCTGCGCGTGTACGCCGTGTCCGATGGCAACGGTGGCTGGCAGGTGATGCCGGGCGGCTTCACGCGGCTCGCGCCCGCCGGCTGCGACGCGGTATCGATGCGCACCGGCGGCACGAGCGCGGACACGTGGGTGCTATCGACGCAGCCGATCGGCGCCACGCCGCTGACCGCGCGCACGGGCCTCGCCGCGCCCGCCGCGCAGGCACAGGCCGCGCTCACGGTGTCCAGCCGCGCCGCGGAGAATCTGTACTGGGGTGGCCGCTATGCCGAGCGCGCCGAGAACACGGTGCGCCTCTGCCGCCAGATTCTCGGCTCCATCGAGCGGCATGAGGAAACCGACGAAGGCGCGCTGGCGATGATCGGCAGTCTTGCACGGTGGTTCAGCCTCGTGCCCGAGGACACGCCGACACCCGATGCATCCGCGCCCGCTTCGTCTCCGGCGTCGCTCGCGGCGTTCGAGCGCCGCCTCGTCATGTCGCTGGCCGACCCGTCAGGCCGCTCGGGCGTGATGTATGCCCTCGCGGGCCACGCGCGCGCCGCGAGCCAGATCCGCAACCGGCTCTCCAACGATCACTGGCGCACGATCCTCGCCGCGCGCAACGACTTCCGCGCGGCGATGGCGGCCGCCTGCACGCCCGAGGGGAGCGGCGAGGGGAGCGGCGAGGGTGCCGATCGTGCCGACGGTGCGGGCCTCGGCTACGACCGCACGCGCGTGCTCGCCGCGCTCGACCACCTGAGCATGCAGCTCGGCGCGATCAGCGGCGCGCAGGGCGACCGCATGACGCGCGACGAGGCCTGGCGGCTGGTCTTTATCGGCCGGCATATCGAACGGATCGGCGGCCTCGCGCCGATGCTGGAGACTGCCGTGGAAACCGGCGCCCTGCTTACGCGGGGCGGCTTCGACCTGCTGCTGCACCTGTTCGACAGCACGCTGACCTTCCGCTCGCGGTATCCGGGCAGGACGGACCTCGCCCCGCTCGTGCAGTTGCTCGTGATCGAACCGACCAATCCGCGCGGACTCTATGGCGTGCTGGAGCGGCTGCGCGACAAGCTCGCGCAGATTCCCGCGGGCACCAGCGGCCAGGCGCGCGTGCCGCTTGTGGAAATGCTGCCGCCCGCCACGGCGCTGCCGTCGCTCACGGGGCTCGTGGAGGCCGATCCCGCGGGCCGCCACGCGAAGCTCGCGGCCTTGTGCGACCACCTCGGCGAGCGCATGGCGCGCATATCGGAGGAGATCGCCTCGCGCTATTTCAGCCACGCGGGCGCGGCGCCGGGCAAGGAGTTGTCATGAGCCAGTCCAGCACACCGGACGCATCGACCGCGGCGAACGCGGCCGCCGGATGCAGGCGGTGCATCCTCTCGGACGTGCCGGCGACGCTGACGACGCTTGCCGTGCAGCACGTGACGACCTATCGCTACGCGCATCCGGTCGAGCTCGCGCAGCAGCGCGCGGTCGCTTCGCCGTCCTCGTATCCATGGCAGAGCGTGCACGCGCATGGCATCGTCGTCCATCCCGAGCCCGCGCATCAGCACATGCGAACCGATGCGTTCGGCAACGGCGTGCTGCATTTCATGCTCGACGTGCTGCACGAGGAGATGAGCGTGAGCGCAACGAGCCTCGTCACGCTGATGCCGCGGTGGGAAGGGTTCGATGCCGCGCGCAGCATGCCGTGGGAAGCGGCCGCGCAATGCCTGCGATTCACGGCGGGGCAGCCGTTCCATCGCGAGACCGAGTTCGTCTATGCATCGCCGAACGTGGCGCTGCATCCGGACCTGCGCGCGTACGCACTGCAAAGCTTTGGCCCGGGCGTGACCGTGGCCGCGGGGGCCATCGACCTGATGCATCGGATCCACGCGGACTTCGCTTATCGCAGCGAGACGACGGAGGTGCATACGCCCGCGCTGGAAGCGTTCGCGCTACGCAGCGGGGTATGCCAGGACTTCGCGCAGGTGATGATCGGCTGCCTGCGCTCGCTCGGACTCGCGGCGCGCTATGTGAGCGGCTATCTGCTGACCGATCCGCCGCCGGGCGAGGCGCGCCTGCTCGGGGCCGACGCCTCGCATGCGTGGGCGGGCGTCTGGTGCCCGGTGCTCGGCTGGATCGACCTCGACCCGACCAACGATGTACTGGCCGACACGCGCCACGTCACGCTGGCGATGGCGCGCGACTACAGCGATATCCCGCTGTTGCACGGCGTCATCGTCGGCGGCGGGGAGCACGAGGTGGCGGTGCAGGTCAGCGTGGTGCCGCAGACCTGACACGCCAGACGACGGGTTACGACAGCTTCTTCTTCAGCAGCTCGTTGACCTGCGCGGGGTTGGCCTTGCCCTTGGTGGCCTTCATGGCCTGACCCACCAGCGCGTTGAAGGCCTTTTCCTTGCCCGAGCGGAATTCCTCGACCGACTTCGCGTTGGCGGCCAGCACGTCGTCGATGATCTTCTCGAGCTCGCCGGTATCGGACATCTGCTTGAGGCCCTTGGCCGCGATGATCGCGTCGGCATCGCCGCCGGACTCGCCGGCCCACATGGCCGGGAACACGTCCTTCTTGGCGGTGTTGTTCGAGACGGTGCCATCGGCAATACGCGCAAGCAGCCTGGCCAGCTGCGCCGGGCGGACCGGCGCCGCGTCGATCGCGATGCCGTCGCGGTTCAGCTGCGACGCCACGTCGCCCATGAGCCAGTTGGCCGCGGGCTTGGCGCTCGAGGCGCCCACTTCGCTCACGACGGCCTCGTAGTAGCCGGCGAGCGCCTTGCTCGCGGTCAGCATGCTCGCGTCGTACGCGGACAGGCCGTACTGCGCGACAAAGCGCGCCTGCATCGTCGCCGGCAGCTCGGGCAGGCTGTCGCGCACACGCTCGATCCAGGCGTCGTCGATCTCGAGCGGCATCAGGTCCGGATCGGGGAAGTAGCGGTAGTCGTGCGCGTCTTCCTTCGTGCGCATCGCGCGCGTCTCGCCGGTATCGGGGTCGAACAGCACGGTGGCCTGCACGATCTTGCGGCCGTCCTCGATCTCGTTGATCTGCCACTGGATCTCGTATTCGATCGCCTGTTGCAGGAAGCGGAACGAGTTCAGGTTCTTGATCTCGCGGCGCGTGCCGAATTCCTTCTGGCCCACGGGGCGCACGGACACGTTCGCATCGCAGCGGAAGCTGCCTTCCTGCATGTTGCCGTCGCAGATGCCGAGCCAGACCACGAGCGAGTGCAGCGCCTTCGCGTAGGCCACGGCCTCCGCGGCGCTGCGCATGTCGGGTTCCGTCACGATCTCGAGCAGCGGCGTGCCGGCGCGGTTGAGGTCGATGCCCGTCATGCCCGCGAAGTCTTCGTGCAGGGACTTGCCCGCGTCTTCCTCGAGGTGCGCGCGCGTCAGCTGCACGGTCTTCTCGTAGACGCCCTGCTTGCCTTCCACCTGGATCGTGATGGCACCGCCCTGCACGACGGGAATCTCGTACTGGCTGATCTGGTAGCCCTTCGGCAGATCGGGATAGAAGTAGTTCTTGCGCGCGAAGATGCTGCGCGGCGCGATCTTCGCGCCGATGGCCAGCCCGAACTCGATCGCGCGCTCGACGGCGCCCTTGTTGAGCACGGGCAGCACGCCCGGCAGCGCGAGGTCCACCGGCGAAGCCTGCGTATTGGGCTCGCCACCGAAGGCGGTGGACGTGCCCGAGAAAATCTTGGAGACCGTGGAGAGCTGCGTATGCGTCTCCAGGCCGATCACCACTTCCCATTGCGTGGATTGCATGGCGGTATTCCTGTACGTGTTCTGTATCTTGTGTATTACGGTTCGGTGCTGGACAGCCACGAATCGAGTTGCGCAAGTGCCGCCACGCGCGCGACGGCATCGCCGCCCACCGTGACATGTCCGCCGCGGCGCGTCGAGGCGACATCGCGGCGCACATGGAGCTCGCTGGTGCCGTCGAAGCCGTGATAGGCGCCCGGGTAGATCTCCAGGCGGAAGCGCGCGTTCGGCTGCCGCGCCTGCACCGCGCTCTGCAGCATTGCGCAGCGCGTGGCGGGCGTCCAGTCGTCGGCGCCGCCGATCATGACCAGCAGCGGCGAGCGCAGCCGGAAATTGTGCTGCTGCACCGCGCGCCGGCAGCCCGGATAGAACGCCACCGCGCGTTCGACGTTCGGCGTGGCGGCCGGCCAGGGCCGGCTTGCGTCGATCGTCGCGAGCACGGCCTGCGCGCCGTTGGACCAGCCGAGCAGCACCACGCGGCGCATGTCGATGCCGGACTGGCCCGAGAGCCAGCGCAGGGCGGCCAGCGCGTCGGCGCGTCGCGCCTTGTCGTCGAGGCCGCGCGCGTCGGGCGCTTCGTTGCAGCTGTTGTCCTTGCCGCGCGGGCCGTAGCTGTCGGGCATGAGCACCGCGTAGCCGCGTTCGTTGAGCCACTGCGCGTATTCGCGGTAGCGCGTCTGCAGCACGCCGGTCCTGCGTGTCTCGTCGAGCCCGTTGCAGCCGTGCAGGGCCACCACCACGGGCATGCCGCCGGCGCGCGTACCCGCGCTCTCGCGCGGCAGGAACCAGTATGCGGTGAGCGTGGGCATGCCGGGTTCGCCCGGTACCGTCACGCGCTGCGCGGGCACGGGCTGCGCCAGTGCGGCGCTCGCGGGCGAGGGCGGCGTCAGCACCGCGCTGGCGGGGGAGGACGGCATCATCGCGGGCACGGCCGCGGCCGGTAACGCGCACGCGGCGACGGCGAGCGCGGCAAACGCGCGCGTTGTGGTTCGTGCCAGCCTCCGCTGGAGGGCCCGGGCGAGCCGGACCGCGAGGGCGGAGTGGCCGAGACCCGTAGCGCTGTCGATCGTCATGGTCGTGCCCCTATCGCGTCGCGGCGCACGCGCCGGTACCCGGGTCGAACATCACGGGCCATGCCTGCTCGTAGATGCCCGGCGTGCAGCGCTGCTGGCAGTTCGCATGCGCGAGCGTGACGCGGCGCGGATCCTGCCAGACCATCAGCTTGCAGCCGCTGCCATCGTTCGCGCGCAGCTCGATGTGCGGGGACTTGCGGACCTGCCGGAAGTCGGCGAGGTCGAAGCTGCACGAGCCGCGCTTGCCCACCCACAGCTTCCACGACAGCTGCCGTACCGTGTTGTCATCGACGTTCAGCTGCGCATCCTCGCGGAAACCGTCTTCCTCGGTGCGCTGGCAGTTGCCCGCCAGGTCGATGTCGCGGCTCGCGATCGGCGTGGGACGTCCGAACGGCAGCTGGATGCAGCCGCTCACCGCCAGGGCGAGTGCCATGGCGGCCAGGGCGCGGCGCAGCATCCGGTTGCTCGTCATCGTCGTCTGTTTCCTTGTCGGTCAGGCCGCGACGGGACGGCGCAGATGCCAGTCCGTGGCCTGCTGGAACGCGTGCGCGGTCTGCAGCAGGCGTGCCTCGTCGAAGTAGTTGCCGATCAGCTGCAGGCCCACGGGCATGTTGCCCTCGCCGAAGCCGCACGGCACGCTCATGCCGGGCAGGCCGGCCAGGCTCGTGGACAGCGTGAAGATGTCGGCCAGGTACATCTGCACCGGATCCGCGCTCTTCTCGCCGAGCTTCCACGCGACGGTCGGCGCCACCGGGCCCATGATCACGTCGCATTGCGCGAACGCGGCCTGGAAGTCGTCGGCGATGATGCGGCGGATCTTCTGTGCCTGCAGGTAGTAGGCGTCGTAGTAGCCGTGCGACAGCACGTAGGTGCCCACGAGGATGCGTCGCTTGACCTCGGCGCCGAAGCCTTCGGCGCGGCTCTTCTTGTACATGTCGAGCAGATCGCGGTACTCGGCCGCGCGATGGCCGTAGCGCACGCCGTCGAAGCGCGAGAGGTTCGACGATGCCTCGGCCGGCGCGATCACGTAGTACACGGGAATCGACAGCTCGGTCTTCGGCAGCGAAACCTCGACGAGCGTCGCGCCCAGCTTCTCGTACTCGGCCAGCGCGGCGCGCACGGCCAGCTCGACGTCGGCGGACAGGCCCTTGCCGAAGTACTCGCGCGGCAGGCCGATGCGCAGGCCTGCCAGCGGACGGTCCGCGGTGGCGCCCGCGCGCGGCTGGCCCAGATGGCGCGTGAAGTCTTCCTCGACGCCGCCCTGCGCGGGCGTGAGGCTCGTCGAATCGCGTTCGTCGAAGCCGGCCATCGCGTTGAGCAGGAGCGCGCAATCCTCGGCGCTACGCGCCATGGGGCCGCCCTGGTCGAGCGACGAGGCGAACGCGATCATGCCGTAGCGCGACACGCGGCCATAGGTGGGCTTGATGCCGGTGATGCCCGAGAACGACGCGGGCTGGCGGATCGAGCCGCCCGTGTCCGTTCCCGTGGCGGCGGGCGCGAGGCCGGCCGCGATGGCCGCGGCCGAACCGCCCGACGAGCCGCCCGGCACGCGCGCGGCATCCCATGGGTTGCGCACGGGGCCGAAGAACGAGTTCTCGTTGGACGAGCCCATCGCGAACTCGTCCATGTTGGTCTTGCCCAGCGTGACCATGCCGGCGGCGGCCAGCCGTTCCACGACCGTGGCGTCGAACGGGCTCTCGTAACCGGCCAGCATTTTCGAGCCGGCCGTCGACCTCCAGCCGCGCGTCACGAACACGTCCTTGTGGGCGATGGGCACACCCGTCAGCGGCGTGGCCTCGCCGCGCGCGCGGCGCGCGTCGGCTTCGCGCGCCTGCGCGAGCGTGCGTTCGGGCTGGACATCGACGAACGCGTTGAGCGCGCCGGCGGCTTCGATGCGGGCCAGGTACTCGCGCGCGAGTTCCTCGGCGGAGACGGTGCGCGCCGCCAGGGCATCGGCGATCTGGCGCAGGGAATTCACGGAATCAGCGGAAAAGGACATGTCGTTCGGGGTGGGCGTCTGATGGTGGCGGACGAAAGTCGCGGGCGGGCGTGCGGGTGCGGATGGCCCGCGCGCTTACTCGATGACCTTCGGCACCAGATAGAGGCCGTCCTCGGTGGCCGGCGCGGGGCGCTGGTAGTCGGCGCGGCGGTCGGACTCGGTGACCGCATCCTCGCGCAGGCGCTGCGCGATATCGCGCACGGCGGACAGCGGATGGGCCAGCGGCGTGATGCCGGTGGTGTCCACCGCCTGCATCTGCTCGACGAGCGAGAAGAAGTTGTTCAGTTGGCCAAGCATATGGGCGGCCTCTTCATCGCTGGTTTCGATGCGGGCCAGATGGGCAATGCGCTTGACGTCGTTCAGATCGAGGGCCATGGCGTGGAGTGACAGACGGTGCCGCGGGGATGCGCGGCCGGTTGGGGCCGCTGGCGGGGTGTTACCGGGAGGTGTCCCCGGAGTTACCGAAATTACCGTCGAAGTTACAAGTTTTTCCGGGGCCAAACGCCCCGAAACAGCAGGAATTATAAGGTATCATTACGCGTCGCTGCCGGCCCCCGGCCACGTCTTCACCACATTGCCGCCCCATGTGTCACCGGATGCGCCCCCCAGTGCCGTTGCTCCGGGGCAATGTGAGATGAAATGTGCGCGTCCAGACGCTGGAAAGCAGGCGCCGCAGTGCTGGCGCCGCAATCCCTGACACCGATGGCAGGTTGACACCGCGCGGGCGATGTCCAGCGGTGAATTAGCGGCCAGTTTTGATCGCATTTTTCGCTGTCACAATCAGGTACCTCCGATTAGGCTTCTGCCACCGTCAGGTTATTTTTTGACCTGTCATGTGTCTCCGGCGAACTTTCGCGCAGAGTCTAATCAAAGGTTCCCGTAGGTTTCAGGTGCGACGCACCGGTACCGCGCCCCCGGGGGCCCGTGAACCCTCTATCGTGACGACCAAATTCGTGGCCGGGCCGCATGCAGTATCGACATGTGGCGCTGGCCGCTTCGCATACCCGCGAACCAACAGAAGACAGGATTCCTGATGTTCGGATTTCTCCGCAGCTATTTCTCCAACGACCTGGCCATCGACCTGGGCACGGCCAACACGCTGATCTACATGCGCGACAAGGGCATCGTGCTCGACGAGCCGTCGGTGGTGGCGATTCGTCAGGAAGGCGGCCCCAATGCCAAGAAGACCATCCAGGCGGTCGGCAAGGAAGCCAAGCAGATGCTCGGCAAGGTCCCCGGCAATATCGAGGCGATCCGCCCGATGAAGGACGGTGTGATCGCCGACTTCACCGTGACCGAGCAGATGCTCAAGCAGTTCATCAAGATGGTCCACGACTCGAAGCTGCTGCGTCCGAGCCCGCGGATCATCATCTGCGTGCCGTGCGGCTCCACCCAGGTGGAGCGCCGCGCGATCCGTGAATCGGCGCTGGGCGCCGGCGCCAGCCAGGTGTACCTGATCGAGGAGCCGATGTCGGCCGCGATCGGCGCCGGCCTGCCGGTCTCGGAGCCGTCGGGCTCGATGGTCGTGGATATCGGCGGCGGCACCACCGAGGTGGGCATCATCTCGCTGGGCGGCATGGTCTACAAGGGTTCGGTCCGCGTGGGCGGCGACAAGTTCGACGAAGCCATCGTCAACTATATCCGCCGCAACTACGGCATGCTGATCGGCGAACAGACCGCCGAGGCCATCAAGAAGGAAATCGGCTCGGCGTTCCCGGGTTCGGAAGTGCGTGAAATGGAAGTCAAGGGCCGCAACCTGTCCGAAGGCATCCCGCGCGCGTTCACGGTGTCGTCGAACGAAATCCTCGAGGCGCTGACCGATCCGCTGAACCAGATCGTCTCCGCCGTGAAAATCGCCCTCGAGCAGACCCCGCCGGAACTGGGCGCGGACATCGCCGAGCGCGGCATGATGCTGACCGGTGGCGGCGCGCTGCTGCGCGACCTGGACCGCCTGCTCGCCGAGGAAACGGGCCTGCCGGTGCTCGTCGCCGAGGACCCGCTGACCTGCGTGGTGCGCGGCTCCGGCATGGCGCTCGAGCGCATGGACAAGCTGGGCAGCATCTTCTCGTACGAATAACGCGAGCCGGGGAACCTGACAGTGGCGATACGCGGCCTGCCGGCGCATGCGACGGGGGCGGCGTCCCTGCTGCGTCGGGCTCCGCTCGCCGTCAGGCTTTCCGATACGACCCCATCGCCCGCTGCGGGATGGGTGGTTGCGTCCTTGGATTTCGAGGCGCTAGCAAAATGAAGCGAAGCGGTCCTGGCTAGGCGCGCGGCCGCAGACAGTACAAATGGTACGGCAAGGCCGCGCAACGACGCCAGGATCATTTTGATAGTGCCTCGAATGGATTACTCTCCGCCGCCTCTTTTCAAGCAGGGCACGTCCGCCGTGGCGCGACTGGTCGTCTTCGTGGCGATCTCTCTCGCGCTGCTGATCGTCGATGCCCGCTTCAACGCGCTGAGCGTCGCGCGCCAGGTCGCCGCCACGGTGCTGCTGCCCGTGGAGCGCGTGGTACTGGTGCCGCGCGACATGGTGCGCGGCGTGTTCGACTACGCGCAGTCCTCCGTCACGCTGGCTACCGAGAACCGCGAACTGCGCCGCAATGCGGTGCAGCAGGCCGAGGCCTCCGTGCGCCAGGCCGAGCTCGAAGCCGAGAACAACCAGCTGCGCAAGCTGCTGAGCCTCAAGGAGCGTTCGGCCACGCCGGTGACCACGGCCGAGATCCTCTATGACGCGCGCGATCCGTACAGCCAGCGCATCGTGATCGACCGCGGCAGCCAGCAGGGCGTGCGCGCCGGCTATCCGGTCATCGACGAGCGCGGCGTGGTCGGCCAGGTCACGCGCGTGTCGCCGTTCCAGTCTGAAGTGACGCTGCTCACGGACAAGGACCAGGCCATTCCGGTCCAGGTCGTGCGCAACGGCCTGCGCAGCGTGGCCTTCGGCGGCGCGCGCGCGGGCCTGCTGGACCTGCGCTTCATGGCGGCGTCCGCGGATCTGCAGCAGGGCGACCTGCTCGTGACCTCGGGGCTCGACGGCACGTATCCGCCGGGGCTGCCCGTGGCGAAGGTCGTGCAGATCGAGCGAAAGGCCGATACCGCGTTCTCGCGGGTGTACTGCGAGCCCGTGGCGGGTGTGCGCGCTCACCGCCAGTTGCTCGTGGTCCAGTACGAGGCGAACCTGCCGCCGCGGCCGGCCGACGAGCCGACCGGCAAGTCCGACAAGGCGGAGCGCGGCGCGCGCTCGGCGGCGGCCCGCGCGGCGGCCGAAAGCAAGGCGGCCGAGAAGGCCGACGGCAAATCCGAGAACAAGGCTGCCCGGGAGTCCGCGCAATGACCAATCGTCAGTATCTGCTGCGCCCCGTGAACCCCGTGTTCATCGCGATGAGCTTCGTGATGGCGTTCCTGTTCAACCTGATGCCCTGGGGCACCACGTTGTGGATCCCGGACATGGTGGCGCTGGTGCTCGTGTTCTGGAACATCCACCAGCCGCGCAAGGTCGGCATGGGCGTGGCGTTCCTGCTGGGCCTGCTGATGGACGTGCACGACGCACGCCTGCTCGGCGAGCACGCGATGGCGTACACGCTTCTTGCGTACTTCGCGATCACGATCCACCGGCGTGTGCTGTGGTTCTCGGTCTATGCGCAGGCGCTGCATGTGCTGCCCCTGCTGTTCGTCACCCACGCGGTGCCGGTGGTGATCCGGCTGGCGATGGGCGCGCCGCTGCCGGGCTGGCAACTTCTGCTCGCCCCGGGTATCGAAGCCCTCTTATGGCCGCTCGCCACCAGCGTATTGCTGGCGCCGCAGCGCCGCTCCAACGACGTGGACGAGACGCGCCCGATCTGACCCGATCCGACGCCCTCGTCAGAGATTCTCCTAGCAGTACCGTGCCATGACAGAAATCCGTAACGTCGAACTCGAAATCGGCCGCTTCCGCATCCGCGTGGCGGCCGCTGCGCTGTTCACGGTGATCTGCTTCGGCCTGCTCTTCACGCGCTTCCTGTGGCTGCAGTGGTACAAGCATGATCAGTATTCGGCCAAGGCCGAGGACAACCGCATTTCGGTGGCGCCGATCGAGCCCAACCGCGGGCTCATCATGGACCGCAACGGCGTCATCCTCGCGCGCAACTACTCGGCGTACACGCTCGAAATCACACCGTCCAAGCTGACCGACACGCTCGACAACACGATCGACGCGCTGGCGACCCTTATCGATATCCAGCCGCGCGACCGGCGCCGGTTCAAGCGCCTGCTCGAGGAATCGCGGAGCTTCGAGTCGCTGCCGATCCGCAGCCAGCTCTCGGACGAGGAAGTCGCGCGCTTCTCGGCGCAGCGTTTCCGCTTTCCGGGCGTGGATGTGCGCGCGCGCCTGTTCCGCCAGTATCCGCTCGGCGAGTCGGCGAGCCACGTGATCGGCTATATCGGCCGCATCTCGCAGCGCGACCAGGAGCGCATCGAGGAGATGGACACGGCCAACGATGCCGAGGGCGCGAAATACGATCCGCGCAAGGACGCGGACAACTACAAGGGCACCAACTACATCGGCAAGATCGGCCTCGAGCAGAGCTACGAGAGCGAGCTGCACGGCCTGACGGGCTTCGAGGAAGTGGAAGTGAGCGCGGGCGGACGTCCGATCCGCACGCTGTCCACGTCGCCCTCCACCCCGGGCAACAACCTGATCCTGTCGCTGGACATCCGCCTGCAGCAACTGGCCGAGCAGCTGTTCGGCGACCGCCGGGGCGCGCTGGTGGCGATCGAGCCGGCCACGGGCGACATTCTCGCGTTCGTCTCCAAGCCCACCTACGATCCGAACCTGTTCGTCGAGGGCATCGACACGAACACCTGGAACGAGCTCAACAACTCGCCGGACAAGCCGCTGCTGAACCGGCCGCTGCGCGGCACGTACCCGCCGGGCTCGACCTACAAGCCGTTCATGGCACTGGCCGCGCTGACCACGGGCAAGCGCACGGCCGCATGGGGCATGCACGACCCGGGCTTCTTCACGTTCGGCAACCACACGTTCCGCGACGACAAGCCCGGCGGCCATGGCTGGGTCGATATGCAGGCGTCCATCGTCCAGTCGTGCGACACGTATTACTACGCGCTGGCCCGCGACATGGGTGTCAACGGCATCCACGATTTCATGAAGCCGCTCGGCTTCGGCCAGATCACGGGCATCGATATCGAGGGCGAAAGCCGCGGCATCCTGCCGTCCACCGACTGGAAGCGCAAGGCGTACCGCAAGCCCGAGCAGCAGCGCTGGTACGACGGCGAAACGATCTCGCTCGGTATCGGGCAGGGCTACAACAGCTTCACCATCCTGCAGCTGGCCAATGCGGTGTCGATCATCGTCAACAACGGCTCGGTGATGAAGCCTCACCTGGTCAAGGCCGTGGAGGACTCGGTCACGCGCCAGCGCACGCTGACGGTGCCGAAAGAGAGTTACCGGATTCCGCTCAAGCAGGCCGATATCGACGTGATCAAGAAGGCGATGGTCGCCGTGACCCACTCCGGTACCGCCGCGCGCGTGTTCGCGGGCGCGGCCTACGAGTCGGCCGGCAAGACCGGTACCGCGCAGACCTATACGCTCGGCAAGAACGAGAAGTACAACCACCATGCGCTGGAAGAGCGCAAGCGCGACCACTCGCTCTACACGGCGTTCGCGCCGGCCGACAATCCGAAGATCGCGCTCGCGCTGATCGTCGAGAACGCGGGGTTCGGCGCGGCCGTGGCGGCGCCGATCGCGCGCAAGGTGATGGACTACTACCTGACCGGGAAGTGGCCCGAGGAACTGCAGGCCAGCGCGCCGCCGCCGGCCGAGCGCGAGCGCGCGGGCGGCAAGCCGCCCGTCGATACGCCGAGCGTGTTCACGACCGGCCAGACCGCGAGCGTGGCCAGCGCCACCGTGATGATGACCGCGCCGACGGCCGCCGCCAGTGGCGCGGCCGGTGCCGCAAGCGGCGTCAGCGCGGCCGTGGCCGAAGCGAGCGGCGCCGGTGCCGCCAACATGGCGGCGGCCAGCGCGGCGGCGGGACAGTCCGCAGCGCACAGTGCTTCGGAAGCGCTCGCGCAGCGGCTGGACCCCGACGCGATCGCGCCGGCCTCGGCCGTCGATACGCTGGACGCGCGCATGCTGCAGGCGCTCGGCCACAGCCGGCTGGCGCCCGCGTCGGCCACGGCCACGCCGGCGGCACCCGCGGGTCCGGTCAAGAAGCCGGTTGCGCCGGCCGGGCAGCAGGGCGCGCCCGCCGTGCCCGCGAAGCCGCGCGCGCGTCCCGTCGCGGCGACCGCCGCCCCAACCGTCACCGAATAAGGAGAGGCGCTCATGGAAAAACGTCGCGTCCTGTCCGTGCTTCGGACCGCATTCACGGGCTTCGACAAGCCGCTCGCGCTGATCGTGTTCCTGCTCTTCGCCACGGGCATCGTGGCGCTGTACTCGGCCGCCATCGACATGCCGGGCCGGGTCGAGGACCAGTTGCGCAACATCCTGCTGTCGTACGTGGTGATGATGGTGATCGCCTACATGCCCACGCAGCTGCTGATGCGCGTGGCGGTGCCGCTCTATACGGTCGGCGTCGCGCTGCTGATCGCGGTGGCGATGTTCGGGCTGATCAGAAAGGGGGCGCGGCGCTGGCTCAACGTCGGCATGGTCATCCAGCCGTCGGAGATCATGAAGATCTCCATGCCGCTGATGCTCGCGTGGTACTTCCAGAAGCGCGAGGGCGTGATCAAGTGGTTCGACTTCGTCGTGGCGCTGCTGCTGCTCGGCGTGCCCGTCGGGCTGATCGCGAAACAGCCAGACCTCGGCACGGGCCTGCTGGTGCTTGCCGCGGGCCTCTACGTGATCTATTTCGCGGGACTGTCGTGGCGCATCATCCTGCCGCTGCTGGCGATCGTCGTCGTGGCGATCACGCTGCTGGTCTCCTACGAGACCCAGATCTGCGCGCCCGGGGTGAACTGGCCGATCCTGCACGATTACCAGCAGCACCGCGTCTGCACGCTGCTGGACCCGACCACCGATCCGCTGGGCAAGGGGTTCCATACGATCCAGTCGATCATCGCGATCGGGTCGGGCGGCGTGACGGGCAAGGGCTGGCTCAAGGGCACGCAGACCCACCTCGAGTTCATCCCCGAGAAGCACACCGACTTCATCTTCGCGGTGTTCTCGGAGGAGTTCGGACTGATCGGCAATGCGGTGCTGCTCGTGCTGTACCTGCTGCTGATCTTCCGCGGGCTGTATATCGCGGCCAATGCGCCGACGCTGTTCTCGCGGCTGCTGGCCGGGGCGATCACGCTGATCTTCTTCACCTATGCGTTCGTGAACATGGGGATGGTGAGCGGCATCCTGCCCGTGGTGGGCGTGCCGCTGCCGTTGCTGAGCTACGGGGGCACGGCGCTCGTCACGCTGGGCATGGGCATCGGCATCCTGATGAGCATCTCGCGTCAGAAGCGGCTGATCCAGACCTGACCCATCGAAGGCGACTCAAGCTGCCCTTTGCTACACTGCCGACCACAACACCCATGCCTGGTAGAGACGCCATGAATTCGCAAGACGTTGCAAGCTGGCTGCAGAGCCATCCGCAGTTTTTCGAGGATCACGCCGAGCTGCTCGCGGCGGTCCAGCTGACGAGCCCGCACAGCCACCGTGCCGTGTCGCTGCAGGAACGCCAGATGGAAATCCTGCGCGAGAAGAACAAGGGCCTCGAGCTCAAGCTGGCGGACCTCGTGCGGCACGGGCATGACAACGACCGCACGCAGCAGCGCATGCACGCATGGCAGCTGCGCCTGCTGGCGGAAGTGGACTCGCACGCGCTGCCGTATGCGGTGCAGGACGGCCTGCAGCAGGTGTTCGACGTGCCCGCCGTGGCGCTGCGCCTGTGGAACGTGGGCCAGGCCTACTCGCATATGGAAGTGGCACAGGGCGCCAGCGACGACCTGCGCCTGTTCGCCGAGGGCCTGCGCGCGCCGTACTGCGGCCCGAACAGCGGCTTCGAGGCGGCCGGCCTGCTGGAGCGCGCCGATATCGCATCGCTGGCCATGGTGACGCTGCGCGCGCCGGCGCGCGTGGGCGAGGAGGGCGCGGGCCCGACGTTCGGCCTGCTCGTGCTGGGTTCGCCCGATGCGCGCCGGTTCCACGAGGGCATGGGCACCGCGTATCTCGCGCAGATCGGCGAGGTGGCGGGGGCCGCCCTCAATCGTCTGCGCGACTGAGGCCTGGCCCTCTCGCTGCCGATCCTCCGCCATGGCGTCCCGCCGACCGTCGTCCGACAGCACCGCTATCGTCAAGGGGGCCGACGCCGAGCGGGATAGCGATCGCCGGCCCGCCACCGATGCACGGGTGGCACGCTACCTCGCGTGGCTCGAAACCGGCCGCAAACTCGCGCGCCATACGCTGATCAACTACACGCACGACCTCGCCGTGCTGGAAGCGCATGCCGCGCGCCATGCGCCGGGCGTCGACCTGCTCGCGCTCCAGACCCACCATATCCGCGCATTTGCCGCCCGCATGCATGGCGGCGGCCTGTCCGGCGCGACCATCGCGCGCGCGCTGTCGGCGTGGCGCGGGTTCTATCTGTGGGCCGCGCAACACGGCCTCGGCGTACCGGCGAATCCCGTCGATGGCGTGCGCGCGCCGCGCCGTGGCCATCGGCTGCCCAAGGCCCTGTCGGTCGAGCACGCGGTGGCGCTGGTGGGCCATCGCGGCAACGACGATGCGGCCGCGCGGCGCGACCAGGCCGTCTACGAGCTGTTCTATTCGAGCGGATTGCGGCTATCGGAGCTCGTGCAGCTCGACGTCCGCTATACCGAGGATGGCGACTATCGCTCGTCCGGCTGGCTCGATCTCGCGGAGGGCGAGGTCACGGTCATCGGCAAGGGCTCGCGCCAGCGCAAGGTGCCCGTCGGCAGCAAGGCGCTCGAAGCGCTGCGCGCGTGGCTTGCGGTGCGCGATCAGCTCGCGCGTCCGGGCGCGGCGCCCGAGGATGCCACGGCATTGTTTCTGGGCGCGCGCGGGGGGCGACTGTCGGGTGGCACGATCCAGCAGCGCATCAAGAAACAGGCGATCGCCGCGGGGTTGCCGACCGATGTCCATCCGCACATGCTGCGGCATTCGTTCGCGACGCACGTGCTGCAGTCGTCGGGCGACCTGCGAGCGGTGCAGGAGATGCTCGGCCACGCGAGCATTTCGACCACGCAGATCTATACGTCGCTGGACTTCCAGCATCTGGCCAAGGTCTACGACAAGGCCCACCCGCGGGCGGGGCGCGCGGCCAAGGCCGAGCCCGAAGCCGGACCCGAGCCGGACGACGAGACCGGCTAGGTCCCTAGTCGATCCACTGCGACAGGATGCCGCGAAAGCGCTCCATCTCCGGCAGCAGCCATTGCCGGAATGCCTGGACCTTCGGCAGCTCGAGGCTGTCCGGCGAACACACGAAATACAACAGCCACGGACACGCGATGCTCACGTCGAAAAGCCGCACCACGCGCCCCGACAGCAGATCGTTGTAAGCGAGCGACGAGCGGATCAGCGCGATGCCCTGGCCCTCGGCCGCCGCCTGCAGCAGCAGCGACGAATCCTGCAGCAGCAGGCCCTTGCGCGGCTCCGGCCAGTCGAGGCCGGCGGCCTCGAACCACGGTTTCCACGGATCGCCCTCGCCGCGCAGCAGCGGCATGCCGGCCATGTGCTGCGGCAGTTCGGGCAGGCGTCCGCCATTGAAATCGGGGCTGCAGACCGGGAAGAACCGGTCGTCCAGCAGTTGTTCCACATAGAGACCCGGATAGTCGCCGCTGCCCATGCGCAGCGCGATATCGACTTCCTCGCTCGCGAAGTCGACGAGCGAGTTCGATGAGAGCAGTTCGACGTCGAGCTCGGGATGCCGCTCGATAAAGCTGCCGATGCGCGGTGTGAGCCAGCGCGCGGCGAACGACGGCATGGTGCTGATGGTCAGCCGCTTGTCGCGGTTGCCGGCCTGGAGCACGCGCGTGGCATCGGCGATCTGCAGCAGCGCGTCGCGAACGCGCTCGGCGTAGACGCGGCCGTTGGCGGTCAGCGCGACCCGCTTGCCGCGGCGCTCGAACAGCGGCTGGCCCAGTTCCTCCTCGAGCGCGCGAATCTGGTGGCTGACCGCGCCGTGCGTGACGAACAGCTCGGTGGCCGCGCGGGAGAAGCTCTCGTGCCGGGCGGCGGCCTCGAACGCGCGGAGCGCGGCCAGCGCCGGCAGGCGCGGAAATTCGCGGCGCCAGCTGCGCGCGTCGTCGGGGTGCCAGGAGCCCTTTCCAGCCATAAATGACAGTCTCTACCGTTTTCTATGTGAGTTTCATTGACAAGCGAATGGAAAATATATCGTTTTGATAGTGCTAGGGCAATCCCTAGAATGCAATGCACCGGACGCCGCAAATCAACGCAATGAAGCGAACAAAACTGGCCCGGTCGAGGCGCCGGGCCAGTTCCGGTGCGGCGGCCAAGCCACGGCAGTTCGGTTATCGGAGAAGCCATCATGAAAACTCTGCTCACAACGACAGTCTTTACCCTGAATCCCGGCGAGGTCACCGCCCTCTCGCTCCATGCCGCCCAGCGCCTCACGGTACAGAAAGCCGCCGGCACGCACCTCTGGGTCACGCGCGAGAACGATTCGGAGGACTACTGGCTCCGTTGCGGCAGTAGCCTGTTGCTGCGCCGTGGCGACGAGATCGTGCTGAGCGTGGACCCGGCGGCGCCGGAGGCCATCCAGCTCGCGCTGATCGCCGAGGCGCGCCGTCCGTCGCTGACGCTTGGCGATGTGGTCCATATGGCCTGGCGCGCCGCGCGCCGGCTCGTGCGCGGCACGGAATGGACGCCGGGCAAGGATCAGGTCACGGTACTGTGAAGACCGCGCGATGAAGGGGGGCGGGCAGGCCCGCCCCCTTTTCGTTACACTGGCGGGCATGCATCCCATACAAGTCATCGATCGGGGTCGCGAGCCGTACGCACCCTGTTTCGACGCGATGCGGGCGTACACCGAAGCCCGCAACGCCGACACCCCCGACCAGATCTGGCTGGTCGAGCATCCGCCGGTCTACACGCTCGGCCAGGCCGGCGATCCCGCGCACCTGCTCGTGCCCGATGCGGCGATTCCCGTCGTCAAGATCGACCGCGGGGGTCAGATCACCTATCACGGACCGGGCCAGATCGTGGCCTACCTGCTGCTGGACCTCCGTCGGCGCCATCTGATGGTGCGGGAACTGGTCCAGGATATCGAGCAGGCCGTGCTCGATACACTCGCGGCGTATAATCTCGCAGCCGAGCGCAAGGCCGGCGCACCGGGCATCTATCTGTCGGATGGAGCGCACCGGGGTGCCAAGATTGCCGCGCTGGGCCTCAAGATCCGCAACGGCTGCAGCTATCACGGCGTCAGCCTCAACGTGCAGATGGACCTCTCGCCGTTCCTGCGCATCAATCCCTGCGGCTATGCCGGACTGGAAACGGTCGACATGGCGACCGCGGGCGCCACCGTGGTGGCGGACGATGCGCGCGAAGGCGCGATGCACCTGCCGGTGACCGCGGTTCATCACCCCGAGATCGCACGGCGCCTGGCGGCGGCCTTGTGCGAGGTGCTTGCGGCGCGCGAGGCGCGTGCCGTGGCCAACGGGCCCGCTGCCGTGGCCGGGGCAGAAACTGCCGCGGCCATATGAATGTGGTCGGCTCAGACAGCCGGCTCCCCAATTTTTAGCGGAAAGAACATTATGAGCGACGCCCTGATCGCCACCTCCAGCGAAGCCCCGCAGGCCGACTACGATCCGACCCGGAAGCAGAAGTCCGCCGACAAGACCGCGCGCATCCCCATCAAGATCGTGCCGGCCGAAAAGCTCAAGAAGCCCGAGTGGATTCGCGTGAAGGCCGCCACCGGCAATTCGCGCTTCTACGAGATCAAGGACATCCTGCGCGCGAACAACCTGGTCACGGTGTGCGAGGAAGCCAGCTGCCCGAACATCGGCGAATGCTTCGGGAAGGGCACCGCCACGTTCATGATCATGGGCGACAAGTGCACGCGCCGCTGCCCGTTCTGCGATGTGGGCCATGGCCGCCCCGATCCGCTCGACGTCAACGAGCCGGGCAACCTCGCCCGCACGATCGCGCAGCTGAAGCTCAACTACGTGGTGATCACCAGCGTGGACCGCGACGATCTGCGCGACGGCGGCGCCCAGCACTTCGTGGACTGCATCACGCAGACGCGCGAGCTGTCGCCGGTGACGCGCATCGAGGTACTCGTGCCCGATTTCCGCGGCCGCCTCGACAAGGCGCTGGACATCCTGCAGGCCGGTCCGCCCGATGTGATGAACCACAACCTCGAGACGGTACCGCGCCTGTACAAGCAGGCACGCCCGGGTGCCGACTATGCGCACTCGCTCAAGCTGCTGCAGGAATTCAAGCGCCGCAACCCGAACGTCGCGACCAAGTCCGGCCTGATGGTCGGCCTGGGCGAGACCGACGACGAAATCCTCGAGGTCATGCGCGACATGCGCGCGCACGATATCGACATGCTGACGATCGGCCAGTATCTGGCGCCGTCGAACCATCACCTGCCGGTCCTGCGCTACGTCCATCCGGACACGTTCAAGATGTTCGAGGACGAGGCCTACAAGATGGGCTTCACCCACGCCGCGGTGGGCGCGATGGTCCGCAGCTCGTATCACGCGGACCAGCAGGCCCATCAGGCCGGGTTTGCCTGATCGCCTGATCGCTTCCTGAAAGCACTGCCAGACGGCCGGGACCTCCCGGCCGTTTTTGTTTTCCGTGCGAATGCGCAACGGCGCAGAACAGGGCACGGGACGGGATTTTGGCTGCTTTTCGGGGCACGTCGGCACCCTTTATGTGCAGATGGACCTAGGGACATCCCGAAGTGGTCGCCGTTCGCTTGTTTCGATATGATGAATTTATCGATAAAACATCGATGAAATAGCTAAACGTCACGTTTGGATCGTCAAGCAGGCCCATAACTTGCTCTAGACGACGGCGTTCGGGACTTCCGGTTCGCACTGGGATTCCTACACTGACCTGACAAGTCCGGTCCTCATCACAACGGCACCCACCATGCCCCAATGCACCGTTCACCGCCTGGCGGAACAGGCGCTGCTGTATAGCGTCGCCCCGCCAGCTTCCCTCGAGGTACAGCGCCGGATCTGGGCCATGGCCGAGCGGGCCGCGGACTGGCGCGGCGTGGTCGACGTCGTGCCGGGCATGAACAACCTGACCGTGGTCTTCGACGGCGACGCCGACGTGAGCGCGCTCGAGCGCAACCTCAAGGTCGCCTGGGCGTCCGGCGAGACCCGCAATGCCACCGGCAAGCTCGTGGAGATCCCGGTCCGGTACGGCGGCGAGTACGGCCCGGATCTGGCCGACGTGGCCGCGCATACCGGACTGTCGGCCGAAGAGGTCGTGCGGCGCCATGCCGCCGGCGAATACGTCGTGTACTTCCTCGGCTTTCAGCCGGGCTTCGCCTATATGGGCGGCATGGAGGCCGCGCTGGCCACGCCGCGCCGCCGCGAGCCGCGGCTGGCCGTGCCGGCGGGCGCCGTCGGCATCGGCGGCGAGCAGACCGGCATCTATCCGGCCGTGCTGCCGGGTGGCTGGCAGCTGATCGGCCATACCGATGCGCAATTGTTCGTGGCGGACCGCGATCCGCCGTCCCTGTTTGCGCCGGGTGACACGGTGCGCTTCGTCATCGAGGAATTTGTCGCGTGATTGAAATCATTCGCCCTGGCGCACAGGCATCGGTCCAGGACCTCGGCCGTATCGGGTTTCGCCGCTTCGGTGTGGGCCGCTCGGGCGCGGCGGACGGCCTCGCCCTCGACGTCGGCAATCGCCTCCTCGGCAACGCGCCCGGTGACGCGGGTATCGAATTCACGCTGGGCCGCGCGGCCATGCGCTTCCACGCCGATATGCGCGTGGCACTGACGGGCGCCGAGTGCGGCGCCAATCTGGATGGCCTGCCCGTGTGGGCGTGGCATGCGTTCGACGTGCGCAAGGGGCAGGTGCTGACGCTGCCGGCCGCGCGCGGCGGCACGCGGACCTATCTCTGCGTGTCGGGCGGTATCGACGTGCCCCTGGTCATGAACTCGCGCAGCACGGACCTGAAGTCCGGCTACGGCGGCTTCCAGGGCCGCGTGCTGCGCGACGGCGACCGGTTGCCCGTCGGCCGCGTGGGCCTTGCGAGCGAGCAGGACTGGCTCGGCGTGGCCGCGCCCGCGTGGGCGCTGCCCGTCAATCGCGAAGGCGATGCATGGGTCGTGCGCATGCTGGCCGGCCCCGAGTACGAGGATTTCGAACCCGCATCGCAGGCCGCGCTGTGGGAGGCCGAGTGGACGATCACGCCGCAGAGCAACCGCATGGGCCTGCGTCTGCAGGGGCCGTCGCTCGCGCGCCGCGCGGACCGCAGCGCCGACCTGCTCTCGCACGGCGTGGTGCCCGGTGTGATGCAGGTGCCGCCGGCCGGCCAGCCGATCGCGCTGATGAGCGATGCGCAGACCACGGGCGGGTATCCGAAGATCGGCGTGGTGATCGGCGCCGACCTGTGGCGCCTGGCGCAGGTGCCGCTCGGCGCAACGGTGCGCTTCATGCAGGTGTCGCTCGATGGGGCCGCGGCCGCGCAGGCGGAAGTGGACCGCTACCTGCGGCAGATCGATCAGGCCCTGCGGTGGCAGGGCGACGGCATGGTGATCGCCGCGCGACGGCGTACCCAGACGCGCGCGGTGGCGTAACCCGCATCGCGCGCGCTTCCAGACAATCAGAACCCCTCGCAGGAGAACCCCATGGAAATCGACCTCAACGCCGACCTCGGCGAAGGCTGCGGCAATGACGAAACGCTGCTCACGCTGATCAGTTCCGCCAACGTTGCGTGCGGCTGGCACGCCGGCGATGCGGCGACGATGCTGCAGACCGTGAAATGGGCGATCGCCAACGGCGTGGCCATCGGCGCGCATCCGAGCTTTCCGGACCGCGAGAACTTCGGCCGCACGGAAATGCAGCGCGACCCGGAAGCCGTGTACGCCGACGTGCTTTACCAGATCGGCGCGCTCGACGCGATGGTCCGCGCGCAAGGCGGCCAGCTCGCGCACGTGAAGGCGCACGGCGCGCTCTACAACATGGCGGTGCGCGACGCGAAACTGTGCGAGGCGATCGTCCGCGCGGTCCGCGACTACAACCCGAACCTCGTGTTCTTCGGGCTGGCCAACAGCCAGATGATCACGATCGCGCGCGCCCACGGCCTGCGCGTGAAGGAAGAAGTGTTCGCCGACCGGGGCTACAACCCGGACGGCACGCTCGTCAAACGCGGCACGCCCGGCGCGCTGCACGACGACGAGGAAGTGGCCCTGAACCAGACGCTGAGCATGGTGCGCGAGCAGCGCGTGCGCGCCATCGACGGCAGCTGGGTCCCCATCCGCGCCGAAACCGTGTGCCTGCATGGCGACGGCGCTCACGCGCTTGCATTCGCGCGCCGTATCCGGGAACGGCTCGGCTCGGAAGGCATTGTTGTACGGGCTGGCGTCTGAGGGGTACCCCCGCAGGCTGGCGTCGATCCATCACACTCTATCTGGTGTCCTTCATGGAATCAGCTGTCAATCTTTGGCCCCTGCTTGGGGTCGGTGTCATCATCATCGGCTTCGTGCTGCGATTCAATCCGATGCTCGTGGTCGCGCTCGCGGCCATCGCGACCGGGCTCGCCGCATCGATGCCGCTGATGCAGATCTTCACGGCGATCGGTACCGCGTTCGTCAAGGCACGCAACCTGCCGCTGATCATCCTGCTGCCGCTCGCGGTCATCGGGCTGCTCGAGCGCCACGGCCTGCGCGAGCATGCACAGGCGTGGATCTCGCGGATCGCCTCGGCCACGGTGGGCCGCCTGCTGATCGTGTACCTCGCGGTGCGCGAACTCACCGCCGCGATCGGCCTGACCAGCCTCGGCGGCCATCCGCAGATGGTGCGTCCGCTGCTGGCCCCGATGGCGGAAGGCGCTGCCGAGAACCGCTTCGGCCAGCTGCCCGAACCCGTGCGCCAGCGCGTGCTCGCATTCTGCGCGGCCACCGACAACGTGGGCCTGTTCTTCGGCGAGGACATCTTCGTGGCGTTCGGCGCCATCGCGCTGATGCACACGTTCCTGCTGTCGTCGAACATCGACGTGGAGCCGCTGCATATCGCCGTGTGGGGGATCCCCACCGCCATCTGCGCATTCCTGATCCATGCCGTGCGCCTGAAACGCCTGGACGGCTGGCTCGCGCGCGAACTCGCGGGCCGCTCTGCCGTGCCCCCCAATGCGACCCCGGCTGCCGCCGGCAAGAGCGAATAACGGGAGCCGGACATCATGATCGTATCCATCGAATACCTCTACTGGCTCGCGGGCCTGGTGCTGGCCATCACGGCACTGATGACGTTCACGGACAAGACGCACCCGCGTCGCCTGTCCACGGGACTGTTCTGGCTGCTGTACGCAATCATCTTCCTGATCGGCGACAAGATTCCGCCGGCCATCGTCGGTATCGCCGCCGTCGTCATGGCGCTGATCGCGGGCTTTGGCGGTGTGGGCCAGGGCAAGCACGGCAGCCTGCCGGAAGAGGAGCGCCGCGCGAGCGCGAAGCGCCTCGGCAACAAGCTGTTCATCCCCGCGCTGCTGATTCCGCTCGTCACGGTGCTCGGCACGGTGCTGTTCAAGGACGTGAAGATCGCGGGCCTGGCGCTGCTGGACCCGAAGAACGTCACGTTCGTCTCGCTCGGTATCGGCTGCCTGATCTCGCTGGCCGTGGTGTGCTGGCTCACGCGTGACACGGTCGCGCAGGGCGTGAAGGAATCGCGCCGCCTGATCGAGTCGCTCGGCTGGGCGCTCGTGCTGCCGCAGATGCTCGCGATGCTCGGCCTCGTGTTCGCCGATGCGGGCGTGGGCAAGGCCGTCGCGCACCTGACCACCGCGTACATCAACATGGACTACAAGCTCGTGGCCGTGGCCGTGTACTGCGTCGGGATGGCGCTGTTCACCGTGATCATGGGCAACGGCTTCGCGGCATTCCCCGTGATGACCGGCGGCGTGGGCGTGCCCATTCTGGTCGGCATGTTCCATGCGAACCCGGCGGTGATGGCGGCGATCGGCATGTTCTCCGGCTACTGCGGTACGCTGATGACACCGATGGCGGCCAACTTCAACATCGTGCCGGCCGCGCTGCTCGAACTCGACGACAAGAACGCCGTGATCCGCGCGCAGGTGCCGACCGCGCTCGCGATCCTGGTGGCCAATATCGTCCTGCTGTACTTCCTGATGTAACGAGGGCCTTTGCATGCGCACCGTACTGCTTACCGGCTTCGAGCCGTTCGAGAATGAACCGGTCAATCCATCGTGGGAGGCGGTGCGCGCGCTCGACGGGCAGCGCGTCGGCGACGATGCCGTCATCGTCGCCCGGCAGTTGCCCTGCGTGTTCGGCGCGGCCATCTCCGGCATGGAGACGCTGCTCGAGGAACTGAAGCCCGAGGTGGTGATCGCGGTCGGCCAGGCGGGCGGCCGCACCGAGATGTCGATCGAGCGTATCGCGATCAATGTCGATGACGCGCGCATCGCGGACAACGCGGGCGCGCAGCCGATCGATACGACGATCGCCACGGAGGGTCCCGCCGCGTACTTCTCCACGCTGCCGATCAAGGCCATCACGCGCGACCTGCGCGCGGCCGGGGTGCCGGCGATGGTGTCGCAGACGGCAGGCACGTTCGTGTGCAATCACGTGTTCTACGGGCTTATGCATGCGCTCGCGCGGCGCAAGCTGGACGCGCGCGGCGGCTTTATTCATATCCCGTATCTGCCCGAGCAGGCGGCCCGGCATCCGGGCGCACCGAGTCTTGCGCTCGAGACGCTGATCGCGGGCCTGCGCGTTGCGGTGGCCACCACGTTGAACACTGCCGCCGACGTTCGCGAGCAGGGCGGCCAGCTTCACTGAGCGGGTCTAGCGCGTCTTGCCGTCAACCGTGTGGTCCGCCGTGTCGTGGCGTTCGGTCGCCGCGGCCACCGCGCGGGCGGTGGCGCGGCGCTGGGCGCGGCGTTGCAGCTTGCGCCGCAGCGTCACCTGCTCCAGCCGCCAGATCACATAGCAGAACGCGAGCAGCGGCCAGAACCAGCCGAGCCACTGCGCGAGGCTGTTGAAATGCACGAAGCGGCCCATGCGCCAGCCTTGCTCCGAAATCCACGCGTAGGGATTCGATGGCAGCACGTTGGTCAGCACGACCAGCGTGGCCAGCGCCAGCATCGCCAGCGTGGCGCGCAGCCAGCGTGGCAGGCGCAGCAGCAGCACGAGCAGCAGCGAACTCGTCAGCAGCGCGAAGCGTCCTCCCTCCGACAGCCAGTTGAACGAGTTGTCCTCGGGAAACTGCAGTTCCGCCACCGCGGCCTTGATCAGCAACGCGGACGCCAGCAGTCCCGCGAGAATGCGCAGCATCGGCGCCGTGCGCCGCATCGCGAGCGACGCGAACAGTCCGGTGCCCAACCAGCTGCTGGCCGTGACCAGCGTCTCCAGCAACAGCTGGCTCTGCATGTCGTCGGGCCGCAATCCCACCGAATCCTGCCAGGTCAGCAGCATCGGGAACAGCGCCTGCAGCCATTCCATCGGCCACGAATCCGGATCGGTCAGCCATTCGCGCACGATGCCGCCCATGCCGAACAGATGCTCCTGCGGAAACACCTGCGCGAACGGCCACAGCAGCAACAGGATGATCGCGAAGCTCGCATGCGGCTCGAACCACGCCATGCGCAGCCGTGTCAGCGTGCCGCGGTCGATCAGCGCGCTGCTGAAGGGCGCGATCACGGCCGCGCCGAGCAGCGCGCCCAATGCGTTCGTGATGAGGTCGATATTCGACGGAATGCGATTGGGCAGCCATGTCTGCAACGCTTCCATGGCCGCCGACAGCAGTGCGCCGGAGACGAACGCGAGCAGCGTCGCGCGCGCGCCCGATATGCGGGGATGCAGCGCCAGCACCACCAGCGCGCCGAACGGGCAATAGCCAAGGACGTTCGTGATCAGATCGAAGTCCGTGATGTAGCGCGGCTTGGGCGCGCTGAGGTATGCAAACGGCGAGATGCCGTTGTTCACCCAGCCCGAGAACGGATAGAGGCTCGCGTAGACGACGAGCAGCGTGAAGCAGATGAGGCCGACGCGCGCGAGCGGCGAATGACGCGGCAGCCAGCCCTCCAGTTCGGGCTGGCGTGGATACGCCGGTGGACTCGGGGGCGGGCTCGGCGGAGGAGCCGGTGCGTGCTTCGCCATGGCCGGATGCTGGGCGCGGCGCGCGTGTCCTCAGCGCATCGTGCGCGTGGGGGCGGCCCCGGGCCCGGGCGCGGGTGCCGGGGGCGCCTCGGGCACCGGCATGGTCGTGCCGGGGAACAGCGGCGCCGCGCTGACGGTCGTGCCGGGCGCGCCGGGGTCCAGCGGCAGCGTGGCCACCCAGTCGAGGATCGCGGCAATCACGGCGTCGCTGCTGGCCGCGAGCGCGCGTACGCCGCCCGCGCCATCGGCCGTGGGCGCGGGCTGCTCCGCCACGAACGTCTTCTGGCCGATCTGGCCCTTCTGGTACACGGTCACGCGCGCGCGCACGACGCCGCGGCTCGACGTGGCCGTGTCGAAGACCTGCTCGAACGCGAGCAGGTCCACGCGCATGCCCGGCGCCGAGGCATCGCGGATCCAGCCGAGCGCGCCGCGCGCCGACACCGCTTCGCGAAGCCGGTCGTCGAACAGCCGTGGCGCGGGCTGTACCCAGCGCTGCGTGGAATAGGCCTGCAGCCTCTGCGGCTGCGAATACTGCAGCCGGTAATAAAGCTGGCTGCCGTCCATCCAGTCCGGCCCCTCGGTCTGGGCCACGCGCATCTTGGGCAGCGGCGCCGGCGGCTGCGCGGGCGCGGCCGCGAGCGGGCCGAGGTCGTAGGTCGTGGCGGGCGGATTCGACGACAGCACGCTGCAGCCGGTCAGCAGGAGCGGCAGCACGAGCAGGGCCACGGCCGCCTGCGGCAGGCGGCGCGCAACCGTGGCGAACGATGCAGTCAGCGGGGCGGCGGTGGTCATGGCGGTGGACTCTCGAAGTCGGTTCATGGTGATGGCGTCTTGAAGCCGGACTCACCCGGGCCGGGCGTGGGCGTCGGACCGCCGAACAGCACGCTGTTGGGCTGATCGCCAAACGTGCCGGCCGCGCGGTCGATGCTGCGGACGGTCTGGCGCGCATCGCGCGCCAGACCGTTGATCTGCGGCAGCGTCTCTTCGTTGATGGTACTCGCGGCAGCCTGCACGGAGTCCGCGGCGACCTGCAGGTCGTTGCCCACCTTGTTCACGGTGCGCATCACGGTGCCGTTGGGGCTCGCCAGTTCGTCGGTCATGCGGCGCGCCGAGGCCAGCGTCGCGTTGAGGTTGTCCACGGCCTTCGGCAGCTTGTCCGCCGTGGGCTGCAGCGTCTTCGCGAGCTTCGAGTAGTTCTCGGCGGTCTCGTGCATCGACTTGATCGTCGCCATCAGTTCGTCGCGATTGGTGGTCTGGAACATCTCGTTCAGCGACGACATCAGCGTCTCGGTCTGCGTCAGCAGCGAGTCCCCGCGCTTCTCCAGTTCCTCGAAGAACCCCGGCCGCATCACGATGCGCGCGGGCTCGCGCGCGGACGTGCGCAGCGGCGGCGAGGCCTGGCCGGCGCCTTCCTCGCGCGCCGTATCGTCGAGCTGCACGTATGCGATGCCGGTCACGCCCTGGAACCCGAGCGTGGCGTACGTGGTGCGCGTGATCGGCGTGTCCTGGTTCACGGTGATGCGCACGATGATCTGGCCCGGCACCTGCGGATCGAAACGGATCGACACCACCTTGCCCACGTCGAGACCGCGATACTTGACGTCGGCCTGCGGGCCCAGGCCGTTGACGGTGGAGCGCGTGATGAGGTCGTAGGGCACCCGCACCGCATGGTCGCTGCTGAACCAGAACACCGAGAACAGCACCAGCACGGCCAGGCCGATCGTGAAGACCCCCGCGAGGAAGGCGTTCGATTTGTTTTCCATCAGGCTTCTCCGTGAGGCGGCACTGCCAGCGCCTGCATCGCTCGCTGGGCGCGTTCGCCCAGGAAGTATTCGTGGATGAAGGGATGATCGACCTTGATCACCTCCGAGATCGGCGCGGCCGCGAGCACCTTGTGGTCGGCCAGCACGGCCACGCGGTCCGACAGCGCGACGAGCGTGTCGAGGTCGTGCGTGATCATCACCACGGTCAGGCCGAGCTCCGTGTGGAGCTCGCGAATCAGGGACACATAGTCGTCCGAGGCCATCGGGTCGAGACCGGCCGTCGGTTCGTCGAGGAACACGAGCTCGGGCTCCAGCGACAGCGCGCGCGCGAGCGCCACGCGCTTGATCATGCCGCCGGACAGGTCCGAGGGCATCTTGTCCGCATCGCGCGCGGACAGCCCGACCAGCTGCAGCTTGAGCAGCGCGGCCTGGCAGATCAGGTTGTCGGGCAGCGCGCGCAGCTCGCGCATCGGCAGCGCGATATTGTCGATGACGGACAGCGCGGAAAACAGCGCGCCGCGCTGGAACTGCAGCCCCCAGCGGTTGCGCAGCGCCTGCAGCTGCGCGGGACGCAGCGACGCGGGCGTCTCGCCGAACACCTTGATCGTGCCCGATGTGGGGCGTTCGAGCCCGACGATCTGGCGCAGCAGCACGGTCTTGCCCGTGCCGGAGCCGCCGACGATCGACAGCACCTCGCCGCGATAGACGTCGAGGTCGAGCCCGTCGTGGACCACGGCATCGCCGTAGCGCTTGACGAGGTTGCGGACCTCGATGATGGTCTCGCCGTGCGTTTGCGGCGCCTTGTCCGGTGCGTTCATATCCCGACGTCCTTGAACAGGATCGCGAAGATTGCATCCGCGACGATGACGATCGTGATCGACGTGACCACGGATGCCGTCGTCCCTTCGCCGAGGCTTTGCGTATTGGGTTTGATACGCAGGCCGAAATGGCATGCGGTCAGCGCGATCAGCATGCCGAACACCGCGCCCTTGCCGAGGCCGAGCCACAGGTTGGCCACCGGTACCGCGTCGGGCAACTGGCGCAGGAAGTACGAATAGCTGATGTCGAGCTGGAGCTTGGCGGCCGTCATGCCGCCGAACAGCGCGAGCAGATCGGTCCATGCGACGAGCAGCGGCATCGATACGGCCAGCGCGATCACGCGCGGCATGATCAGCCGGAAGCCGTGCGAGATGCCCATCACGCTCATCGCGTCGAGTTCCTCGGTCACGCGCATCACGCCGATCTGCGCGGTGATCGCGGAGCCCGAACGGCCCGCGATCAGGATGGCCGCGAGCACCGGTCCGAGTTCGCGGATCACGGCCATGCCGAGAATGTTCACGATGAACGTGCTCGCCCCGAACGTGCGCAGCTGGTTCGACGACAGGTACGACAGCACGATGCCGATCAGAAAGCCGACCAGTGCCGTGATGCCCAGCGCCTTGTAGCCGATATTGTAGATATTCGCGGAGATCTCCCGCCACGGGCCGCGCTGCGGCGCGCGTGCAAAGCGCAGCAGGTCGAACGTGAGCTGCCCCAGCATCGTGACGCCGTTGGCCAGCTGCATGATCATCGACAGGATGCCCGCGCCGAACAGGGTGATCGGATTGAACCGATCGACCATGCGCTTCTTCCAGCCGTCGGTCTTCAGGGCCGCGATGCGCCCGAACACGCGGCGCTGGCCGTCGTCGGCGGTCAGGCGCTCGGGCATCTTGCCCTGCCACGCCTGCCAGATCAGCTGCGCGCCGATATGGTCGAGCCTGCCGACCCCCGCGAGCGTCCATTCGGCGCTGTCGGGGGCGTTGACCAGCGACTTGAGCTGGGCGCGCAGGCCGCGCGCACCCCCGCAGTCCGCGAGCGCGAGCGCGGTCCAGTCCCCCTGCAGGGCGATCCTGCAGGTTCCATCCTGGCGCTGGATGTCGATGGCGGGCGTCGTCGGGCGATCCAAATGAAATACCGGCGATGTGATGGTTGAGTCCCGAAGGTTGAGTCCCGATTCTAAGCTACCGATCACGATGTGGCGATGAGACTTCCTCTGACACGGAGAAACACGATGGTTCCCAAAGGGCACGGCTACAATGCACGCTCCCCGGTCCCGGGGGCTCGTTCCAGCATAGAGGCGTCATCGCCCACGTCAGCCGTCATGTCCGACCTGCTTCATTCGTCCGCATCCCCCCGTTCCTCCGTGCGTGCCGCCGCTGGCGCGCAGGCATGGCGCATCGACGCGGCCGCGCTGCGCGCGGCGCTCGCCGGCCCCGCGCGCGACTGGGTCGTGGAGACGGTCGAGGAAACGGGCTCCACCAATGCGGACCTCGTGCATGCCTGCCGCATGGCCGACTGGCCCGCCGACGAGGACGCGGCCGCCGTGCAGGTCCGCCATACCTACCTCCAGACCGCCGGCCGCGGCCGGCAGGGGCGGCCATGGAAACAGGGACAGGCCGGGCTCACCTTTTCGGTGGCGCTGCCGCTGCCGCTCGCCCCGGCACGCCTGGCGGGGCTGAGCCTTGCCGTCGGGCTGGCCGTGGCCGAGGGGATCGAAGACGTCCGCGAGCGGGCCCATGCCGAGGCCGGCTCCCCGGGCGTGCGCCTGAAATGGCCGAACGACCTGCAGGTGGAGGGTCGCAAGCTCGGCGGCATCCTGATCGAAACGGTACCGGCGGGCCCGGGCCGCGTCTGGGCCGTGGTGGGCATTGGCCTCAACCTCGTGCGCGACGCCGATGCGGAGGCCGCGCTGGGCCGCGCGCTGGCGGGCGTGGCCGAGGTGGTGCGGGGCTTCGATGTCCACCGCGACGCCACGCCCGTGTTCGCGGCCGTGCTCAACCGTCTTGCCGCCATGCGAGAGGTGTTCGTGGCCGAGGGCCTGGCACCGATGACCGCGCGCTGGTCCGCGCGCGACGCGTTTCGCGACGAGCCCGTGCGGCTGTTGCAGGACGGGAACCTGATTGCCGAAGGCCTCGCGCGCGGCGTCGACGACGAGGGCCATCTGCTGCTCGAGACCGACGCGGGCCTGCAGCGCGTGACGAGCGGCGAGGTGTCGCTGCGCGGAGCCGAAGCATGAGCGCGCTGCTGATCGATATCGGCAACACCCGGCTCAAGTGGGCGTGGTGCACGGCGCTCGAAGCCGATCCGTCGGTGGCCCAGCCGTGGCAGTTCGACGGCGCCATCGCGCACGGCGCCGCGCAGGAGGCCAACGACTTCGGACAGACCGTCGAGGCATGGCGCGCGCTGGCCGCGGCGGGCGCGCAGGTGCCGGCCGTCTGGATTGCCAACGTGGCGGGCGAGGGCGCGGCCGCGCGCGCCACCGCGCTGGTCACGCAGGCGTTTGGCGCCGCGGCCCCGCTGGAATGGGTACGCACGACGGCCGCCTATGGCGACCTCGTCAATGGTTACCGCGAGCCCACGCAGCTTGGCGTGGACCGCTGGGTTGGCGCCATCGGCGCCCATCGCCGGTATCCCGGTGAAACGCTGCTGCTCGTCACCGCGGGCACCGCGACCACGCTCGATATCGTCACCGCCAACGCAGCGCCCGCCGGCGCGCGGTTCGAGGGCGGCCTGATCCTGCCCGGCCTCGCCCTGATGCTTGGCTCGCTCGCGCGCAACACGGCCCAGCTGCCCTCGCTCGACGGCGTGGATGCCGCCGCCGCGGGCCATATGGCGTTGGGTGCCGACAACACTCACGACGCCATCGCGGCAGGCTGCCTGGCCGCCCAGACCGGCGCCATCGCCCAGACGTGGCGTGCGCTCGCGGCCCGCGGCCCCGTGCGCTGCGTGCTGTCGGGCGGCGCGCGCCATGCGCTCGCCGGTGCACTCGCGATGCCGTGCGAGTTGCACGATAATCTGGTGTTGCTTGGGCTGCACGCGATGGCGCTGCGTGCCTGACGCCTTCGTCACCATCACCGTCTCTACCATTATTCGCCGCCTCGATGCCGAACAAGGGCCTGACCGTCTCGCTGCTGATCCTGCTGGTCCTCAACGCGCTGCTGCTCGCCGCCGCGTCGGGCGCGTTCGGCCCCGAACCGCTGGCCGGCTGGATGGAGAGCCCGCGCGAGCCCCAGCGCCTGGACCAGCAGGTGCGCAGGGAGCGGATGGAGGTGGTGCCGGCCAGCGAGCCCGCCGCAAAGTCGGGGAGTAACGGCGCCGGCACGACGCGCGGCAGCCTCGGTGTTGCCGGTGTTGCCGCGACGCGCCTCGTCGCGGCCGCAACGGGCGTCTGTCTGGAGATGGGCGGCTTCACCGCCACGGGGGCGCGCCGCGCGACGGAAGCGCTGGGCGGCGAGGTGGCCGTGGAGGCGTTCGAGCGCGAGCAGCAGGTCCGCTGGTGGGTCCACCTGCCCGCGCAACCCACGCGCGAGAACGCGGACCGCAAGCTCGCCGAACTGCGCCGCCGCAACGTGACCGATGTGGCGGTGGTCAGCACTGGCGCGCCGGACACGCAGCAGTCGTTCACGGTCTCGCTCGGGCTGTTCCACGAGCGCGAACGGGCCGAGCGGTATCTGGAGATGCTGCGGGGTCAGGGGGTGCGCACCGCGTTGATCAGCGATGCGCCGCGCGCGGTGTCGCGCCAGTGGCTGCGTGTGCGCCGCGTGGATGACACGCTGCGCGCGCGGCTCGAGGAAGTCAGGCAGCGCCTCGGCGCGGAAGACCTGCAGGCCTGCGCGCTGGCGAGCTGATCAGCGCTGCTGCCGGACCTTGGTCAGCAGCTTGGTGGTGGAGCGGTCGTGGAGGAAGTCGATCGCGTACGCCTGTCCGCCCCAGCTGCGCACGAGCCGTGTTTCTTCGAGCGTATCGATATCGTAGTCGCCGCCCTTGACGTAGATGTCGGGGCGCACGAGCCGGATCAGTTCGACCGGCGTCTGCTCGCGAAACATCGCGACCAGATCGACCGAGCCCAGCGCCGCGATCAGCGCCATGCGATCGTCCTGCTGATTGAGCGGCCGGTCGTCGCCCTTGCCGAGCATCTTCACCGACGCATCGCTGTTCACCCCCACCACGAGGCTGGCGCCCATCTCGCGCGCCTGCGCGAGGTAGGTCGCGTGGCCGCGATGGAGGATGTCGAACACGCCGTTCGTGAAGACGAGCGGCCGCGGCAGCGTGGCAACCGCGGCTTGCAGCGCGGCCACATCGTCCACGGGGACGACCTTGGATTCGAAGGCGGGAGCGGTCATGCGCCCTGCAGGCTGGCGTTCAGTTCCTTGCGGTACCGGTTCAGGTCCTGCACCGAGTCGAACGTGCGTTCGAACAGCAGCGACATGTTGTGCAGGATGCGTTCGATGACCTTCTTTTCCCAGCCTTCGTCGAAGCGGATCTGTTCGTCGAGCCAGTGCTCGAGCCAGTCCGGGTCCGGCAGGCGGGACTGCACGGTGTCGTTCGGGAACAACGCCTTGTTCACGTGCAGGTTCGTCGGGTGCAGCGGCTTTTCGGTACGGCGCGCCGACGCCATCAGCACACCGATCTTGGCGAATGCCGCGCGCGCGGAGTCGCCGAACTGCGCGAGGTACTTCTTCATGTAGCGCAGGTACGCGCCGCCATGGCGGGCCTCGTCCTGCGACAGCGTGCGGTAGATGTGCTTGATCACGGGCTCCGAGTGCCATTCGGCGGCCCGGCGGTACCAGTGGTTCAGGCGGATCTCGCCGCAGAAATGCAGCATCAGCGTTTCCAGCGGCGGCGCCGGGTCGAACTCGAAGCGCACGGCGTGGAGTTCTTCCTCGGTCGGCACGAGGTCCGGGCGGAAGCGGCGCAGGTACTCCATGAGCACGAGCGAATGCTTCTGTTCCTCGAAGAACCAGATGCTCATGAATGCCGAAAAGTCCGAATCGTGCCGGTTGTCACGCAGGAACATCTCGGTAGCCGGCAGTGCCGACCATTCCGTGATGGCGTT
Source organism: Cupriavidus sp. OTU4054 (assembly GCF_038440175.1). Classification (NCBI taxonomy): domain Bacteria; kingdom Pseudomonadati; phylum Pseudomonadota; class Betaproteobacteria; order Burkholderiales; family Burkholderiaceae; genus Cupriavidus; species Cupriavidus sp. OTU4054. The sequence continues at coordinate 49,730 of NZ_JASATF010000018.1, forward strand.
CATGCGAATGGTCTTGGCCTGGTCGTCGGTCAGCAGATTGGCGTCGAAGTCATCCCATGGGATGTCCTTGTCCATGTGCCAGCGGACCGATTCCAGCGATTTGAACAGTTCGGGGTAGAGCATGGTAAGCCTTTGAAATTACGGGCGGATTCTACCAGATGGGAATCATTCTCGAATCTTTTCTCTAATTCCTTTTTAGCTGTAAAGCTATGGATTGCAACTGCGATTTCCAGCGTTCGCCTGTTTGACCTGACAGAAATGCCAAAGGCAATGTGCAAAGTGGCGAAAGTGCTATGCCGGCTGTGATGCCTCGGGCTGTCGGGCCGGCGGCTGCTGCCCAAACGCCTGTTTGTCCGCCGGCACCACGCCGTAGAGGAACGCCGCGATCTCGTCGGCCTGGGCGTCCGCATCGCGCTCGCCGAGCGCGAGCAGCGCCTGCGTGAAGGCCGGTTCGAACAGCAGATAGCTCGCGAATGCCGCCCCGCGCGCCTCGGTGCCGCCCAGCGGCGCGATCAGCGCGCGCACGGTGCGCGGCAGGCGTTCGATATGCCGGGCCGCGATGTTCTCGATGGGTTCGCTCGGCGAGATCGTCATGACCTCCACGGGGCGCCAGCCCTCCGCGTCGCCCGCCACCTCGGGCATGCGCGCGAGCAGCCGGTTGATATGCAGCAGCCGCTCGAGGTCCGCCTGCAGGCCATCGAGGAAGATGCTCGCCAGCGCCTGGCCGCCCACCTGCGCCAGCGACGGATAGCCGCCCGCGGGCACCGTGTCGAACCAGCCCGCGCGCTGCCGCGAGGCCGCGCCGATGGCGAGGATGCGCGACGCGCCCAGATGGATGGCCGGCGACAGCGGCGACATCTGCCGCATCGTGCCGTCGCCGAACCATTCGTGATGGCCTTCGATCTCGAGCGGAATCGACGGGAACAGAAACGGGATGGACGACGACGCGAGCAGATGGTCCACGCCGATACGCGCTTCCACGGCCACGCGCTGGCTCCGATGCCAGGGGTGGATGCGCCGGTGCGACTGGTAGAACGTGACATGGCGCCCGGTCGAGTACGAGAGCGCCGTGACCGCGAACGCGTTGAGCACGCCGGCATCGAGGCTGGCCTGCACGCGGTCGCCATCGAACAGCTCGCTCAGCATGCCGCCCAGCGGCGTGTTGTCGAGCAGGGCGCGCGGCGCCTGGCGCGTGGCCCAGCCGAATGCAAGCGACGAGAGCCAGCGCGCGCCGGACGCGCCCACGCGCAGCACGTCGGTCCGGTAGACGTCGTCGGCGTGGATGCTGTGCCAGAGCGCGGCCAGGCTGTTGGTGGCCGCCTGGAAGTCGGCGGCACCGATCGCGAGCCCCGCGCCATTGACCGCGCCGGCCGACGTGCCCGCGATGATGCCGAACGGCAACGGCCCGTGGGACAGGCCATGGCGTTCGGCGATGCGCGCGATGCCGGCGAGCACGCCGGCCTGGTACGCGGCGCGGGCGCCGCCGCCCATCATGATCAGCGCGGTCTGCTGGCGCCGCGTGGTGGCGGATGCCGCCGGGGGCGGGACGGGAAGGCTTGCCGGAGCGGTCACGCGTTATCGTCCGTGTCGGGCGGCTCCGGGGCGTTGGCGGGCGCCTGTCTGGCAGCGGCCTGCCTTGTGGTCGCTTGCCTTGTCGTGGGTGGCTTTACCGCGGCCTTGTTCGCGGTCCTGCTTGTGGCCGTGGCTTGAGTCGTGGGCTTCTTCGGGGTCGCGTTCGGGGTCGCCTTCGTGTCGGCCTTCATGTCGGCCTTCATGTCGGCCTTCGTGTTGGCCTTCGCGGCAGGCTTCTTTGCAGTCGCCTTCTTTGCAGCAGCCTTCTTTGCCGCGGCCTTCTTTGCGGCCGCTTGCTTTGTGGCCGGCTTTCTTGCGGACGCCGTCCTTGTCGTCGGCTGCTTCGCCGCAGTCTTCTTCGCCGGCGTCGCGGCCTGCGCGGAGGGCCACGCGCCAGGCCCCGCCGCCGCTGTACCCGTACCCGTCGCCGGCGCGGCGGCGTTCATGCCGCCGAGATTGCCGAACGGCACCATGCTCGCCGCGGCCGCGCTGCTCGCGATCTGGTTGAACTGCTGCTGCAGCAGATTCCACCAGAGCGCCGCGTTCGGCGGCAGTTCGGTGCCGCTGTCCGTTGCGCTATCGGTCGCACCTTCGGTCGCGCTATCGGTTGCGCTATCGGTCGCACCCTCGACGGGCCCATCGTCGGGCAGGGCCTCGGTGTTTTCGTCGTCGCCCGCCCCATCCTCCCCGTCTTCCGCATCGGCAGCGTTGAGGTCGGGCGGGTACTCGATGTCGTCGTCCTCTTCCTCTTCCTCATCATCGACGCTCTCGGGCTCCGGCGCGCGCGTGGGCATCGTGAACGGATGATGATGGGGCGTCGCGCTCGGCGCGTTGGCCGCGCGCGCCACGTTCTCCATCGCGCTCTGCATCGCATCGGGCGAGAGCGCCTTGCCGAAGGTCTGCAGCGCGACCAGCGTCGCGCGCTGGACCTCCAGGCCCTGGATCGTGGTGCGCAGCAGATTGACGTTGAGCTGCAGCCAGCTCTCGACGGCCTTGAGGTCGTGGATGCGCTTGTCGACCTCGTCGAGGTCCATCGGCGGCGTCATCGCCTGCAGGCCCGGCATCAGGCCGTTGGGCATGCCGCTGCCCGCGCCCCATAGGTTGCGCAGGAACTCGAAGCCGTTCGTGAAATCGGGAATCTGTCCAAACATGGTCACGCACTCCCTCAAGGCAGGTTGATGACGGGATGAAAGACGGTCGGGGTTACCTGAATTCGGGTGGACGCTTCTGCCGCAGGCTCGCCACACCCTCGTGGACGTCGGGCCCGGAGAACCCCATGAACTCGAGCGCCAGCGAGGTATCGAACGCGGGACCCGCCATGCGCAGCCAGTTGTTGAGCGCGTACTTGGTCCAGCGAATCGCGGTCTGCGAGCCCGCCGCGAGGCGTTCGGCCACCTCGAAGGCCTTGGCCACCAGCGCATCCTCGTCCACCACCAGCGATACCAGGCCGATCCGCTCGGCTTCCTCGCCCGTGACCGACTCGCACAGCATCAGATAGTACTTGGCCTTGGCCATTCCGCACAGCAGGGGCCAGACGATCGCCGCATGGTCGCCGGCCGCCACGCCGAGCCGCGTGTGACCATCGACGATGCGCGCGCCGCGCGCGGCAATGGAGATATCGGCGAGCAGTCCGGCCACGAGCCCGGCACCCACGGCGGGGCCGTGCATGGCCGACACCACGGGCTTGTCGCAATTGATGAGGTTGTAGACGAGGTCGCGCGCTTCCTGCCACACACGCGTGCGCGTGCCGAAGTCGTTGGCCATCTCCTCGACGAGGGCGAGGTCGCCGCCCGCGGAGAACCCCTTGCCTTCGCCGCGGATCAGCGCCACGCGGATATCGGGGTCCGCCGACACATCGCGCCAGATCTCGGCGAGTTCGCGATGCATGGTCGCGTCGGCCGTGGCGAGCTTGCCGTTGGCCGACTGCCCGGCCCCCATCACGATCTCGAGGATCGGTCCGTGCCGGCGCAGCGTGAGCGCGCGGTAGCGTTCGAAGCGTGGGGAAAGCGCCTGTTGTGCTGCGTCCATCGTTGTCTCCGGTATCGTTATCCCTCTGCGATGGACAGTGTCGTGCCTAGCGTTGCGACACCGCCTGATCGATTGCGCCAAAGATCGAGTGGCCCTGCGCGTCGAACATCTCGATGCGCACCGCGTCGCCAAACTTCATGAACTCGGTCACGGGCTTGCCGCCTTCGATCGTCTCGATCATGCGCTGCTCGGCGATGCACGCATAGCCCTTGCTGCGATCGACGTTCGAGATCGTGCCCGATCCCACGATCGAACCCGCGCGCACGTTGCGCGTCTTGCAGATATGCGCGATGAGCTGGCCGAAGTCGAACACCATGTCCGTGCCGCACTCGGGCGCGCCCACCTTCCTGCTGTTCCAGTGCACGATCATCGGCCGGTGCACGCGGCGCTCGCGCCAGGCGTCGCCCAGTTCGTCGGGCGTGACCGCCACCGGCGAGAACGCCGTGGCCGGCTTGCTCTGGAAGAAACCGAAGCCCTTGCCGAGCTCGGCGGGAATCAGGTTGCGCAGCGACACGTCGTTGGCCAGCATCACGAGGCGGATCGCCTCGGCGGCCACTTCCGGCGTCGAGCCCATGCGCACGTCGCCGGTGATCACGGCCACCTCGGCTTCGAAGTCGATGCCCCACGCTTCGTTCGGACACACGATATCGTCCTGCGGACCGATAAAGTCGTCGGAGCCGCCCTGGTACATCAGCGGGTCGGTCCAGAACTCGGCCGGCATCTCGGCACCGCGCGCCTTGCGCACGAGTTCGACGTGGTTCACGTAGGCCGACCCGTCGGCCCATTGATAGGCGCGCGGCAGCGGTGCCATGCAGTCCTTCGGCGCGAACGGGAACGGATGCCGCGCGCGGCCCGCGTTCAGCGCTTCGTAGAGGTCCTGCAGCTGCGGCGAGTAGAAGGTCCAGTCGTCGAGCGCGGTCTGCAGCGTGCTGGCGATGGCCGTGGCGAAGTGCGCGGTCTTGAGGTCGCGGGAGACGACCACGAGCTGGCCGTCGCGGGAGCCGTCCTTGAGGGTGGCGAGTTTCATGCGATTATCGATGGCATTGCGGGATGTGCCGTAGTGTAACGGAGCGCCCGGCGCCCGCCGGTTAGAATCGCCGACTTCAACCCTCACCGCTCACGCATCGCCGCGCCATGACCGAAGAACCGGACACCGACGAATCGAAATCGCGCGCCGGCATCCAGTCCATCGAGGTCGGATTCCGCCTGCTGCAGGTACTTGCCGCCGCCCCGCGCGCGATGATGCTGCGGGACCTCGCCGCCGCCGCCGACATGCCGCCGGCCAAGGCGCATCGCTACCTCGTCAGCTTCCAGCGGCTCGGCACCGTGGTGCAGGACCCGGTCAGCGGCCGCTACGACCTCGGACCGTTCGCGCTGCAGCTGGGGCTTGCCGGCCTCAACCGGCTGGACCCGCTGCGCAAGGCGCGCCCCCTGCTGTCGCAGTTGCGCGACGAGCTCGATCACACGGCGGGCATCGCGGTCTGGGGCAATCAGGGCCCCACCATCGTCTATTGGGAAGCGTCGAGCCATCCGGTCACCGTGAGCCTGCGGCTCGGCGACGTGATGCCGATGCTCAATTCCGCCACGGGGCGTCTCTACGGCGCATACCTGTCGCGCCGGCAGACGCTGCCGATGATCGAGCGCGAACTCGCGCTGCGCGGCGCGTCGGCCGGGCACATGTCGCTGACCGATTACGATGCGATCTGCGCGGAGGTGCGCGCGCAAGGCGCCGCGCGCACGCTGGGTGGCGTGCTGCCGGGCATCAATGCGATCTCGGTACCGGTGTTCGACGCGACGGGACATCTTGCGCTTGCGCTGATCGTGCTCGGCGCGGAAAGCGTATTCGATGCAGAATGGGGCGGTGCGGTCGACCGCCGCGTGCGCGACATCGCCCAACGCATCTCTTCGGAACTTGGCTATCTTGGCGGCACCCCGCCGGCCGACACCGCCGGCCCCTCTCGCACCTGCTGAACGACGCGCGCGCCGCTGGCGCTGGGGCGGTGTCGTCGCCCTCGTGCTCGGCGTCCATGCGCTGCTGCTGCTCGGCCTCGTGCGGCTGCCGTTGCCGCGCGTTCCGGACATGCCGGACATGCCGATGCTGCAGGCCATCCTGCTGCCGCCTCCGCCACCCCCTTCGGTTCCCAGACCTGCCGTGGCACCGCTGCCGCGCGCGCCCGAACACCTCCCCACGCCGGCACCGCCTGCGGCGCAGCCCGAACCCGCGCCTGCGCCGCAGCCCGCCGCGCCGCCGGTGGCCACGGCACCGGCCGGCGACACCGCCGCGGCGACTGGCGCGGGCACCGATGGCGCCGCGCCGGGCGCGGCCGCCGCCGGCGGGCCATCGGAGGCATCCGGCCCCGCATCCGGGGCCACAACCGGTCCCACACCCGGCCCCACACCCGGCCCGCCGGCCCCCGCGTACGCGGCCCCGGCATCGGAGACGCTGCATTACGCGAGCTTCGTCAACGGCGTGCAGAATCCCGACGGCCTGATCCGCTGGGAGCAGGACGGCGCGCATTACCGGCTGGCCGTGGAAACGCGCGTGCTGTGGTTCCGCTTCGCGTTCCAGAGCACGGGCACGTTGACCGAGCGCGGACTTGCGCCGGACCGGTACGAAGAAAACTGGCGCGGCAAGGTGCGCGCGACGCGCATCGATCGCGCGGCCGGCGTGGTCGCATTCGAATCGCGCGGCAACCAGGTCCCGCTGCCGCCCGATATCCAGGACCGCTTCAGCGTATTCCTGCAGATCGTCGGCTGGGTGCGTGGCGACCCGACGCGTTACGCCACCCCGGGTGTGACGGAGACATTCCATCTGGCCGATACGAGCGACGTCGAAGCCATCCAGGTGCAGTACGTCGGCGAGGACGACATCGACGTGGGCAATGGTCAGTTCATTACGCGCGCCAAGCATTTCGTGCGCCTGCCGCGGCGCGCCGACGACAAGCGCCGGGTGGAAATCTGGCTGGCGCCCTCGCTCGGGTGGATGCCGGCGCGGTTGCGACAGACGGAACCCGACGGGACGCAGATCGATCTGGTCTATCGTGGCGTATCGGGCGAGGGCAGCGGACGCTGATTTCGGTGGGCGATTTACAACGTCAGCGTTCCACCGACAAAAAAATACGCCATTGGTGATTGTTCAAACGTTCGTCATCGCCAACCATGAAGGTATGGCCTCGAACAACGACACCCCCAACGGCACGCCCTCCGCGGAAGTGTCCCGGACACCTTCCTCCGAACCCGGCACGCGCCGCGTGCACGTCGGCGATATCGCGCTGCAGGTTCGCGTGGATGGCACCGAGGGACCCTGGGTGGTGGTGGTACACGCGCTGGGCGCGAACCTGACGCTCTGGGACGACACCGCCCGGCACCTGTCGGGGCGGTATCGCGTGCTTCGCGTCGATCTGCGCGGCCACGGTGGCAGCGATGCGCCGGTCGGGGCCTATACGATGACGCGCCTCGCGGACGACATCGCGGGCGCGATGGACGCGCTGGAGATCGCTCAGGCGCACTTTTGCGGCGTGTCGGTAGGCGGCATGGTCGGGCAGACCTTCGCCGTGCGGTACGCCGAGCGCCTGTTGTCGCTGACCCTCGTCGATACCATCAGCCATACGCCGATGACCGCGCATCCGATGTGGTCCAACCGCATCGGCCAGGTGGAAGCGCATGGCATGGCCGGTGTGGCCGAGGCCACGCTCGAGCGATGGCTGACGAAACCGTTCCGGGACGCGCATCCGGAAGTCGTCGAACGCATTCGCGCGATGCTGCTCGGCACGCCCGAGCAGGGCTTCGTCGGCGTGGCGCAGGCCATCATGGCATTCGATCTGGTCAACGCACTGCCACGTATCCACGTTCCCACTCTTGTGGTGGTGGGCGCCGATGACGAAGGGTCGCCGGTGGCGATGGCCGAGTCGATCGCGAAGGCGATACCGGCCGCGCGGCTCGTCGTGTTGCCGGACGCCGCCCACCTCGCTTTCATCGAGCAACCGCAGCGGTTCCACGAAGCGTTCGACGCGTTCCTGGGCCATGCGGCATGCGGAGGCCAGTGTGATATTCCGTAACGCGGTTGAGTGTGTTGAAACACACTGATGCGCAATGCTCAAGAAACTTGCGCGCGATGCCGATGCCCAATGTATGTAGAGGGAAAAGAAGAGGGGTTGGGAAGAGTTCGAAGCGCGCCCAGACGCCAGGCACTTGATTCACGGGCGACTACCCTCACCTTGGAGGTGAAATCGCGGTTCTTGCGCCGTCTATCGGTGCGATAGCCGCCAACCAATGCCAGGAGGTAGTGCGATGCAAATGATCTACAACAGCGACAATTACTGCATTGTCGAGTTTGGAGCAGACGTCGAGCATGCGCCCCTAGCCTCGGGCGGCTTCGAGATTGTGGACAAGAACCTGAAACGCGAGATTTTCCTCGGCGGCCAGATGGCCGAGACCTTCCGCGCGGACGTGAAACGTCTGATTGAGAGTGAGCCTTCCGTGGAAGAGGTCGACGATTTTCTCGGCAAGTTCGATACGGTGATGAACAACCCGCTGGTCATGCACTGACGCTTGATGAGCGGAAAAAAAACGCCCGCGCAAGCGGGCGTTTTTCATTCAGTACTGCTCCCACGGCAGCCCGTCGTGCCGCCAGCCATTGACCGTATTGCGATGGCGATCGGTATCGAGGTCGCCCTCGAACCCGTGCTGGACATAGTAGACCGTGACGAAGCCCGCGCCTTCGAGCGCGCGCGCCGCGGCGGTGGAGCGGTTGCCGCTGCGGCAGATCAGCAGCACGGGCCGCGCCGAGACATGGCCCGCGAGCTTCTTCACGTTCTGCACGAAATGCGGGTTGACCTCCCAGTCGGGGCCGTCGTTCCACGGTACGTTGTGGGCGCCCTTGGGATGGCCGACAAACAGGTATTCCATCTCGCTGCGGCAGTCGATGAACAGCGCGTCGGGCTCGCGGTCGAGCAGTTGTCTGGCGTCGTTGGGAATCAGCGGTTGCATGCGGAAAAGCGACAGGCGGCGGATAGAGCTCCCAGTGTAGTGCCGGCGCCCCGCGGTCCGCAACCGCAAACCATTGACGCAACTGGTAAAATCGCGGTCTTGCCGCATCGAACCGAACCGAACTCCCATCATGAGTGCCGACACCCAAGCCATCCGTCCCGACGCGCGCCCGGACGCCCGCCCCTATACGCGCGGCGCCCGTCTGCCGCAACTGCTGCGCGAGCGCATCCTGATTCTCGATGGCGCGATGGGTACCATGATCCAGCGCTACAAGCTCTCGGAGGCCGATTACCGCGGCACGCGCTTCGTCGACCACCATATCGACGTCAAGGGCAATAACGAGCTGCTGCTGCTCTCGCGCCCGCAGGTCATCAGCGAGATCCACGAGCAGTATCTCGCCGCCGGTGCCGACATCATCGAGACCAACACCTTCGGCGCGACGCGCGTGGCGCAGGAAGACTACAAGATGGCGGACCTCGCGTACGAGATGAACGTCGAGGCCGCGCGCCTGGCGCGCGCCGCGTGCGACAAGTATTCCACGCCGGACAAGCCGCGCTTTGTCGCGGGCGCGTTCGGCCCCACGCCGAAGACCGCGAGCATCTCGCCCGACGTCAACGACCCGGGCGCGCGCAACGTCGATTTCGAGGAACTGCGCGCGTCGTACTACGAGCAGGGCAAGGCGCTGCTCGAAGGCGGCGCCGACGTGTTCCTGGTCGAGACGATCTTCGACACGCTGAACGCCAAGGCCGCGCTGTTCGCGATCGACCAGCTGTTCGAGGATACCGGCGAACGGGTACCCGTGATGATCTCGGGCACCGTGACCGATGCCTCGGGCCGCATCCTGTCCGGGCAGACCGTGGAAGCGTTCTGGAACAGCCTGCGCCATGCGCGGCCCGTGACGTTCGGCCTGAACTGCGCGCTGGGCGCCACGCTGATGCGCCCGTATGTCGCGGAGCTGGCCAAGGTCTGCGACGTGCCCATCTCGTGCTACCCGAACGCGGGCCTCCCCAACCCGATGAGCGACACGGGCTTCGACGAAACGCCGGAGGTCACGTCGTCGCTGGTCGAAGAGTTCGCGGCCTCGGGCCTCGTGAACCTGGTGGGCGGATGCTGCGGCACCACGCCCGAGCATATCGCCGCCATCGCGAAGCGCGTTGCCGACAAGGCCCCGCGCGCGTGGCCCGGCCACTATCGCGACGCCGCCTGATTCCGCCAGACACGTCTTCAACGCAGCGCCCCTAACAAAAGCATTCGCCATGAGCCAGCAAAACCTGCCCCCGCGCCCGATGCGCCTGTCCGGCCTCGAGCCGTTCTCGATCGACGACGGCACCCTGTTCGTCAACGTCGGCGAGCGGACCAACGTCACGGGGTCCAAGGCGTTCGCGCGCATGATCCTCGCGGGCCAGTTCGACGAGGCGCTGGCCGTCGCGCGGCAGCAGGTGGAGAACGGCGCGCAGATCATCGACATCAACATGGACGAGGCGATGCTCGACTCGAAGGCCGCGATGGTCAGGTTCCTGAACCTGATCGCGTCGGAGCCCGATATCGCGCGCGTGCCGATCATGATCGACTCGTCGAAGTGGGAAGTGATCGAGGCAGGCCTGCAATGCGTGCAGGGCAAGCCCGTGGTGAACTCGATCTCGCTCAAGGAAGGCGAGGAGCAGTTCCGCCATCACGCGAACCTGATCCGCCGCTATGGCGCGGCGTCCGTGATCATGGCGTTCGACGAGAAGGGCCAGGCCGACACGTTCGCGCGCAAGACCGAGATCTGCAAGCGCAGCTACGATCTGCTCGTCAACGAGATCGGCTTCCCGCCCGAAGACATCATCTTCGATCCGAACATCTTCGCGGTGGCCACCGGGATCGAGGAACACAACAACTACGCGGTGGACTTCATCGAGGCCACGCGCTGGATCAAGCAGAACCTGCCGTACGCGAAGGTGAGCGGCGGCGTGTCGAACGTGTCGTTCTCGTTCCGCGGCAACGACATGGTGCGCGAGGCGATCCACACCGTGTTCCTGTACCACGCGATTGCGGCGGGCATGGACATGGGCATCGTCAACGCGGGCCAGCTCGGCGTGTACGACCAGCTGGACCCCGAACTGCGCGAGCGCGTGGAAGACGTGGTGCTGAACCGCCGCGAGGACGCGACCGACCGCCTGCTCGAGATCGCGGACCGCTTCAAGGGCGGCGCCGCCAAGAAGGAAGAAAACCTCGCGTGGCGCGGTACGCCCGAGGCGCCGGTGTCCGTGGGCGATCGCCTCGCGCACGCGCTCGTGCACGGCATCACGAACTTCATCGTCGAGGACACCGAGGAAGCGCGCGTGATGATCGCCGCGCGCGGCGGCCGCCCGATCGAGGTCATCGAAGGGCCGCTGATGGACGGCATGAACGTCGTCGGCGACCTGTTCGGCGCGGGCAAGATGTTCCTGCCGCAGGTGGTCAAGAGCGCGCGCGTGATGAAGCAGGCCGTGGCGCATCTGCTGCCGTTCATCGAGGAAGAGAAACGTCTGCTGGCCGAGGCCGGCGGCGACGTGCGCGCGCGCGGCAAGATCGTGATCGCCACGGTCAAGGGCGACGTGCACGACATCGGCAAGAACATCGTGTCGGTGGTGCTCCAGTGCAACAACTTCGAGGTGGTCAACATGGGCGTGATGGTCCCGTGCAACGAGATCCTGGCGCGCGCCAAGGTCGAGGGCGCGGACATCGTCGGGCTGTCGGGCCTGATCACGCCGTCGCTCGAGGAAATGGCCTACGTCGCTTCCGAAATGCAGCGCGACGACTATTTCCGCGTGAAGAAGATTCCGCTGCTGATCGGCGGCGCCACGACATCGCGCGTGCACACGGCGGTGAAGATCGCCCCGAACTACGAAGGGCCGGTCGTGTACGTGCCGGACGCCTCGCGTTCGGTGAGCGTGGCCTCGAGCCTGCTGTCCGACGAGGGCGCGGCGAAGTACCTCGACGACCTCAAGAGCGACTACGACCGTATCCGCACGCAGCACGCGGGCCGCAAGGCGACGCCGATGGTCACGCTGGCGCAGGCGCGCGAGAACAAGACGAAGATCGACTGGAGCACGTACGTGCCGCCGAAGCCGAAGTTCATCGGCCGCCGCGTGTTCCGCAACTACGATCTGTCCGAGCTGGCCCGGTTCATCGACTGGGGCCCGTTCTTCCAGACGTGGGACCTTGCCGGCAAATACCCGGACATCCTCAACGACGAGATCGTCGGCGAATCCGCGCGGCGCGTGTTCTCGGACGGCAAGAGCATGCTCGCGCGCCTGATCCAGGGCCGCTGGCTCAGCGCCAATGGCGTGATCGCGCTGCTGCCGGCCAATACGGTCAACGACGACGATATCGAGATCTACACCGACGAGTCGCGCACGAAGGTCGCGCTGACGTGGCACAACCTGCGCCAGCAGAGCGAGCGTCCCGTCGTCGATGGCGTGCGCCGCCCGAACCGTTCGCTCGCGGACTTCATCGCGCCGAAGGAGAGCGGCATCGCCGACTACATCGGGCTGTTCGCGGTGACGGCGGGTCTTGGCGTGGAGAAGAAGGAGGCGCAGTTCGAGGCCGACCACGACGACTACAGCGCCATCATGCTCAAGGCGCTGGCCGATCGTCTGGCCGAGGCGTTCGCCGAATGCCTGCACCAGCGCGTGCGCACGGACCTCTGGGGCTACGACGCGGCCGAATCGCTGAACAACGAGCAGCTGATCGAGGAAGCGTATCGCGGTATCCGTCCGGCGCCGGGCTATCCGGCATGCCCCGAGCATACGGTGAAGGGGCCGATGTTCGCGTACCTCGATGCCGCCGATATCGGCATGGGCATCACCGAATCGCTGGCGATGACGCCGGCCGCCTCGGTGAGCGGCTTCTTCCTCTCGCATCCGGACGCGACGTACTTCAGCGTGGGCAAGATCGGCACCGATCAGCTCGAGGACATGGCCGCGCGCCGCGGCGAAGATCGCGCCACGATGGAACGCGCGCTCGCGCCGAACCTGTAACGGCATGTCAGCGCCCGGTGTGCGCGGCCACGCGTACACCGGGGCAAGCACCGGTTTGCCGCTCACGGCTGCTTACAGGGCATTACAAGTGCTCACAGACGGTGCGGGACGGACTCCATAGACTGAGCCTCAGTTCACGTGACATCGCGTGAATGCCGCGGCGAATGTTTCGCCACGGTGCATCTGAAAGGAGTCTCTCCCATGAAAAAGCTGCTGATCTCCCTGTCCGCTCTCTCGATTGCCGCCGCCTCTTCGCTGGCCATGGCACAAGGTACTGGCGTCTCCACCGGCACGCAGGCCGGCGCCGGCCTGACGGCGCCGGGCGCATCGGCTGGGGCGCAGGTCGGGGGCGGTGCCAGTGCGTCCACCCAGGGCGCGACCGATACCGGCGCTGACGTTAAGGCAGACACCAAGGCAGACACGAAGGCAGAGAGCAAGGCGGGCGCCAAGCACGGCAGGCACGCGAGCAAGGACGCGAAGGGCGCCAAGTCGAAGAAGGGCACCGAGGCCAGCCTCGGCACGAGCGCGGTGACGGGCGGCAGCACGGACGCCGGCAGCAAGATCCAGTAACCGGCGGACCCGCCACCCCTCCAGCAAAGGCGCCTTCGGGCGCCTTTTTTGCGTCCGCCACCGGCCGGCCCGGCCCCTGTCCGGCAACCCCTTACGCCCGCAAGCCGCTGTAAATCCTGCACGTCATGTCAGCCTGACACCGACATCTTTGCGCACGGCGCCGCACTACAATGCATGAAACCGGCCCGTTCCGCCTCGTGCATCCGGGCTGCCCCTTTACCGTGGAGACACCGATGATCCGCGTCTTGATCGCCGATGATCATGAGATCGTGCGCGCGGGTTTGCGCCAGTTCATTTCCGAAGAACCCGACATCAAGGTGACGGGCGAAGCCGCCAGCGGCGATGAAGTGATGGCGCAGTTGCGCGACAGCGAGTTCGACGTGCTCGTGCTCGATATTTCCATGCCGGACCGCAACGGCATCGACGTGCTCAAGCTGATCCGACAGCGTCTGCCCAATCTGCCAGTCCTGATCCTGTCCACCTATCCGGAAGACCAGTACGCGATCAACCTGATCCGTGCCGGCGCTTCGGGCTATCTGACCAAGGAAAGCGCGCCCGACGACCTCGTCAAGGCGATCCGCACCGTGGCGCAGGGCCGCCGGTATGTGAGCGCCACCGTCGCCGACCTGCTGATCGGCGGCCTCGACAAGCCGACCGAGCAGCCGGTGCACCAGACGCTTTCCGAGCGCGAGTTCCAGATTTTCTGCAAGCTCTCGCGCGGGCAGTCCGTATCCGTGATTGCCGATGAACTGTTCCTGAGCGTGAAGACCGTCAGTACTTACCGCTCTCGCATCCTGGAGAAGATGGGCATGAAGACCAATGCCGACCTGACCTATTACGCCATCAAGAACGGCCTGGTCGAGTAAGCCGCGCCAACCTCTATCGCATTCACCCCATCGCCCAGTCAGTTACCGAATCCCACAGCGCCATGCCGGAGCAAGCCGCGGCCTCCTCGCACCGATTGCTGCGAGTCCTCCTGATCGAGGACTCGCCGGTGCTGCGTGGGATGCTGCTCGAGTATCTGAATGCGTTCCCGTTCGTGGAAAGCGTGGACTGGGCCGACACCGAAAGCACGGCCATCCGGCTCGTGAGCGAAGGCAGCTATCACGTCGTGATCTGCGACCTGCAATTGCGCCAGGGCAACGGCATCAACGTGCTGCGTGAAATGCAGAAGACCGGGCTGTCCGGTATCCGCATCGTCTATACGAACCACGCGCAGGTCTCGATGTACCGGCGCCATTGCACCGAGGCCGGTGCCGACTACTTCTTCGACAAGTCGCTCGAGCTGGAACAGGTGTTCCGCGTCATCGAGGACTACGCGACCTCGCCCCAGTGACGGGGCATTGAACCTCAGGCTTCGACTTCCTCTTCCGGCGGCGCGAGTACCGTCGTCGTCAGCGGCACCACCACGCGTACCGTCACGCCCTTGCCTGGCGCGGAGTCGATATGCATCGTGCCGCCGAGCGCGGTCACGCGCTGTTCCATGCCCAGCAGTCCATGATGGCCCGCCGTGCTGCCCGCATCGAAATCGGGCGGCAGGCCGACGCCGTCGTCGCGCACCACGAGCGTGAGTTCCTGCGGTGTGCAGGCGAGGCTGACGGACACGTGATGGGCCTCGGCGTACTTGCTCGCATTGTTGAGCGACTCCTGCACGATACGGTAGAGCGCGATGGCGGCACTGTCGCGCAGCGGCGGCACCGTTTCCGGAAGATCGACCGTGGTCTCCCACTCGTTGCGCGTGCCGACGTCCTCGACGGTCTGCACGATCGCCTCGCGCAGCCCGAGGTTGAGCAGCACCGTGGGGCGCAGGTCCTCGATGAGCCGGCGCTTGATCTGGATACTCTGGTCCACGTGGAGCATCACGCGCGTGATCTTGTCGCGCGCTTCGGGATGGGTCTCCTGCACACGCAGCCGTACCCAGTGCAGATCGAGCTTGATGGCGGTGAGAATCGCGCCGAGCTCGTCGTGCAGCTCGCGCGCCAGGCGCGTCTTCTCGTCCTCGGTCACGCGCTGCAAGTGGGCGGCCAGGGCGGAGAGCTGCCGCGTGCGCGCGCGTACCTTTCGGTCCAGCCGCGCGCTTTCTTCTTCCAGCTGCACGCGCGCGGCTTCCGCCATCGTCATGCGGCGCGAGTGGCCGAGTCCCACCGCGACGAGCAGGAGGATGTTGATCGTGGTCAGCAGGCCGATGCCATAGCGTGAAAGCTGCAGGTCGTGCTCGGCCGCCTCGAGGTTGTGCGTGACGGTACCGGACTCGCGCGCCTGCAGATGTTCGAGCCCGCGCCGCGCGTTCTCCATGGTCTGCTTGCCGTAGTCGGTGCGGATGAGGTCGAGCGCCACGTCAACGTCGCGCTTGCCGTAGACGAGCGTCAGCGCCATCTCGTTGACCTTGCGCGTGACGAACTGCGAGGTCTCGGCGAACAGGCGCAGGCCCTCGGGATCGTCGGCGTAGTGCTGGCGGATCTGACCCATGAGGGTCGTGATGCGCGGTAGCGCCTTGTAGTAGGGGTCGAGGTAGCTTTCCTTGCCGGTCAGCAGAAAGCCGCGCTGGCCGGCTTCCGCATTGACCAGTTCGCCCACGAGCGCGCCGAGGTCGCTCTGCAGCTGCTGCGAGCGCACGGCCTGCGTATAGCCCTCGCGCAGCCTGAGGTTGCCGGTTTCCGAGGCGATGAGGACGGCCAGCGTCAGCACGATGCCGCCGGCCAGCAGCAGCGTGTTTCTGAGAAGTAAGGAGTGCTTGACCATGTCGTTGGGCCTGGGAGACAGAAGATTTGCGCGGCCATGGGATCACATCATGCGCGCGGGGTCAATCGTACCGGCCGCCCCATTTGGCCGCATCCAGCGCGCAGCGTGGCGCGATGTAGGACTCGGCTGACATGTGAATCGGCGCCGTTTCGGTTTTTGGTGGAGGAACCGGCCCCTACGATGAGCCTATGAGCTTGCGCACCGTGGCGCAAGCAGAAGGCGCCGAAAGCCGGTGCACTTCGCTAACCTCGGGAGACCGGCCATGCTGCACTACGCACTCGTCTTTTTCATTGTCGCCCTGATCGCGGCGATCTTCGGCTTCGGCGGTATCGCCGCCGGCGCCGTGGAAATCGCCAAGATCCTGTTCTTCATCTTCCTGGTCGTGGCGCTCGTCACCTTCGTGATGGGCCTGGTGCGACGCCGGTAGTTGAAGCGCAGCGGCACGATGGCCGCCCCCGGGCGGTCATCGTGTTTTGAAGGCGCCCAATCCGTGAAGAAGGAGTTGAACATGCTTACGCAGAATCCGAAGGTCCGGAAGGAAATGAATCACCTTGCCGACAGTGCGCAGAACACTGTCCGCCAGATCAAGCACTCGGCGCGCGACACGCGCGATGCCGCCCGCGATGCCGCGGCACCGGTGTCTGACGAAGTGCGCGCGCTGATCTCGCAGTTGCAGCAAACGATCGAGGTGCTCGCGCACGAAGGCTCGGCCGAAAGCATGCAGGCCGGCGAACGTCTGCGCGAACGCGCGCACAAGCTTGCCGACCGCGTGCGGGCGCAAACCTACGATGGCGTGCACTGGGCGCGCGATCACGTCGATGCGGCCGTGGACACCGGCCGGCAGCGCGTCGTGGAATCCCCGCTCAAGGCGGTGGGGATCGCGGCGCTGGCCGGTGCGTTCATCGGTCTGCTGCTCGCGGGTCGCCGTAGCGACTGACCCGCACCCGACTGACACGAAACCGATGGGCGGGTAACCGCCATCCCGATTTCCGTTTTACCCCTGCAGCACCCCCCCCTTTCCGGATATATCCCTGATCCGGCGGCCCGGCCACCTCCACGGTGCGTCCGGGCGCTTTTTTTGGGGCGTTGCGGGTTGGAAGAACGGCGGCGGGAAACTTACGGCGGGCTTTCAGTTCGGCGCGGAGGCGAGCGCCCGCGGCCGCCGCGCGCGGCCGGGAGCGAGGGGCGGCGGCCCGGCGGGCCGCGGTGGGAGGAGATGCCGGGCCGGGTTTACACGCCCCAGAGCACGTCGGCCCCTTCCTTCTGCGAGAGGCGCAGCATGTCGAGGAACGGATAGGCGCGCTGACCGAGGTGCAGCGGCTCTTCTTCGTGTTCGTCGTCCTCGGCAACGGACGAGTTCGCGGGGTGGGTCTTCTTCGCGTCCGATACCGCGGCTTCCAGCTTCTGGATGGCGCGCGGCAATTCTTCGGTCGTGATCACCCCACGCTCACCCAGGTGCTTGCCGATGATGCCAAGCAGCGTGATGGCGAGGTCCTTCATCATGATCAGGTCCTGCGCCGCGTGGGATTTGAAGGTGATCAGCATGATGTGTCCTTTCTTCGAGTCACGGAAACCATGGAGTCCCATGGTGTCCTTGAGGATGCACGCATAAGCAACCGCATGATGTCAGCATAGCACCTGATAAAATTCGGCGTTTATCCGAATTCATACATGTCGCGCGGCGCGCCGTTCACTTGACGATGCTGCCGCGGGACCCAGGGCCCGACCACCATGCTGCCTGTTCAGACCTCCATTCTTGCCGCCGCGTTCACGGATGCCGTGCGGTCGCTCGCCCCGGCCGATGCGGCCCTGCCCGCCGTCACGTTCGAACGGCCGAAGGTCGCCGCCCACGGCGACCTGGCCTGCAACGTGGCCATGCAGGTCGCGCGGGCGCTCAAGAGCAACCCCCGCGAACTGGCCCAGCGCATCGTCGCCGCCGTGGAGGCCGACCCGCGCGCCCAGGCGCTCGTGGAGAAGCTCGAGATCGCCGGCCCCGGCTTTATCAACCTGCGGCTGAACGCCGCGGCGCGCGCCGAGGTGCTGCGCGCCGTGCTGGCCGAGGGCGACCGTTTCGGCGCCAAGGCCGAGGGTGCCCACGGCCAGGTGCTGGTCGAATTCGTCTCCGCCAACCCGACCGGCCCGCTGCACGTGGGCCATGGCCGCCAGGCCGCGCTCGGCGACGCGCTGGCCAACCTGCTGGGCTGGCAGGGCTGGGCCGTGCACCGCGAGTTCTACTACAACGACGCGGGCGTGCAGATCCACACGCTGGCGACCTCGGTGCAGGCGCGCGCGCGCGGCCTCAAGCCCGGCGACGCCAACTGGCCCGAGTCCGCGTACAACGGCGACTACATCGCCGATATCGCGGCGGACTTCCTGGCGGGCAAGACCGTCAGCGCGTCCGACGGCGAGCCGGTGACGGCATCGGGCGACGTCGAGGATATCGAGTCGATCCGCAAGTTCGCGGTCACGTACCTGCGCAACGAACAGGACATCGACCTGCAGGCTTTCGGCGTCAAGTTCGACCGCTATTACCTCGAGTCGTCGCTCTATAGCGATGGCCGCGTCGAGGACGCGGTGCAGTCGCTCGTCGCGAAGGGCAAGACCTACGAGAGCGAGGGCGCGCTGTGGCTGCGCACCACCGACGACGGCGATGACAAGGATCGCGTGATGAAGAAGACGGACGGCACGTACACGTACTTCGTGCCTGACGTCGCGTATCACACGACCAAGTGGGAGCGCGGCTTCCACAAGGTCATCAACGTGCAGGGCAGCGACCACCACGGCACCATCGCCCGCGTGCGCGCCGGCCTGCAGGGGCTGGACATGGGGATTCCGCAGGGCTATCCCGACTACGTGCTGCACAAGATGGTCACCGTGATGAAGAACGGCGAGGAGGTGAAGATCTCCAAGCGCGCCGGCTCGTACGTGACCGTGCGCGACCTGATCGAATGGAGCAACGGCGGCGACCGCACCATCCGCGGCTGCCTGGAAGCCGGCGTGGCCGACTGGCCCGCGCTGTTCACGCGCGGCCGCGACGCGGTGCGCTTCTTCCTGCTGTCGCGCAAGGCGGATACCGAGTTCGTGTTCGACGTGGACCTCGCGCTGAAGCAGAACGACGAGAACCCGGTGTATTACGTGCAGTACGCCCATGCGCGCATCTGCTCGATCTTCGAGGCATGGGGCGGCGCGGACTGGGCGGCCCGCCTGCCCGAGCTGGCCGGCGCCGACCTGACCGCCGTGACCGCGGCCGACGTCAGCCCGCAGGCGCTCGCGCTGGGCCGCCGCCTGGCCGAGTTCCCGGACATGCTGGCCGCGGCCGCGGGCGAACTGGCACCGCACGCGGTGGCGTTCTACCTGCGCGACCTCGCGGGCGACTTCCACGCGTTCTACAACGCCGACCGCGTGCTCGTGGACGACGAGGCCGTCAAGCGCGCGCGCCTGGCCATGCTGGCCGCCACCCGGCAGGTCCTGCGCAACGGCCTGGCCGTGATCGGCGTTTCCGCGCCGCAACGGATGGAACGCGAACAGGCCCTATAATCGCGAGCATCACCGAAGAGGACTTCATGCAACAGAAAGCCAAGCGTGCCCAGGGCACCCGCCGTCGTGACAGTCAACATGGCGGTACGTTTCTGGGCCTCGTGCTCGGCCTGATCGTCGGCCTGGCCATCGCCGTTGTGGTCGCCCTGTACATCACCAAGTCGCCGGCGCCGTTCCAGCAGAAGAATGGCGGCACCGCGGCACCGCGCCCGAGCGAGCCCGGCAACGTCGCGAGCGCGCTGCCGCCGCCGACCCAGCCGCAGCAGCCCGCCCAGGGCGCCGACCAGTCGGACCCGAACAAGCCGCTGTGGAGCAAGACCCCGGCCAAGCCGGTGGGCCAGCCGCCCGAGGCCAATCCCGCGGCGCCGTCCGCCAATCCGGCCGCGCCGGCCGTGCCCGCACAGCCGCCGGTGGCCGTCACGCGTCCGCCGGAAGCGGGGACCAGCGGTGCCGCGTCGCGCCCGGTCACGCCGCCGCAGGCCGCCCGCCCGGCGGAAAAGCCCGTGGCCGACCCGATCGCCGAGATTGCCCAGGCGGACGCCAACAAGGTGGGCTACCTGCTCCAGGTGGGCGCGTTCCGCTCGCAGGACGACGCCGATCGCCAGAAGGCCAACCTGGCCATGCAGGGGTTCGAGGCCAAGGTGACGGACCGCGATGTCAACGGCGTGAAGATGTACCGCGTTCGACTGGGACCGTTCAACCGCATCGAGGACATGAACCGCGCGCGCGACCGGCTGCAGTCGGCCGGCTTCGAGGCGTCCGTGATTCGTTTCACCAAGCAGTAAGACCGGCCTTCCGGTTGAACCGGAAGCGGCCGGACTGGTCATAAGCAGGTTACCCAACCCCGTACCAACCGAACGTACCTACCGAGCGTACTCACGCAGAACCGCCGCCATGAAGACATTCGCCGCCTTGTTTGCCACGATCGCCGCCGTGAGCGGTCTGCTGATGACCGCGCCCGCCGCCCAGGCCGCGCCGACCGAAGGCAAGGATTACCAGGTCCTGAAGGCGCCGCAGCCCGTGCCGGCCGGCAAGATCGAAGTGACCGAGTTCTTCTGGTATGGCTGCCCGCACTGCTACGACTTCGAGCCCGAGCTCGAGGCATGGGTGCACAAGCAGGGCAAGGACGTCGTGTTCAAGCGCGTGCCCGTGGCCTTCCGCGAGGACCTGCTGGCCCACACCAAGATCTTCTACACGCTGGAAGCGCTGGGCAAGCTGGAAGCGCTGCACGGCAAGGTGTTCGACGCGATCCACAAGGATCGCAAGCGCATGCTGAGCACCGACGAGATCGCCGATTTCATGGCCAAGAACGGCATCGACCGCAAGCAGTGGGTCGATACCTTCAACTCGTTCTCGGTAACGACCAACGCCCAGCGCGCGAACAAGATCGCCGACGCCTACAAGATCGACGGCGTGCCGACGATCGTCGTGCAGGGCAAGTACGTGACGTCGCCGTCGATCGCGGGCACGAAGGGTGCCGCCATCCAGGCGATGGACTTCCTCGTGACCGGCGTGCGCGACAAGAAGCTCTGATCCGACGGCCTTCCCGCCACACTGCCATGACGGCCCGGCGCACCGAGAGGTGCCCCGGGCCGTCTTGTCTTGAGGCAGCTTCAACGCTTACAGTGAAACGATGCGACCTCTGAAAGTTTTTCTCACCGGGGCGTCCAGCGGCATCGGGCAGGCGCTGGCGCGCGAGTACGCGGCACAGGGCGCCGTGCTCGGGCTCGTCGGCCGCAACGAGGCGGCGCTGCGCGACTTCGCGGGGACGCTGCCGAATCCCAATGCGGTGCGCGTCTATGCGGCCGATGTGCGCGATGCCGGCGCGATGGCGCGCGCGGCCGAAGACTTTCTGGCGCACTTCGGCTGCCCCGACGTGGTGATCGCCAGCGCGGGGATTTCCATCGGCACGGTCGCGGAGGCGCGCGAAGACCTCGAGGTCGCCCGCGCCGTCATGGACACGAACTGGTACGGCACGCTCGCGACGTTCCAGCCGTTTCTGCCCGCGATGCAGGCGCGCGCGCCGGGACTTGGCGGCCTGCGCGGCACGCTGGTGGGCATTGCGAGCGTGGCGGGCGTACGCGGTCTCGCGGGCGGCGGGGCGTACAGCGCATCCAAGGCGGCCGTGGTGAAGCTGTGCGAGTCGCTGCGGCTCGAACAGAAACCGCATGCGATCCGCGTGGTGACGATCGCGCCCGGCTATATCCGCACGCCGATGACCGCGCATAACCCTTACCGCATGCCGTTCCTGATGGATGCCGACCGCTTCGCGCGGAAGGCCGTGCGCGTGATCGCCGCGGGCAAGCGCTACCGCGTGCTGCCGTGGCAGATGGGGGTGGTCGCGTCGGTGCTGCACGTCATGCCGCGCTGGCTCTATGACCGGTTGTTCGCCAACGCGCCGCGCAAGCCGAGGCAGGAAAACCCGAAGTGAGTGGGGAGATGAGTGACCAAGCGCATCGGACCGACGCACTCGGCCACGTGCATGCGGTGGCCGGCGCGGACGCGCGCATTGCATCGCTGGTGCCGTCGATCACCGAGTTGTTGTTCGCACTCGGGCTTGGCAATCAGGTCGTCGCGCGCACGGGATTCTGCGTCCATCCCGCGCCGGACGTGCGCGCGGTGCCGAAAGTGGGCGGGACCAAGGACGTGCAGCTGGACAAGCTGCGCGCGCTCGCGCCCACGCACGTCATCGTCAATATCGACGAGAACCGCCGGGACACGGTGGAGGCGATTCGCGCATTCGTGCCGCATGTGATCGTGACCCATCCGTGCGCACCCGAGGACAACGTGCCGTTGTATCGGCTGCTCGGCGCGATCTTCGGACGCGCGGCGCGGGCGGAGGCGCTCGTCGCCGCGCTGGAAGCCGGACTCGATGCGCTCGGGCAGGCGGCCTGGCCCGCGCGGCGCGTGCTCTACGCGATCTGGCAGGACCCATGGATGACGGTGTCGCGCGACACCTATATCAGCCGCATGCTCGCGCGCGTGAACTGGCAGACCTGGCCGGCGGCGACGCCGGAGGTCTGCGTCGATGGCGATTGCAGCCGTCCGAACGCGGCGGGCGAGCGCTATCCGACGTTCCGGTGGAGCGACGCGCTCGTGCGCGATCTCGATGCGGTGCTGCTCTCGACCGAGCCGTACCGCTTTACCGAGACGCATGCCGATGCGCTGGAACGGCAGCTGGGGCTGCCCGTGCTGCTCGTCGATGGCGAGATGCTGTCGTGGTACGGCAGCCGCGCGGTGGCCGGCGTGCGCTATCTGGCCGGCCTCGCGCGCGAAGGCTTCTAGCCCGGCCTACGGCGCGCGGAAGCGGAAGATGCCGTCGTCGCCAGCCTCGCGCACGAGCTGGCCGCGATGCCACAGCGCGTGGAGGTGCGCGAGCGCCTCGCCCATCGCGAACGTCAGCTGGTGGATATCGAACTGGCGGTGGAAGATGACGCCGACGATGTCGTGCGCATTGCACGGCTTCTCCGCGCAGGCGGCGAGCGTTTCCGCGAGGCGATCGACGTGGTGCTCGTGCAGTTGCCGCAGCCGCGTATGCAGATTGCGGAACGGCCGGCCGTGCGACGGCAGGATCAGCACATCCTCGGGCAGGCCTTCGTACTTGCGGAGCGAATCGAGGTAGAGCTGCAGCGGATTGGCCTCGGGCTCCATGTCGAACACGCTGACGTTGGTCGAAATGCGCGGCAGCACCATGTCGCCCGAGATCAGCACGTTGGTCGTGGCGTTGTAGAGCGCCACATGTTCCGGTGCGTGCCCGAAGCCCGTGATCACGCGCCATTCCGCGCGCGCGGCATCGTTCCCCAGCTTTACGGTGTCGCCATCCATGAGCCGCCGGTATTGCCCCGGCAGGTCGGGCACGAGCGACGGGTAGTAGCTCTTGCGCGCGCGCAGTTTCTCGAGCATTTCCGGATCGGTCAGCCCGTGGCGCTCGAAGTGGCTCGCCGCGAAGTCGCCGCCGGCGTTGGAGCCCGCGCCGGTGCCGCTGTTCATGACGCGCGCCGTCATGTAGTCGCCCAGGCTCATCCACAGCCGCACGTTCCAGCGCTTGCACAGCCAGTGTGCGAGGCCGACGTGGTCCGGATGGCAGTGCGTGACCAGCACGCGGAGCACAGGCAGGCCGTCGAGATGGTGCGCGAAGATCGTCTCCCAGTGCGCCTGGATCGCGTCGTTGGTGATGCCGCAATCGATGATGGTCCAGCCTTCCTGGCCATCGAGACGGTCCCGCACGAGCCACAGATTGATATGGTCGAGCGCGAACGGCAGCGGCATGCGCAGCCAGTAGATGCCGGGGGCCACTTCCTGCCGCGTGCCCGGCTCGGGCAGCGTGTCGCCAAAGGGATATTGGAGCTGGTGTTCGAGTGCGTTCATGGGAAGTCTCTGCGGGACGTTGTCAGACGATGCGGTTGACGCTAACGTTAACGTCAATCGGGGCGCCCGTGTGCCCATCTTAGTCGAAAACTTGACCATACAACGAACTTTCCCGCACGATCGTTCGCTTTTTTGCAGCATTCTTTTTTCGCAGCATTCTTCCTCATCGCTCATGCCGGCTCAGTCCTCTTCCGCCACTTATACGATTACCGACCTCGCGCGCGAGTTCGACGTGACGCCGCGCGCGATCCGGTTCTACGAGGATCAGGGCCTGCTGTCGCCCGAGCGCGAAGGGCCCGGCGGACGCAAGCGCGTCTACAACGGGCGCGAGCGCACGCGGCTCAAGCTCACGCTGCGCGGCAAGCGGCTGGGGCTCACGCTCAATGAAATCAAGGAGATCCTCGATCTCTACGAATCCCCGCGCGACACCGCGCCGCAGCTCGAGCGCTTTCTGCATGCCCTTGCGCAGCATCGGGAGACGCTTGAGCGCCAGATGGAGGACTTGCAGGCGCAGCTGGCCGAGATCGATGCGCACGAGCGGCAGTGCCGGACACTGCTCGCGGGGCGCCGGGAAAGCGCGGCATGAACCATCCGATACGCGTCTGCACTAGTTGACGTTTACGTAAACGTAAATAGAATATCCCCAGTCCGATCGGCCCCCAAGGAGCGTCCATGTCCGCCTCACCCGCTATCGATGGCCCGAACGATGCCTTGAACGGTGCCTCGCGCGCGGCGCTCGCGCCGGGCCGCGCCGACGCCATCGCGGCCAGCTTTGCGCGGCAGGGGATGATGCGGACGCTCGGCGCACGCATCGAGCGCGTCGTGCACGGCGAAGTGGAACTGTCGATGCCGTGGTCCGACGCGGTGACCCAGCAGCACGGGTTCTTCCACGGCGGCGCGATTGGCGCGCTGGCCGATACCGCGTGCGGCTACGCCGCGCTGTCGGTGGTCGGCGAAGGCGAGGCCGGGCTGACGGCCGAGTACAAGATCAACCTGCTGTCGCCCGCGCAGGGCGAACGGCTCGTGGCGGTGGCGCGGGTACTCAAGCCGGGCCGCACGCTCGTGGTCGCGCAGGGGGACGTATTTGCAGAGCAGGCGGGGCGCCGCAAGCAGGTGGCCACGATGCTGATGACGCTGTGCGTGGTCCGCACGCTGGACCACGTCTGACACCGATGGCAAGACAGAACGCAGAACACAGGAGACCGACATGACCGAGTTGCCAGGCCTGAGATTCGATCTCGGCGAGGATATCGAGATGCTGCGCCACGCCGTGCGCGACTGGGCGCAGGCCGAGCTGGCGCCGCGCGCGGCCGAGATCGACCGCACGGACCAGTTTCCGATGGACGCGTGGAAGAAGATGGGCGACCTCGGCGTACTCGGCATTACCGTGGCGGAGGAGTACGGCGGCGCCAATATGGGCTACCTCGCCCATATGATCGCGATGGAAGAGATCAGCCGCGCGTCGGCGTCGGTCGGCCTCTCCTACGGCGCGCATTCGAATCTCTGCGTGAACCAGATTCATCGTAACGGCACCCCGGCGCAGCGCGCGAAGTACCTGCCGAAGCTGGTCTCGGGCGAGTGGATCGGCGCGCTCGCGATGAGCGAGCCCAACGCGGGGTCGGACGTCGTCAGCATGAAGCTGCGCGCGGATCTGCGCGGCGACCGCTACGTGCTCAACGGCACCAAGATGTGGATCACCAACGGGCCGGACTGCGACGTGCTCGTGGTCTACGCGAAGACCGAGCCCGACCTCGGCGCGCGCGGGATGACGGCCTTTATCGTCGAGAAGGGCATGAAGGGCTTCTCGGTCGCGCAGAAGCTCGACAAGCTCGGCATGCGCGGCTCCCATACGGGCGAGCTCGTGTTCCAGGACGTCGAGGTGCCGGTGGAGAACGTGCTGGGCGCCGAGAATGGCGGCGCGAAGGTGCTGATGAGCGGGCTCGACTACGAGCGCGCGGTGCTGTCGGGCGGCCCGGTGGGCATCATGCAGGCCTGCATGGACGTGGTTACGCCGTATATCCACGACCGCAAGCAGTTCGGCCAGAGCATCGGCGAATTCCAGCTGATCCAGGGCAAGGTCGCGGACATGTACACGACGCTGCAGGCCGCGCGCAGCTACCTGTACACCGTGGGCAAGAACCTCGACGCGCTGGGGACCGGCCATGTGCGCCAGGTCCGCAAGGACTGCGCGGCCGTCATCCTGTACACGGCCGAGAAGGCGACGTGGATGGCGGGCGAGACGGTGCAGATTCTCGGCGGTAACGGTTACATCAACGAGTACCCCGCGGGCCGCCTGTGGCGCGATGCCAAGCTGTACGAGATTGGCGCGGGCACGTCCGAGATCCGCCGCATGCTGATTGGCCGGGAATTGTTCGCGGAAACGATGTAAATACGAAAGGCGAACTACAATTTCGCCTGCTGTCACCCACACGCCACGTTACGCCACGTCACGCCCGATCCGGTCGCCATGTCGCATTTTCCCAAGCTGCTCTCCTCGCAGATTGCCTACGACGTGGCGCGCACGATGCTGGACGGTTTCGACCGTCATTACCGGCTGTTCCGCGACGTGGCGAAGGATGCGAAGTCGCGCTTCGAGGCTGGCGACTGGCACGCGCTGCAGCGGCTGCAGCGCGACCGCATCGCGTTCTATCACGCGCGCGTCGGCGAGACGATTCGCGCGCTGGTCGACGAATACGATGCGGAGACGATCGGCGACGAGATCTGGCAGCAGGTCAAGCTGCACTATATCGGGCTGCTGACGCGCCACCATCAGCCCGAGCTCGCGGAGACGTTCTTCAATTCGGTCTGCACGCGCATCCTGCATCGTTCGTACTTCAACAACGATTTCATCTTCGTGCGGCCCGCGATCTCGACCGAGTACCTCGAGAACGAGGAATCGCCCGCGTTGTCCCCATTCCGGCCGACTTACCGTGCCTACTACCCAGGCTCCCGCGAGGGCATGGCGGCCTGCTTCGAACGCATCGTCCACAACTTCCAGCTCGACGTGCCGTTCGAGGACCTGCCGCGCGATATCGGCTACGTGCTGCGCGCCATCGAGGCGCACCATGGCGAGTTCCGCATCGCGCCGAATTTCCAGGTCCACACGCTGTCGTCGCTGTTCTTCCGCAACAAGTCGGCGTTTATCGTCGGGCGGATGGTCAACGGCGACCGCACGTATCCGCTCGTGATTCCGATCGTGCATGGCGCGTCGGGCCGGCTCGTGCTCGACACGGTGCTGCTGCGCACCTCGCAGATCCTGGTCCTGTTCTCGTTCGCGCACGCGTACTTCATGGTCGATATGGAGATACCGTCCGCGTATGTGACGTTCCTGCGCGACCTCATGCCGCGCAAGCCGCGCGGCGAGATCTATACCGCGCTGGGTTTGCACAAGCAGGGCAAGAACCTGTTCTACCGCGACTTCCTGCATCATCTGCAGCATTCGTCCGATCGCTTCGTCGTGGCGCCCGGCATTCGCGGGCTCGTGATGCTCGTGTTCACGCTGCCCTCGTATCCCTATGTCTTCAAGGTGATTCGCGATACCATCCCGGCGCCGAAGGACACCACGCGCGCGCTCGTCCGGAGCAAGTACCAGTTGGTCAAGCAGCACGACCGCGTGGGCCGCATGGCCGATACGCTCGAGTATTCGGACGTCGCGTTTCCGCGCTCGCGCTTCGATGAGGCACTGCTGCGCGAGCTGGAGCGCGAGGTGCCGTCGATGATCGAATACCGGCGGGCGCGCGATGGCGGCGACGAGGTGGTGCTGCGGCACGTCTATATCGAGCGCCGCATGACGCCGCTGAACCTGTGGCTGCAGGAAGGCGACGACGCGCAGGTGGACCACGGCATTGCCGAGTACGGCAATGCCGTGAAGGAACTGATGGCGGCCAACATCTTTCCGGGCGACATGCTGTACAAGAACTTCGGCGTCACGCGCCACGGGCGCGTGGTGTTCTACGACTACGACGAAGTGGAGTACCTGACCGACTGCAATTTCCGCCGCGTGCCCGCGCCGCGCAACGAGGAAGAGGAAATGTCGGGCGAGCCGTGGTATAGCGTAGGGCCGCGCGACGTGTTTCCCGAGACGTTCCGTACGTTCCTGCTTGGCGATACGCGCGTGCGCGACGCATTTCTGCGGCATCATCCAGATTTTTTCGACGCTGCCATGTGGCAGGGTTACAAGGACCGGCTTCTGGCCGGACACGTTTATGACTTTTTTGCCTACCAGACTCAAGAACGATTCAGCCAGCGCTTTGGCCCAGCCGAGCCTCGGCCTCAGCCCCATTCGCAACCGCGGCCAAGGAGAGTGGCATGAGTGACGCGATTGCCCAGCTGTTCCGCAACAACCGTGACTGGGTGGACCGCGTCAACGCGGAAGACCCGCAGTTCTTCACGCGTCTGGCCAACCAGCAGGCGCCCGAGTACCTGTGGATCGGCTGCTCCGATTCGCGCGTACCGGCCAACCAGATTCTCGGGCTGGCCCCGGGCGAGGTGTTCGTCCACCGCAATATCGCCAACGTCATCTCGCACAGCGACCTGAACGCGCTGTCGGTCATCCAGTTCGCGGTGGAAGTGCTGAAGGTGCGCCACATCACCGTGGTCGGCCACTACGGCTGCGGCGGCGTGAAGGTCGCGCTCAAGCGCGAGCGGATCGGGCTGGCCGACAACTGGCTGCGCCATGTGCGCGACGTGGCCGACAAGCACGATGCCTACCTCGGCACGCTGCTGCGCGAGGAAGACGCACATACGCGCCTCTGCGAGCTCAACGTGATCGAACAGGTCAACAACCTGTGCCAGACCACCGTGCTGCAGGATGCCTGGGCCCGCGGCCAGGCCGTGACCGTGCATGGCTGGGTCTACGGCGTATCCGATGGCCTGCTGCGCGACCTCGGCGTGGCGGCCAGCAACAACGACGAGCTGAACGAACAGATCTCGGCGGTCTATCGCCAGTACGGCGATCCCCCGCACGTAGCCGTTCCCTGATCGGCGGCATTGAGACAACAGGAGACACGACATGCAAGACCCAATCGTCATCGTATCGGCCGCGCGCACCCCGATGGGCGCGTTTCAGGGCGAACTGTCCGCGCTGACCGCGCCGCAGCTGGGCGCCGCCGCCATTCGCGCGGCGGTGGAGCGCGCGGGCATCAGGCCGGAGCAGGTGCAGGAAGTGGTGTTCGGCTGCGTGCTGCCGGCGGGCCAGGGCCAGGCGCCCGCGCGCCAGGCCGCGCTCGGCGCGGGACTGCCGCTCGACGTGGCCTGTACCACGGTGAACAAGATGTGCGGGTCCGGCATGCGTGCGGCCATGACGGTGTTCGACGGCCTGCTCGCGGGCGCGTTCGACATCGCCGTGGCCGGCGGCATGGAGAGCATGACCAATGCGCCGTACCTGATTCCGAAAGGCCGGGGCGGGTATCGCATCGGCCACGGCATGATCTACGACCACATGATGCTGGACGGCCTGGAAGATGCCTACGACAAGGGCCGCGCGATGGGCACGTTCGGCGAGGACTGCGCGGCCAAGTACGAATTCACGCGCGCGCAGCAGGACCAGTTCGCGATCGAGTCCGTGACGCGCGCCCAGCAGGCTGCCGCCAACGGCGACTTCAAGTGGGAGATCGCGCCCGTGACCGTGGCCGCGAAAGGCGGCGACGTCACGATCGACAGCGATGAAGGTCCGCGCCGCATCAAGACCGAGAAGATCCCGTCGCTGAAGCCCGCGTTCGCGAAGGACGGCACCATCACCGCGGCGTCGTCGTCCTCGATCAACGACGGCGCGGCCGCGCTCGTGATGATGCGCGAGTCCACCGCCAGGGCGCTGGGGCTGCAGCCGCTCGCGCGCATGCTCGGCCATACGTCGCACGCGCAGGCGCCGGGCTGGTTTACGACCGCGCCGGTGGAAGCGATCGCCAAGCTGTACCGCAAGCTCGACTGGACCACCGACAGCGTGGACCTGTTCGAGATCAACGAGGCATTCGCGGTGGTACCGATGGCCGCGATGCACGATCACCGCATTCCGCGCGAGAAGGTCAATATCCATGGCGGCGCGTGCGCGCTGGGCCATCCGATCGGCGCCTCGGGCGCGCGCATTCTCACGACGCTGATCGGCGCGCTGCGCAAGACCGGCGGCAAGCGCGGCGTGGCCTCGCTGTGCATCGGCGGCGGCGAAGCCACCGCGGTCGGCATCGAGATGGTCTGACGCCATGCCGACCGTACTCGTTGTGGGCGCCTCGCGCGGCATCGGCCTCGAATTCGTGCGGCAGTACCGCGGCGACGGCTGGCGCGTGATCGCCACCGCCAGGCGCGACGAAGACGTGGCCGCGCTGAAGGAACTCGGCGCCGAAGCGCACAAGCTCGACGTGACCGATCCCGGCGCGGTGGCGGGCCTCGGCTGGAAGCTCGATGGCGAATCGCTCGACGTGGCGATCTACAACGCCGGCGTGATGAGCCCGCGCACCCAGGGCGCGCAGCCGGTCACGCCGGAGGACTTCGATGCCGTGATGCATGTCAACGTGCTCGGCGCGATGATGGCACTGCCGATGGTGCTGCCGAGCGTGGAGACCGGGCACGGCGGCAAGGGCGGCGTGCTCGCCGTGCTGTCGTCGCGCATGGGCAGCATCGGCGGCATGGAGGCGAATAGCGCGTGGCTCTATCGCGTGAGCAAGGCCGCGCTCAATGCCGTGCTGCGCGCGTTGTCGATCGACGCCAGGCATGCGACCTGCCTCGCCTTTCATCCGGGCTGGGTACAGACCGACATGGGCGGCGGCAACGCCGACGTGACGCCG
This sequence comes from Cupriavidus sp. OTU4054, assembly GCF_038440175.1. NCBI lineage: Bacteria > Pseudomonadati > Pseudomonadota > Betaproteobacteria > Burkholderiales > Burkholderiaceae > Cupriavidus > Cupriavidus sp. OTU4054. Next base: position 80,319 of record NZ_JASATF010000018.1, read on the forward strand.
CACGACAGCGTCGCGGGCATGCGCCGGATGATCGCATCGGCCACGCGCAAGCATCACGGCAGCTTCCATAACTATGACGGCACCGCATTGCCATGGTGACGCCCGCGGGCGCATGGCAGGGGTAGGGGACACGACATGCTGCTGAGCACCGAACAGGAAATGATCCGCGACGCCGTGCGGCAGTTCGCGCAGGAGGTCATCGCGCCGCAAGCCGCGCAGTGGGATCGCGACAAGACGTTCCCGCACGCGGTGCACAAGGAACTGGCCGCGCTCGGCGCGTACGGCGTGGCCGTGCCCGAAAGCTATGGCGGCGCGGGACTCGACTATCTGTCGCTGGCGCTGATCCTCGAGGAGATCGCGGCCGGCGACGGCGGCACCTCGACGGTCATCAGCGTGAACAACTGCCCCGTGTGCAGCATGCTGATGGCGTTCGCGAACGAGGCGCAGAAACAGCAGTGGCTGGTCCCGCTCGCGCGCGGCGAGATGCTCGGCGCGTTCTGCCTGACGGAGCCGCATGTCGGTTCCGATGCGTCGGCGCTGCGCACGACGGCAACGCGCGATGGCGACCATTACGTGATCAATGGCGTCAAGCAGTTCATCACGAGCGGCAAGCACGCGGACGTGGCGATCGTGCTCGCGGTCACCGACAAGGCGGCGGGCAAGCGCGGCATCAGCGCGTTCGTGGTGCCGACCTCGACGCCCGGATACGTGGTCGCGCGGCTCGAGGACAAGCTGGGCCAGCATTCGTCGGATACCGCGCAGATCGTGTTCGAGGATTGCCGCGTGCCGGCGGCGAACCTGCTGGGCGAGGAGGGCGAAGGCTACCGCATGGCGCTCTCCGGCCTCGAGGGCGGGCGTATCGGCATCGCGTCGCAGAGCGTCGGCATGGCGCGCGCGGCGTTCGAGGCCGCGCTGGCCTACGCGAAGGAGCGCGAGAGCTTCGGCCAGCCGCTGTTCGCGCATCAGGCCGTGCAGTTCCGCCTGGCGGATATGGCCACGCGCATCGACGTGGCGCGGCAGATGGTCTGGCACGCGGCCGCGCTGCGCGATGCCGGCAGGCCCTGCCTCAAGGAAGCCGCGATGGCCAAATTGTTCGCCAGCGAGATGGCCGAGGGGGTATGCTCGGATGCCATCCAGGTGTTCGGCGGCTATGGCTACGTGAACGATTTCCCGGTGGAACGGATCTACCGGGATGTGCGCGTGTGCCAGATCTACGAGGGCACCAGCGATATCCAGAAGATTTTGATTGCGCGCGCGCTCGCGTGAGCGTCGCGCGGTGGTTTCTCTCTCATCGATGCACCTGACCCACGGAGCCCCCCAGCCATGACCGCACCGATCGATTTCTACTTCGACTTCTCCTCGCCTTACGGCTATTTCGCGAGCACCTGCATCGACGAGATCGCGCAGAAGTACGGGCGCTATGTCGCGTGGCATCCGATCCTGCTGGGCGCGGTGTTCAAGACCACGGGCTCGGCGCCGTTGACGAGCGTGCCGATCAAGGGCGAATACTGCTGGCGCGATTTCGAGCGCACGGCGCAGTACCACGGCATCGACTACAAGCGCCCCTCGCACTTTCCGCTGCCGACGCAGCATCCCGCGCGCGCGATGCTGTGGCTGCAGAATCATCATGGCGCCGATATCGCGACGGCGTTCGGCAAGGCCGTCTATCGCGCGCTGTTCGCCGAGGACGTGAACATCGCCGAGCCGGCCGAGATCGCGCGCATCGCCGAGTCGCTCGGCCTCGACGGGCAGGCCGTGAACGAAGGCGCCACCGGCTACCAGATCAAGGACCAGCTCAAGGCGGAGGTCGATGTGGCCATGGCCAAGGGCGTGTTCGGTTCGCCGTTCGTGATCGTCGATGGCGAGCCGTTCTGGGGCTTCGACCGCTTCGACCAGATCGAGGAACATCTCAAGAGCCGCCGCCAGACCGAGCTGCGCGCCGTTCCCGACATCAACAAGGAAAAGAAACCCGCATGACCGAAGGTATCAACGACAACCGGAAAGCCTCCCGTTTCGACTGCGTGATCTTCGATTGCGACGGCGTGCTCGTCGATAGCGAGCCGCTCGTGCATCGGCTGCTGAACCAGATGCTCAACGAGCTCGGCATCGCGATCACGCTCGAGGAATCGGTGCGCTGGTTCCTCGGCCGCACCGTGCGCGAGGAACTGCCCGAGATCGAACGCCGGCGCGGCGCGCCGCTGCCCGATAACTGGCTGTCGACCTGGCTCGCGCGCCGCAATGCGATGCTCGAGGCCGAGGTGGAGGCGATTCCGCACGTGCGCGATGCCATCACCGCGATTGCCGCCACGGGCATGGCAATCTGCGTGGCCTCGGGCGCGGACCGCGTCAAGGTCAAGCTGCAGCTGACGCGCACCGGTCTCGTGGAGCTGTTCCAGCAGGACGACCGCGAGCATATCTTTTCATCGACCGAAGTCGAGCGCAGCAAGCCCGCGCCCGACGTCTACCTGCTGGCGGCGCGCACGATGGGCGTCGATCCGTCGCGCTGCGCGGTCGTCGAGGACAGCCCGGCGGGCATCACCGCCGGCGTGGCCGCCGGCATGACCGTGTTCGGCTATGCCGCGCGCAACGACGCGGGCATGCTGCGCGAAGCCGGCGCCTCGACCACGTTCACGGACATGCGCGCGCTGCCGGAGCTGGTCGCATGACCACGCGCCAGAAGGCGTCCGGAGCGAACCCGTGCCCCTGCGGGCATGCGAGCTATGCCGGGTGCTGTGGCCGCTTCCATCGCGGCGAGGCATCGCCGCCGACGGCCGAGGCGCTGATGCGCTCGCGATATAGCGCCTACGTGCTGGGGCTGGCCGACTGGCTGCGCCAGACCTGGCACGCGAGCACATGCCCGCGCGACGTGTCGCCCGACGCGGACACGCGCTGGCTCGGCCTCACGGTCAAGGCGCACGCGCAGCAGGACGACACGCACGCGACGGTGGAGTTCGTCGCGCGCTACAAGATCGGCGGGCGCGCGTGGCGCCTGCACGAGCGCAGCCGGTTCGTGTTCGAGCCGCGCGAACCGGGCGAGGCCGCGCGGTGGCTGTACGTCGACGGCGACATGCTGGGCGAGGCCGCCTGAAGACCATATCGACAAGACGCAACGAGAGACGACAGGAAGACGACGCATGCCCACGCTGGAAACCAAACTCAACGCGCGTTCGGAAGCGTTCAAGGCGAACGCCGATGCCATGCAGGCGCTCGTGGCCGACCTGAAGACGAAAATCGCCGGGCTCGCGCAGGGCGGTGGCGAGGAAGCGCGCGCGAAGCACCTGTCGCGCGGCAAGCTGCTGCCGCGCGATCGCGTGCAGCAACTGCTCGATCCGGGCACGCCGTTCCTCGAGTTCTCGCAGCTGGCGGCGTACGGCATGTACGACGATGCGGCGCCGGGCGCCGGCATCATCACCGGCATCGGCCGCGTGGCCGGGCAGGAGTGCGTGATCGTCTGCAACGATGCGACGGTGAAGGGCGGCACTTATTACCCGATGACCGTCAAGAAGCACGTGCGCGCGCAGGAGATCGCCGAGCAGAACCATCTGCCGTGCATCTACCTCGTCGATTCGGGCGGCGCGAATCTGCCGAACCAGGACGACGTGTTTCCGGACCGCGACCACTTCGGCCGCATCTTCTACAACCAGGCGAACCTGTCGAAGCAGGGCATTCCGCAGATCGCCGTGGTGATGGGCTCCTGCACGGCGGGGGGCGCCTACGTGCCCGCGATGAGCGACGAGTCCATCATCGTGAAGAACCAGGGCACGATCTTCCTCGGCGGTCCGCCGCTCGTGAAGGCGGCCACCGGCGAAGAAGTCAGCGCGGAGGACCTCGGCGGCGCGGACGTGCATACGCGGCTCTCGGGCGTGGCCGACTACTTCGCGCAGAACGATGCCCATGCGCTCTCGCTCGCGCGCAATATCGTGCAGCATCTGAACCGCCGCAAGCCGGACCAGATCCGCCTGCACGAGCCCGTGCCGCCGCGCTATCCGGTGGACGAGCTGTATGGCGTGATCCCGACCGACACGCGCAAGCCGTACGACGTGCGCGAAGTCATCGCGCGCATCGTCGACGATTCCGAGTTCGACGAGTTCAAGGCGCGCTACGGCACCACGCTGGTCTGCGGGTTCGCGCGCATCTGGGGCTACCCCGTAGGCATCATCGCGAACAACGGCATCCTGTTCTCGGAATCCGCGCTCAAGGGCGCGCATTTCATCGAGCTGTGCTGCCAGCGCAAGATTCCGCTCGTGTTCCTGCAGAACATCACGGGCTTCATGGTCGGCCGCAAGTACGAGAACGAAGGCATCGCGCGCAACGGCGCGAAGATGGTGACCGCCGTGGCCACGGCGCAGGTGCCGAAGTTCACGGTGATCATCGGCGGCTCGTTCGGGGCTGGCAACTACGGCATGTGTGGGCGCGCGTATTCGCCGCGCTTCCTGTGGATGTGGCCGAACGCGCGCATCTCGGTCATGGGCGGCGAGCAGGCCGCGAGCGTGCTTGCCACCGTGCGGCGCGACGGCATCGAGGGCCGCGGCGGCCAGTGGAGCGCGGCCGACGAAGAGGCGTTCAAGCAGCCGATTCGCGACCAGTACGAGGTGCAGGGCCATCCGTACTATGCGAGCGCGCGGCTGTGGGACGACGGCGTGATCGATCCCGCGCAGACGCGCACGGTGCTCGGCCTCGGCCTGTCGGCAAGCCTCAACGCGCCGATCGACGACATGAAGTTTGGCGTTTTCCGGATGTAAGGATTCGATGTCTTTTGTGCGGCATGGGCTGGCGTGGCTGACGATGTGGGCGATGATGGTGCCGGGGATGGCTGCGTCCGCGCACGCACAATCCTCGCAGGCCGTATTGCCGCCGCGCGTGACCGAGCAGGTGGTGATGGTGCCGAAGGTCGGCACGCTGTTCACCGTGGAGCTGGAGACCACGATCTTCCGCCCCCCCGGCGACGGTCCGTTTCCGCTCGTCGTGATCAGCCATGGCAAGGCACCCGGCAAGCCCGCCTTCCAGGGCCGCGCGCGTTTCACCGCCCAGAGCGCCGAGTTCCTCAAGCGGGGCTACGTGGTCGCGCTGCCGATGCGGCAGGGCTTCTCGCGCTCGGGCGGCATGTATATCGGCGGCGGCTGCAATGTGCAGGCGAACGGCCTGATGCAGGCGGAGGACCTCGTCGCCGCGCTCGACTACATGACGCGGCAGTCGTACGTCGACGCCGAGCGCATCGTAATGATCGGCCAGTCGCACGGCGGCCTCTCGACGATGGCGTTCAATGCGATCGGCTATCCGGGCGTGCGCGGCGTGATCAACTTCGCGGGCGGCCTGCGCAACGAGAGCTGCGCCGGCTGGGAAGACAACCTCGTCGATGCGTTTGCCGACTATGGCCGCACCGCGCGCTATCCGTCGCTCTGGATCTACGGCAGCAACGACAGCTACTGGCCGTGGCCGTTGCCGGAGAAGATGTTCAACAGCTACAAGGCGACCGTGAGCGGCTCGGCCGCGGACGCCACGTTCGTCGACGTCGGCGAGTTCGAATTCGATTCGCACCGGCTGTTCAGCAGCCGCAATGGCATTCGCGTGTGGCTGCCGCCCGTGGAGGCGTTTCTGCGCCGCGTGGGCATGCCCGCCGAATGACGTCCTACTTTCATCTGGAGCCAGCATGAACTTCACCACGCTTGCCGTCACCGTCGCCTCGCACGTGGCCACGGTCACGCTGAACCGGCCCGATGTGCGCAATGCCTTCAACGAGACCGTGATCGCGGAACTCACCGGGGCCTTCCGCGCGCTCGGCGACACGCCCGATGTGCGCGCCATCGTGCTGGCCGGTAATGGCCCAGCCTTCTGCGCGGGCGCGGATCTGAACTGGATGAAGAAGATGGCCGGCTACTCGGACGACGAGAACCGCGCCGACGCGCTGACGCTCGCGCAGATGCTGCACACGATCTGGGCCTGCCCGAAGCCCGTGATCGCGCGCGTGCATGGCGATACCTACGCGGGCGGCGTCGGGCTCGTGGCGGCCTGCGACATCGTCGTGGCCGCGCAGCCGGTGCAGTTTTGCCTGTCGGAGGCGCGCCTCGGGCTCATGCCCGCGACGATCAGCCCGTACGTCATCCGCGCGATGGGCGAGCAGGCCTCCCGCCGCTACTTCATCACGGCCGAGCGCTTCGACGCGGCCGAAGCGCTGCGGCTCGGCTTCGTGCATGCCATGACGGCGCCGGATGCGCTCGACGCGAAGGTCGCGGAGATCGCGGCGGCGCTGGTGGCCAACAGCCCCAACGCCGTGCGCGAGAGCAAGCGGCTGGTGCAGGACGTTGCGGGCGCGCCGATCGACGACGGCCTGCTGGCGCTTACGGCCGACCGCATCGCGCAGATCCGTGCGTCGGACGAAGGGCGCGAGGGGGTGCGGTCATTTCTCGAAAAACGCACGCCGTCGTGGCGTCCCGCCTGAGGCGCGACATGAAGATTTGCGGCGATATCCGCACGTAATGCCGACAGGAGCGCGCCGTTGCGGTGGCGGAATGCCTGCGCCGCCCGCAACATCGCGCAACGTCCGGCAACATGCCGGCAACGCGTCGTCCGAATCCGGTTTGCCAAGACCCTGCTGACATCCCTACCATGAGGCTCCCCAATCCACCCGCCCATTCGACCCCGGCCAGCCCTGTCTGGCCCGGTGCGTTTGCGGGTGGCAAACGTAGTAGGAGGGTCCTCTTGGAACACCTGTCCCCCCCGGATTCGGCCGGACTTGCCGCCCGTAGCGCGCGTGCCGTGTGGCATCCGTGCACGCGTCTGCGGCCCGACGCCAATATCCCGCCGCTCGCCATCGCGCGCGGCGAAGGGCCGTGGCTCATCGATGCCGACGGCCAGCGTTATTTCGACGCCATCAGCTCGTGGTGGGTCAACCTGTTCGGCCATGCCAACCCGGCCATCAACGCCGCGCTCGTCGATCAGCTGCAGACGCTCGAGCACGTGATGCTGGCCGGCTGCACGCACGAGCCCGCCGTGGCGCTTGCGGAGCGGTTGTCCGCGCTGACCGGCGGCGCGCTCGGCCATGCGTTCTACGCATCCGACGGCGCATCGGCGGTGGAGATCGCGCTCAAGATGAGCTTCCACTACTGGCGCAATACGGGCCTTTCGGCCAAGCGCGAGTTCGTGTGCCTGCGCGACGGCTATCACGGCGAGACCGTGGGCGCGCTCGCGGTGACGGACCTCGAGGTGTTCCGCGACGCGTACGACGCGCTGACGCGGCGCGCGCACGTGGTGATGTCGCCCGATGCCCGGCAGGCCCGTCGCGGCGAGACGGCCGCCGACGTGGCCGCCCGCGCGCTGGCCGAGCTCGAGGCGCTGCTGCGCGAGCGCGCCGGCCAGATCGCGGCGCTGATCGTCGAGCCGCTCGTGCAGTGCGCGGCCGGCATGGCGATGTACGACCCGTCGTACCTCGAGGGCGCGCGCGCGCTGTGCGACCGCTATCGCGTGCATCTGATCGCGGACGAGATTGCGGTCGGCTGCGGCCGCACCGGTACGTTCTTCGCGTGGGAGCAGTCGCGGAGCGGCGCGCAGGCGAACGACGCCGCCGCCGAGGAGCGGCTGCCCGCGCGTGCGTGGCCCGATTTCCTGTGCCTGTCCAAGGGCATCAGCGGCGGCTACCTGCCGCTGTCGCTCGTGCTGTCGCGCCCCGAGATCCAGCGCGCGTTCGTTTCGGACGACCTCGCGCGCAGCTTTCTCCATTCGCATTCGTACACGGGCAACCCGCTCGCGTGCCGCGCGGCGCTGGCCACGCTCGACCTGTTCGAGCAGGACGACGTGCTGGCCCGCAACCGCGAGCGCGCGCAATGGCTGGCCGAAGCGTTTGCGCCGATGGCCGCCGACGCGCGCGTGCGCAACGTGCGCCAGCAGGGCATGATCTGGGCCGCCGATATCGACGCGGGCGCGGCGGGCAGCGACTTCGCGGTGCGCTTCCATCGCGCGGCGCTCGCGCGTGGCGTGCTGGTCCGCCCGATCGGCCATACGCTGTACGTGATGCCGCCGTACGTCTTCGATGCCGCGCAGGCGCGCTGGCTCGGCGAGCAACTGTTCGCGACGCTCGACGAGGTGACCGCGCAGGTCACCGAACCAGAACCGGAGGTACGCCGTGTTGCTTGATCATCTGAAACGCGCGGCTGCCGAACGCGAGGCGCAGGCCCTGACGCGCCGCCGCCGTATTGCCCATACCGCGTGCGCGCCGCACCAGTCGGTGGGCCCGCTGGACCAGCCTCCTGCCTCGCTGCTGACGTTCTGCAGCAACGACTACCTGGGCCTGGCCGATCACCCCGCGCTCGCCGATGCGCTGGCCGATGGCGCGCGCCGCTATGGCGCGGGCAGCGGTGCCTCGCATCTCGTGAGCGGACATTCGATCGCGCATGCGCAGCTCGAAGCGCGGCTGGCCGAATGGCTGGCGCCGTCCATTCCCAATGCGCGCGCGCTGTACTTCTGCACGGGCTACATGGCCAACCTCGCGGTGCTGACCGCGCTCGGCGCCGCCGGCGCGACGCTGTTCTGCGAATCGCTGAACCATGCGTCGCTGATCGACGGCGCGCGCCTCGCGAAGGCCGACGTCGTGCGCTACCCGCATGGCGACGTGGCCACGCTCGCGACGCAGCTGGCCGAGAGCCGGAGCGCGCTCAAGCTGATCGTCACCGACAGCGTGTTCAGCATGGATGGCGACATCGCGCCGCTGTCCGCGCTGCTTGCGCTGGCCGAGGCGCACGACGCGTGGCTGATCCTCGACGACGCGCACGGCTTTGGTGTGCTCGGCGAGCAGGGCCGCGGCGTGCTCGAGCATCTTGGCCTCGTGTCGGAGCGGCTGATCTACCTCGGCACGCTGGGCAAGGCCGCGGGCGTGGCGGGCGCATTCGTCGCCGCGCACGAACTGATCGTCGAGCATCTGATCAATACCGCGCGTCCATATATCTATACGACGGCCGCGCCGCCGGCCGTGGCGCACGCGCTGCTGACGAGCCTCGATCTGATCGAAGGCGACGAAGGCCACGCCCGCCGCGCGCATCTGGCGCGGCTGATCGCGCAACTGCGCGACGGGCTCGGCGCGCTGGCCGCGCAGGCGGGCTGGGAACTCGGCGACAGCGATACCGCGATCCAGCCGCTGATCGTGCGCGACAACGCGCTGTCGCTGGCGTTGTCCGTGGCGCTCGAGGCCGAAGGCATTCGCGTGGGCGCCATTCGTCCGCCGACCGTCGCGGCCGGTACCGCGCGCCTGCGCATCACGCTGTCGGCCTCGCATACGGAGGCCGATGTGCGCCGTCTGCTCGACGCACTCGCGCGCGCCGCTGCACAGGTTGCAGCCGGTGAGGGCTCGGCGCCGATCGACTGCAAGGAGGCCGCATGAGCGAGCACACCGGCGACCGCACGCTCGCACGCAATGCCGCATTGCGTCCCGAGCGCGTGGCGTGCTTCGTGACCGGTACCGACACCGGCGTCGGCAAGACGCATGCGAGCGCGACGCTGCTGCATGCGCTCCATCTCGGCGGCTACAGCACCACGGGCATGAAGCCCGTGGCGAGCGGTGGCGAATGGCTGGACGAGCGCTGGCAGAACGACGACGTTGAACAGCTGCGCGCGGCCGGCTCGATCATCGCGCCGCAGGAAGAGATGTGCCCGTTCCTGATGCGCATGCCCGTGTCGCCGCATCTGGCCGCCGCCATGGAAGGCGTGCGCATTACGCGCGAACCGATCCGCGATGCGTTCCACGCGTTGCAACGCCGTGCCGATGCCGTTGTCGTCGAAGGCGTCGGCGGGTTCCAGGTGCCGCTCGACGTGGGCGCCACGCGCTGGAACACGGCCGACCTCGCGGTCATGCTGGACCTGCCCGTCGTGATGGTGGTCGGCGTCCGCCTCGGCTGCCTGAGCCACGCGATGCTGACCGCCGAGTCGATTCGCGCGCGCGGGCTCCGGCTCGCGGGCTGGATCGCCAATCGCATCGATCCGGACATGCTGCTGCCCGACGAGAACATCGTCACGCTGGTCGATATGCTCGACACGCTCGACGTGCCCCTTCTCGGCCAGCTGCCGTGGCAGGTGGCGCCGGCCATCGCCGCCAGCCAGCTTGACCTCGGGCCGCTCTATGCGACCATCCGGGATATGGAACGCAGGGACTGAGCGTCCCCCCCACCGAATACAGAAAACCGAAACGATCATGACTCAAACGACCATCTCCGCCACCGTCTCCGCCACCATCTCGCCCGATAGCCTGCGCCAGACCGCCCGCAACATTGCCGCCGGTGCGCCCAAGGACACCGATGCCTGGCGCGTCGACGACGTGGCCGCGCTGTTCGCGCTGCCGTTCAACGACCTGCTGTTCCGCGCGCAACAGGTGCACCGCGAGCACTTCGACGCGAACACCGTGCAGTTGTCCACGCTGCTGTCCATCAAGACGGGCGGCTGCGAAGAGGATTGCGGCTACTGCCCGCAGAGCGCGCACCACGACGCCGGCGTGAAGGCCGAGAAGCTGATGGCGCTGGACGAGGTGCTGGAAGCCGCGCGCGCGGCCAAGGCCAATGGCGCCACGCGCTTCTGCATGGGCGCCGCCTGGCGCAGCCCGAAGGAGCGTCACCTCGAGCCCGTGATCGACATGGTGCGCGAGGTCAAGGCCATGGGCCTCGAGACCTGCGTCACGCTCGGCATGCTGAAGGCCGAGCAGGCGCAGCGCCTCAAGGATGCCGGTCTCGATTACTACAACCACAACCTCGACACGTCGCCCGAGTTCTACGGCAAGATCATCACCACGCGCACGTACCAGGATCGTCTCGACACGATCGGCCACGTGCGCGAGGCGGGTATCAACGTGTGCTGCGGCGGCATCGTCGGCATGGGCGAGTCGCGCGCCGCGCGCGCGGGCCTGATCGCGCAGCTCGCGAACATGGACCCGTACCCGGAGTCGGTGCCCATCAACAACCTCGTGCAGGTGGAAGGCACGCCGCTGGCCGGCACCGAGGCGCTGGACCCGTTCGAGTTCGTCCGCACGATCGCGGTGGCGCGCATCACGATGCCGCGCGCGATGGTGCGTCTGTCCGCCGGCCGCGAGGCGATGGACGAAGCGTTGCAGGCGCTGTGCTTCATGGCCGGCGCCAATTCGATTTTCTATGGCGAAAAGCTGCTGACCACCGGCAACCCGCAGGCCGACCGCGACCGCGCGCTGCTCGCGCGCCTCGACATTCGCGCGGAAGGCTACGCGGGGTAATACCCGACGGTGCAACGCAGACTGGCCGCCCCCGACCACAAGAAGGAGGAGAGCCATGTTTCAGAAGGTCCTGATCGCCAACCGCGGCGAGATTGCCTGCCGCGTGGCCGCCACGTGCCGCCGCCTGGGCATTCGCACGGTGGCGGTCTATTCCGACGCCGACGCGGAAGCGCGGCATGTCGCGTATTGCGACGAGGCGATTCATATCGGCGGCGCGGCCGCGCGTGACAGTTATCTGCGCGCGGACCACATCATCGAGATGGCCCGCGACGCGGGCGTGCATGCGATTCACCCGGGCTATGGGTTCCTGTCCGAGAACGACGCGTTTGCCGAGGCCTGCGCCGAGGCGGGCATGGTGTTCATCGGGCCGCCCGCGTCCGCGATTCGCGCGATGGGCAGCAAGAGCGCGGCCAAGCAGCTGATGGAGCGGGCCGGTGTGCCGCTGGTGCCCGGCTATCACGGCGAGGACCAGGATCCCGCGCTGCTGCGCGCGGAGGCCGATCGCATCGGCTATCCGGTGCTCATCAAGGCCAGCGCCGGCGGTGGCGGCAAGGGCATGCGCGTCGTCGAGTCCGGCGATGCGTTCGAGGCTGCGCTCGCGTCCGTGCGGCGCGAGGCGTCGGCGAGCTTCGGCGACGACAAGGTGCTCGTCGAGAAGTACCTCACGCGGCCGCGCCATATCGAGATCCAGGTGTTCGCCGACACGCATGGCAATTGCGTGTACCTGTTCGAGCGCGACTGCTCGGTGCAGCGCCGTCATCAGAAGGTGCTCGAGGAAGCGCCGGCCCCGGGCATGACCGAAGATCGCCGCCGCGCGATGGGCGAAGCCGCGGTGGCCGCCGCGCGCGCGGTGGGGTACGTCGGCGCGGGCACGGTCGAGTTCATCGCGAACCAGGACGGGTCGTTCTACTTCATGGAGATGAACACGCGGCTGCAGGTCGAGCATCCGGTGACCGAAATGATCACCGGGCAAGACCTCGTCGAGTGGCAGCTCCGTGTCGCCGCGGGCGAGCCGCTGCCGTTGACGCAGGAGCAGTTGCGCATCGACGGGCATGCGATCGAGGCGCGCATCTACGCCGAGAATCCCGAGAAGGGCTTTTTGCCATCGACCGGCACGCTGCGCTTCCTGCGCACGCCGCCGGCCGTGCAGTTCATGCGCGGTGGCGATGCGCATGGTCCCGCGGGTGTGCGCATCGACGCGGGCGTGCGCGAGGGCGATGCGATCAGCCCCTTCTACGACCCGATGATCGCGAAGCTGATCGTCTGGGGGCCGACGCGCGAGGCGGCGCTGGCACGCCTGTCGCAGGCGCTGGCCGGTTACCACGTGGTGGGGTTGTCGACGAACGTCGCGTTCCTGCAGCGGCTGGTGACCTCGCAGGCATTCCGCACGGCGGACCTCGACACCGGACTGATCGAGCGCAATCACGACGCGTTGTTTCCGCCCCCGCGCCCCGTGGGGATGGAAGCGGCCGCGCTCGCGGCGGCGGCGCTGCTCGCGCGCGAGGACGCCACGCGGCGCATCGACGCGAGCGATCCGCATTCGCCGTGGACCCATGCGGGCGCATGGCGGCTCAATGGCCGCGATGACCGCACGCTGCGGTTCAAATCCGGCAACGATGTGCTGGAGGTGGTGCTGCGCATCGAGTCGCGGCGCAAGACGCTGATCTTCATGGATCAGGCGACGCCGTTCGCGTACACGTTCCGCGCGGACGATATCCGCGTGGACATGGGCACGCGCCGCACGCATGGGCAGGTGCATCTGGAGGGCGACACGTTCCACGTGTTCCACGGCGGGCGCCACGCGGTGCTCGAATGGCTCGACCCGCTCGCGGTGTCGGACGCCGCGGAAGGCGAGGGCGGCAAGCTGACCGCGCCCATGCCGGGCAAGGTCATCGCGGTGATGGTCGAGCCGGGCGCGCAGGTCACGCGCGGCACGCCGCTGCTCGTCATGGAAGCGATGAAGATGGAGCACACGATCAGCGCGCCCGTGGATGGCGTGGTGGCCGAGGTGCTGTACGGCGTGGGGGAACAGGTGACGGAAGGCGCGCAGTTGCTGGCGTTTGCCGTACCCGAAACAGCGTAGCGGTGGGCTCGGTCCAATCCGAATCCATGCCAAAATCGCAGGCATCCCCTTACAACAATCACACGGAGTCGAGATGAAGTTGCAGTTGTACGTGCCGGACGGCCGCTATGCCCCCTGGATCGAAGGTTTCGCCGAGGCGTTGCCCGAGGCGCAGTGCCTGACCTGGGAGGAATCCCGCGATATCTCCAGCGACAAGCAGGTGGACTTCGCGGTCGTCTGGCGTCCCCCGGTCGAGATGCTGCGTGGCCGCACCGATCTGCGCGCCATCTTCAATCTCGGCGCCGGTGTGGACGGCATCCTGCGGCTGCGTGACAACGACGCGAATGCGTTGCCCGCGGGCGTGCCGATCGTCCGCCTCGACGACGCCGGCATGGCCGCGCAGATGGCCGAATACGTGAGCGCAGCCGTGCTGCGCGATTTCCGCAAGCTCGACGCCTACGCCGCGCAGGCCGCCGCCGGCACGTGGAAGTTCATCAAGCCCCACCGCCGCGCGGACTTCACGATCGGCGTGATGGGCATCGGCACGCTGGGCAGCCATATCGCCCGCACGCTGGCCCAGTTCGGCTTTCCCGTGCGCGGCTGGAGCCGTTCGCCCAGGCAGGTGGAGGGCGTGCAGGCGTTCCACGGCGAAGACGGCCGCGCCGCGTTCCTCGACGGCCTGCGCGTGCTCGTCAACGTGCTGCCGCTGACGCCGGACACCGAGAACATCATCGACGCCGATCTGCTGAAGCGTCTGGCACCGGGCGCCCACCTCGTCAACGTCGCGCGCGGCCAGCATCTGGTCGAGGCCGACCTCCTCGCCGCAGTGCAGTCGGGCCAGATCGGCGGCGCGACCCTCGATGTGTTCCGCGAAGAGCCGCTGCCGGCCGAGCATCCGTTCTGGAAGGAGCCGCGCATCACGATCACGCCGCATATCTCGGCGCTCACGCTGCGCGAGGACAGCATCGCGCAGATCGCCGGCAAGATCCGCGCGCTCGGCGAAGGACGCCCCATCGCGGGCATCGTCGATATCGACCGCGGGTACTGAACGCGACGCCCACCGAACAGGAGTTGGAGATGAACTTGCCGCAATACGTGAAGATCGTCGAAGTGGGCCCGCGGGACGGCCTGCAGAACGAGAAGGCGATGGTGCCGACCGATGTGAAGGTCGCGCTGATCAACCAGCTGTCGGACGCGGGCTTCGTGAATATCGAGGCCGCCTCGTTCGTCTCGCCGAAATGGGTACCGCAGATGGCCGACGGCGCCGATGTGATGGCGCGCATCCAGCGCCGTCCGGGCACGCTCTATTCGGTGCTGACCCCGAACATGAAGGGCTTCGAGGGCGCGGTGGCCGCGAGCGCCGACGAGGTGGTGATCTTCGGCGCCGCGAGCGAGGCGTTCTCGCAGAAGAACATCAACTGCTCCATCGCCGAATCGATCGCGCGCTTCGAACCCGTGGCCGCCGCCGCGAAGGAAGCGGGCGTCCGGCTGCGCGGCAGCATTTCGTGCGCGCTCGGCTGCCCCTATCAGGGCGAGGTGTCCGTGAGCGCGGTGGTCGATGTGGTACGCCGCATGCGCGAACTCGGCTGCGACGAGATCGATATCGCCGACACGATCGGCGTGGGCACGCCGGGAAAGGTGCAGGACGTGATGCGCGCCGCGGCGGCGGAGTTTCCGATCGACCGCCTGTCGGGCCATTTCCACGATACGTACGGCCAGGCGCTGTCGAACATCCTCGCGAGCCTCGAAGTGGGGATCGCGATCTTCCACGCGTCGGTGGCGGGCCTCGGCGGCTGCCCTTACGCAAAGGGTGCCACGGGCAACGTGGCCACCGAGGACGTGCTGTACATGCTGCACGGGCTCGGCCTGCACACCGGCATCGATCTCGAAGCCGTGGTGCGCACCGGCGGTTTCATCTCGCAGGCCATCGGCCGCGCGAACAGCTCGCGCGTGGGCAAGGCCCTGCTGACCAAGTGGGCGTCGGCGGCGGAAGCCACGTGCGTGTGAACCCATTCCTCTTCAGGAGAGCAGTGACATGAGCGAAACCTCCGGAACGTCGCAGGGACCCCTCCCGGAATCCGCGCAACGCGTGGCCGATCTGCTGGCCGGCATCGGCCACGACCGGCCCGTGGTGATGTTGCCCGCGACGGGCAGGACCTCGGCGGAGGCCGCGGCCGGCCTGGGCTGCTCCGTGGCGGAGATTGCCAAGTCGATCATCTTCCGCCGCGTGGCGGACGACGTGCCCGTGCTCGTGATCGCGAGTGGCAGCAATCGCGTCGACGAGGCCAAGGTGGCCGCGCGCGTGGGGGCGCTGGGCAAGGCCGATGCGCGTTTCGTGCGCGAGAAGACCGGATATGCGATCGGTGGCGTCTGCCCGATCGGCCACGCGGTGGCACCGGTGATGCTGCTCGACCGGGACCTGTTCCAGTACGAGAGCGTCTGGGCCGCCGCCGGCCATCCGCATGCGGTGTTCAACCTGACGCCGGCCCAGCTGCAGACGATGACGGGAGCCGAGGTGGCCGACGTCGCGCAGTTCGTGCAGCCGGTGAACGGCGAGGTGGCGTCGTGAGCGCCGGCGGCGCCGGCGGCTTGAGCGCGGCCAGCGGGCTGCGGCCCGGCATTGCGTTCGAGTGGCAGTACGTGGTGCCGCCGAAGGCCACCGTGCCGAACCTGTACGACGATATTCCCGGGTGTGCCGACATGCCCGACGTGCTGGCCACGGGGTATATGGTCGGCATCATGGAATGCGCGTGCCTGCAGATGCTGCGCGACTACCTCGACTGGCCGCGCGAGCAGTCGCTCGGCACGCTCGTGAACTTCTCGCATCTGGCCGCGACGCCGCCGGGCATGGCGGTGACGGTCAAGGGCGAGCTGGTTGCCGTCGAAGGCCGCAAGCTGCGGTTCGCGCTGACCGCGTGGGACGGCGAGGACAAGATCTCCGAGGGCGTGCACGAACGGCATCTGATCGACGCTGCGCGTTTCAACGACAAGATCGCGGCAAAAGCCGCGCGCATGACGGGCTGACGCCATGACCGTGTGCACGCGATCGCTGGCCGAACTGGAACACGCTGCCGACGCCGCGCTGACGGGCTCGCCCGTGCCGTCGCCGTGCATCAACGTCTGCCGCATGGATGCGGCCTCCGGCTACTGCGAAGGCTGCTTGCGCACGATCGACGAGATTGCGGCATGGTCCGGCGCGGACGACGCCGCGCGCCGCGCGATCTGGGCGGAGCTGCCCGATCGCCTGCGCTGGCTGCGGGAAACCGCGCCATGAGCACGCCGCCGCTCCCGCCGTCGTTACGTGTGCTGGAGCGCGGCTGGCTCTCGGCCAACAATGTCCTCACGTTCGACGAGGAGGATGGCGCCACGCTGATCGACAGCGGCTACGTCACGCACGCCTCGCAGACGGTGGCGCTCGTGGAAGCCGCGCTCGGCGGCCGGCCATTGCGCCGGCTCGTCAACACCCATCTGCATTCCGACCACTGCGGCGGCAACGCGAGCCTGCAGGCACGCTGGCAGCCGCACACGCGCATTCCGGCGGCGGAAGCGGACGCCGTGGCCGCGTGGGACGAGGAGGCGCTGTCGTATCGCGCCACGGGGCAGCAATGCGCGCGTTTTACGTTCGACGACGTGCTCGCCGATGGCGATGCGCTGCGGCTCGGCGGCATCGACTGGAACGTGGTGGGGGCGCCCGGGCACGATCCGCATGCGGTCATGCTGTTCGCGCCCGCCCACGGCATCCTGATCTCTGGCGATGCGCTGTGGGAGAACGGCTTCGGCGTGATCTTTCCCGAGCTCGATGGCGAGAGCGGGTTTGCCGAGCAGCAGGCGGTGCTCGCGCGGATCGCGTCGCTCGATGTGCGGGTGGTGATTCCCGGCCATGGTGCCGTGTTCACGGACGTCGCGGGCGCGCTCGAACGCGCGCGCGGCCGGCTCGCCTATCTGCGCGACGATCCGCTGCGCAATGCGACGAACGCGATCAAGGTGCTCGTGAAGTTCCGGATGCTGGCCGCGCAGCGGATGACGCGCGCGGCGTTGCTCGACTGGTTCGGCGCGACGCCGCTGATGTCGCGCATCCAGGCGCGCTACATGCCGGGCGAATCGCTCGCGGCGATCTGCGAGGATGCGCTGCGGGGACTTGTCCGCGTCGGAGCGCTTGCGGTCGATGGCGATCAGATACTGAACCGGGACTGACGCCATGCTGATGCCGCCGCTCAAGGCTCGCGACTTCCTGCTGCGGCCATTTCGTGCGAGCGATGCATCGCAGATGGTCGGCGCGGTACGCGAATCGATGGCGACGGTGGGCGTGTGGATGCCCTGGGCGTATCCCGACTATGGCCTCTACGACGCGCACGAGTGGTTTGCCCGCTGCGAAACCAATATGGAGGACGGCGTCGCGTTCGACGTCGGCGTGTTCTCGCCCGATGGGCGCGTGCTGTACGGCGGCGTCGCGATCAACCAGATCCGGCGCGAGGACAACCTGGGCAACCTCGGTTACTGGATCCGGCAATCGCGGCAGCGGCGCGGCATCGCGGCGGGTGCCGCGTCGATGATGGCGTGCCACGGTTTTCACGGGCTGGGGCTGACACGCATCGAGGTCGTGGCCGCGGAGGGAAACCTCGCCAGCCGCGCCGTGGCGGAGAAGATCGGCGCGCAATTCGAATGCATCGCGCGCAACCGGCTGATCCTGAACGGCCGCCCGATCGCGGCGGCCGTGTATTCGATGATCCCGGGTTGAGGCCTTCCCGGTCAGAACGTCGTCTTGAACCCCACCCGCACGCTCCGCCCCGCCAGCGGCGCGATATCCCGCAGGATCGACGTCGCGCTGCGCGCCTCGGTGTTGGTCAGGTTATCGCCTCGCAGATACACGAGCGTCTGCGTGCGCGAGACCTTGAACTTGTAGGTCAGCGCCACGCCGAGCATCGTATAGGCATCGCTGGGCGTATCGTCCGTCGGTACACGGCTCTGGCGCGCGTACCAATCGACGTTCACGCGCGCTCCCCAGGGGCCCGCCCCGTAGATCAGCGACCCGCCGAGACGCAGCGGCGACAGGCGCGGCAGTGCCTCGCCGGTGTCGCGATTCTCGCCATGCACGTAGTCCGCGCGCGCGGCAAAGTCCAGCGTATCGCTCGTGGTGAGCATCTTCTGGAGCAGGCGCGTCTTGCCCTCGGCCTCGAAGCCCCACAACGTGGCCGGCACACCGAGGTACTGGAACACGGGCAACGCACCGTTGCCCGCCGGCGCGGCATTGCCTTCTTCGTCGCGGAACTGCCCGGAGTTCACGAGCGCGAGGTAGTTCTGGAAGCGGCTGTAGTAGCCCGTGACGCTACCGCTATGCGGCCCCTGGTTGAAGCGCAGCCCGAGGTCGATCGACGTGGCGCGTTCCTTGTTCGCATTGGGATCGCCCACCTCGAACGTGCCCGTGGCCAGGTGCGGCCCGTTGGCATAGAGCTCGTAGAACGTCGGCGCGCGCTCCGTGTACGACAGGTTGCTGGTCACGGACCAGACCGGGTTGACCTTGTACAGCAGACCCGCCGACGCGCTGCCCGCGTTGAAGGTCCGCTCGGCATCGGCGAAACGATCGCTGCCATTCGCGCTGGCCTTCACCGTCGTGTGGTCGAGGCGACCGCCGAGGTTCAGCTTGAGGTCGCCGGATGCCGTCAGCGGCAGTTCCTCGAACACGAACACCGCGGCATTGTCGGTACGCGTGCTCGGCACGAACGCTTCCTCGCCGAGCGCGGAGAAGTCGGTGTGCCCGAACTGCGTGCCGATCACGCCCGTCATGTTGCCGATCTTGCCGTGCTTGGCCTCCAGCCGCGCATCCCAGCCATGGCTCTTGAACGTGGTGCCCGTCTCGCCGTCCTCGATCTCGCGATGCTCGTAGTCGGTGTAGCTGAAGTTGCCCTTGACCGACTCGATGATGCCGCCCGTGGCATTGGACAGATTGCGCGCCTCGCCCGCGACGCCAAAGCGGTCCTGCCGCATCTTGATGCGCGCGTCGGCTTCGGCCGGCGTGCCGTAGTCGTTGCGATACGTCGAGTAGTCGGCCCCGATAAAGCCGTCGGCCCACGTGTACGAACCGCCGAGCGCGCCGCCTTCCTGATGCGCGTTGGTGTTGGGGATATGGCCGTAGCTCTCCGTTTCCCCTTCGGGGAGCGGCTGCGTGGCGCGCGCGTTGCCGCTGCGCGCGAAGCCCGGAATCTTGAGGTCGCTGGTCTGCCGCACGAACGCGTCGGCATGCACGGCGAACCTGCCGTTGCCGGCCTCGATCAGGCCGCTCGCATTGCGGCCCTTGTCGCCGCCGATGGTCGCGCTCGAATCGACCGCGCCGGACACGCCCGTGATCGGGTCCTTCGGAATACGGTTGTCGATCACGTTGACCACGCCGCCGAGCGCGTTGCCGCCGTACATCAGCGCGGCCGGGCCACGCACGACCTCGATGCTCTCCGCCACGAGCGGATCGATGGGCACCGCGTGGTCATAGGACAGCGTGGAAGCGTCGATCGTGGACCCGCCGTTCTGCAGCACCTTGATGCGGTCCGCGTCGAGGCCGCGAATGATCGGGCGGCTCGCGTTCGGGCCGAAGTAGCTCGACGAGACGCCGGGCAGGGTGTTCAGCGTTTCGCCGAGCGTGCTGTCGGCGCGCACGGTCAGCGCATCGCCGCCAAGCGTGGAGACGGGCGCCACGAGGTCGTTGAGGTCGCTGCCGAGCGGATTGGCGGTGACGACGACGGGCTTGAGCACCTGCGGTGCCGGTGCGGGCGTGCTGGCCGGCGCCGTGGGGGCGGCGGGCGCGGCATCCTGCGCGAACGCGTGCGCGGAGACGACCAGCGCCGCGACGGCGGCGGCGGGCTTGAGGGGAGACTTGCGCGCGGAGAGGCGGCGCGCGCGCGGGAGTTTGTTCTTGTGAGACATGGCTCGCGATTCGGTTTTTGTCACGACCGTGGCACGACGGATGGCACTGCACGCGCACGACGGCGGACGACGGGCGTCGACACGACGGCGGTGCGCCCCGGCAGGGCACACGTGGCATGGCACGTGGAATATGGCTGGAGCCCCGGCGCGGCGGCCGGCAAATCAGGGCCGCGGACCGTGGCGGGTCAGACGAACGCGAGCGGCGCCGGTGGGGCGCGCGAATGGAAGGGGTGACGGGCGGGAAGATCGGGCCAGCGCCACGCAAGCGCGGCGGGCTTGACCGGTTTGCCGAAACGCAGCATGGGCAGCGTGACGGTACCGAAGTGCGTGTCGGCCACGGTCGCGCCATCGAACAGCACGCAGGAATGGCCGGCGATTTTCAGCGCAAGCGGATGCACATGGGCGTCCTGCCCCTGTCCCGCCACGACGGCGGAGAGGGTCAGCGGGGTGTTGAGCAGCCCGCCGTGCACCACGCGGTGCACGAGGCCTGCCTGCTGCGCGAGCAGCAGGCACAGCACCAGCCACAGCGCGGTCCAGAGACCGAGGCCGCGGTGGCGCCAGCGCGCAAGAAGTTGGCCCGCGTCAGTGCGCATGGCCACAGCCGCACTGATCGTCGTGATCATGATCGTGGTCGTGATCGCCATGGCCATGGCCATGATCGTCATGGTCGCCATGGTCGCCATGGTCGCCATGGTCGTGACCGTCGTCCCAGGCCGGGAACGGATCGGCATAGGCGGCCCACGCCTCGGGACCCTCGGCCACTTCCGCATCGGTCAGCAGGCACGCGTCGAGCAATGCCGACAGCGCGGCCGCATCGAGATCGCGCCCGATCAGCACGAGTTCCTGACGGCGGTCGCCGAACGGATCTTCCATCTCGGCCTCGATCTCCGCGCGCGCATCGGCGTCCTGCGGCCAGTCGGTGTCGTCGAGCGAGGCCCACCATGCGCCGGCACCGCCGGGTCGGCAGACGCCACCGGCCTGCGCCCAGTCGCCGGCCATGTCCATGCGCGACGCCAGCCAGAACAGGCCCTTGGAACGCAGCACGTCGCCGTGCTCGCGCATCCATTCGGTGTGGATCAGATCGGCGAATCGTTGCGGATGAAATGGGCGCCGGCGCCGATAGACGACGGCACCGATACCGTCTTCGGCGGGCAGGGCTTCGCCGCGCAGGGCCAGCTGCCAGCCCGTGTTCGCGAACGTCGTGTCGACATCGAAGCGGCCGGTGTCCAGCACATGCGCGGCCGGCACGGCGCCGCGGATCGTCTCGACGAGATCGGCGCGCGGGTTGAGCGCGCGCAACAGCGCACGGGCGCGGGCGAGCGTATCCGCATCGGCCTCGTCGGTATGGTTCAGCACGAGCACGTCGCAGCCTTCGATCTGCTCCACGAGCACATCGACCACTGTGCGGTCGTCGCCGGCCTCGGCCAGGCCGCGATCGGCGAGAAAATCCGCGTCGTGCCAGTCGCGCAGCAGCGTCGCGGCATCCACGACGGTGACCAGCGTATCGAGCCGGTAGCCGGCCCCGGCATCGTCATGGCCGTGCGCATCCTCGAAGGCGAAGAGTTCGGCGATCGCGAGCGGCTCCGAACTGGCGTCGGTCTCGACGATCACGGCATCGTGGCCGCCCGCTTGCGCCAGGCGTTCCACCTCGGTCAGCAGGTCCGGCCCGTCGGCGAGCGCCGCCACGCGCAGGCCATCGGCATGGGCGCGAACGTGGTCGAGCAGGGCGGTCTTCCCGGCACCGGAGAATCCGGACAATACGGTGACGGGCAGGCGATCGGCCATGATGCGGGATGTAATTGCAACAAAGTTGCGACTGTATCAGAAACGCCGCCGTGAGGACAGTCACGCACGGCGCTTCCCCATGGTAGGACATCGCGTAAACACAAACGGCCCGGATGATCCGGGCCGTAGGTCAGTGCGATCCGGGAGGGCTCAGTCCCCGAACAGCTTCTGGCGCAGCTCGCGGCGCTGCTGCGCTTCCAGCGAGAGCGTCGCGGTCGGACGGGCCAGCAGGCGCGGCACGCCGATCGGCTCGCCGGTTTCCTCGCACCAGCCGTAGTCGCCGGACTCGATGCGCTGGAGCGACTGTTCGACCTTCTTCAGCAGCTTGCGCTCGCGATCGCGCGTGCGCAGCTCGAGCGCATGCTCTTCCTCGATCGTCGCGCGATCCGCCGGATCCGGCACGATGACCGTTTCGCGCAGGTGTTCGGTGGTCTGGTCGGCGTTCTTGAGAATTTCGTCGCGAAGCTGCTCAAGGCGATTCTTGAAGAAGGCCAACTGCGCCTCGTTCATGTAATCCTTGTCGCTCATCTTCAGGATTTCAGCTTCAGTCAGAAGTTTGTTGCTGCTCATGGTTGCTGCTGATTCTCTTGTTGATGCGACCGGCGGCGTCTCCGTCCGCTCGGGTGCGGTGGCCGCCCGCTTGCGCGGTGCGGTCGTTTCACTCTGGCTGGCTGCAGTCTTGCTGCTTCGCGTGCCTCCCTTGGCCTCCCCCGCCTCGGCCTGCGCCGTACTGCCACGTGGAGTCGGCGTTGCCTTCGCAGGCTGCGCCTTTGGTGTCGCTGCCGCGGCAGTAACAGTCTTGCTGCGGCTTTCCTTGGTTTTTGTTGCGGCTGTCATGGGGACACCTCTCTCTCTCGCGTCGGGTAAGTGACGTTTAGTGACGTTACATCACGCAAAGCAAACACGCAAAACGTAACGCGGCGCGAACCGGAGGTGCCTCACGGCGGATTGGCGGTCTCCGCACGAAGCACTGCGACCGCACCTGCAGGCGGCCCGCCTCGTGTAGACGACGACCCGCCGCCCTGCCAATACGGGTAACGGCTCAAAGGTGCGCCGCCCGTATCAAATCCGGCTTATTGTACTTGAACAAATTTTTCGGAGATATGGGAGAAAGCCGGACAAGCGCACAGGATTTTTCCCGATGACCGCCGGGCCCCCATGTGACGGGACAGGCAGAAAAGGACAAAAGGGGGCATCGCCACTGGCGAAGCCCCCCGGTCGGATGGTGCCGGATGCCGTCAGGTCAGGCCAGGCAGCTTTCGAGCCCCTTCAGGATCGCCTCGCGCGGCAGATCCACACCGATGAACACCATCTTGGTGACCGGCGTCTCGTCGGCCCACTTGGCGCCGATATCGCTGCCCATCAGCTGGTGCACGCCCTGGAACACGACCTTGCGGTCCACCCCATCCATATAGAGCACGCCCTTGTAGCGCAGCAGCTTCTCGCCATAGACCGACAGGATGCCCGACAGGAATTCCTCGAGCTTGCCGTAGTGGAACGGCTTGTCGCTGCGGAACACGAACGAGGCGATGCGGTCGGTGTGGTGGTGATGATGGTGGTGGTCGTGCGCGTGACCGTGGCCATGGTCGTGATGGTCGTGGCCGCAGTGCTCGTCATGCACGTGGCCATGATCGTGGTCATGGTCGTGGTCGTGATCGTCGGCGCGCAGGAAGTCGGGGTCGATCTCGAGCTTCTCGTTGAGGTTGAAGCCACGCAGGTCGAAGATCGTGTCGATCGGCGCTTCACCGAAATGCGCGGTGCGGATCGGCGCGCGCGGATTCATGTGGAGCAGGCGGTGGCGCAGGTCGGCCACCTCCTTTTCGTCGACGAGGTCCGATTTGGTGATGAAGATCGCATCGGCAAAGCCGACCTGGCGCTGCACCTCTTCCTGCTTGTCGAGCTGCATGTTGGCGTGCTTCGCGTCGACGAGCGTGATCACCGCATCCAGCAGATAGCGCGCGGCGATTTCCTCGTCCATGAAGAACGTCTGTGCGACCGGGCCCGGATTGGCCACGCCCGTCGTCTCGATGACGACGCGGTCGAAGTCGAACTCGCCCGCGTCGCGGCGCGTGAGCAGATCGGACAAGGCCTGCACGAGGTCCCCGCGGATCGTGCAGCAGATGCAGCCGTTGCTCATCTGCACGATCTGTTCGCGGCCATCCTGCACGAGGATTTCGTTGTCGATGTTCTCCTCGCCGAATTCGTTCTCGATCACGGCGATCTTCATGCCGTGCTGTTCGTTGAGAATTCGCTTGAGCAGCGTCGTCTTGCCGCTGCCGAGGAAGCCGGTCAGGATCGTGACCGGGATCATTTTGGACATGTTGTTCTCCGAGTCCGATAGATAAATCGATGCCGCCTTCAGTGCGCGTGCGCGCCGGCCTCGATGCGTTTGCCGCATTCGGCGCAGACGCCGTTGACGGTCAGCTCCACGTGCTCGACGGCAAAACCGCTCGGCACCTTCGGCGTGGCCACGCGCGGCGGCGCGCCCGCGGCTTCGAGGCAATAGGTGCGGTCGCACCGCGTGCAATGGAAGTGGCTGTGCTGGCGGTGCACCTGCGCGCGCGCGGCCTCGTGCTCGACGAGGCTGAAGCGGAAGACGCGGTCGTTGCCCGCGCGCTTCTGCGCGATGCCCTGCTCGACCAGCCAGTCGAGCACGCGGTAGACGGTGACGCGGTCCACGCCGGCCTCGGCGGGCAGGGTGTCGATCACGGCCTGGTGCGTCATGGCGTCGTCGCTGCCGATCAGGCACGCCAGGATGGCCACGCGCGGCTGCGTCACGCGAGCGCCGAGCAGGCGCAGACGCTCCTGCGCGACGTCGTGCGGAGCGGCCTGAGGCGCGGAATGCAAAGTGGGGCGGGTCATGCGGGCCATTTAACCATAGGGCCCCCTTCGATGCAATTCAGTTGCGGAAGCGCATCCGCGACCGCGTGCTCCGAATGCGCCGTCCAGATGTGCGTTTCTCGCGGGTTAACCCCGCTACCTGCGCGTTGTTCGCGGCGGCTAACATCCACCTCCGGCTCCGCCTGTACGCGGGGCTGGTGGCCGCCTTCCACCCATACATTTTGCCGATGGTCACTCGTGCGCTTCCGATATGGATCGCACGACCGGAAAGATCCGCAACACGCGGGCGTCCGACGGCAAACGGCGGTCTCGAGGCACTGGAGCAGGGAATACAGGAGAGCATGATGAAACGAGTTGCAGTACATTTCGCGGCCGCGCTGGCAGTTGCCGGCGTGGTGGCATCGACGGGTACGTTCGCGCAGGATTTCCCGGGCAGCAAGCCCGTGCAGGCCGTGGTGCCGTTCGCGGCCGGCGGCCCGACCGACAAGGTCTCCCGTGAACTCACGGCGATCATGTCCAAGCATCTGGGCACCACGATCGTGATCGAGAACCTCGGTGGCGCCGGCGGCACCATCGGCGCCAAGAAGGTCGTGCAGGCCAAGAACGACGGCTACACCATCCTGATCCACCATATCGGCATGTCCACGGCACCGGCGCTGTACCGGAACCTGGGCTTCGACCCGCTCAAGGACTTCGAGATGGTCGGCGAGATCGCCGACGTGCCGATGGTGATGGTCGGCAACAAGAACCTGCCGCCGGCCACGTTCAAGGAACTGCTGCCGTACGTGAAGGCCAATGCCAGCAAGCTGTCGCTGGCCAACGCCGGTATCGGCTCGGCCTCGCACCTGTGCGGCCTGCTGTTCCAGAGCGCGATCCAGACCGAACTGACCACCGTGCCCTACAAGGGCACCGCGCCGGCGCTGACCGATGTGCTGGGCGGCCAGGTCAACCTGATGTGCGACCAGACGACCAATATCGCCGGCCAGCTGAAGGCGGGTTCGCTGAAGCCGTACGCGGCCATGCAGCAGCGTCGCGTGGAAGCGTTCAAGGACATTCCGACCGCGGCCGAACAGGGCCTGCCGGGCGTGGAAGTCAAGATCTGGCACGCGATGTACGCGCCGAAGGGCACGCCGAAGGCCGTGATCGACAAGCTGTCGGCCGCGCTGCAGAAGTCGGTAACCGATCCGACGTTCCGCGCCAAGATGGCGGAACTCGGTGCCGAGGCCGTGCCGGCCCAGCGCGCCACGCCGGACTCGCTGCGCGTGTTCCTCGCGTCGGAAATCGACAAGTGGACGCCGGTCATCAAGAAGGCGGGCGTCTACGCGGACTGAGCGCCGACGCTGCAACACCAAAGGCCATGCCGCGAGGCATGGCCTTTTTTTTGTGCCTATATTGGGAATTTCGCGTCCCCCTTGAAAGCCGCGCCGGTGGCGCCACCTACCGACCTGACAGACATCAACGAGGCACCATGGAACAGTATCACGGCACTACCATCGTCAGCGTCCGCCGCGGCAACCAGGTCGCGCTGGGCGGTGATGGCCAGGTCACTCTGGGCAATATCGTCATGAAGGGTTCGGCGCGCAAGGTGCGCCGTATCTACAACGGCAAGGTGCTGGTCGGGTTTGCCGGCAGCACGGCCGATGCGTTCTCGCTGCTGGACCGCTTCGAGGCCAAGCTCGAAAAGTACCAGGGCAACCTGACCCGCGCGGCGGTGGACCTCGCCAAGGACTGGCGCTCGGACCGCGCGCTGCGCCGGCTCGAGGCCATGCTCATTACCGCGGACAAGGACACCACGCTCGTCATTACCGGCAACGGTGACGTGCTCGACCCCGAAGGCGGCATCGCGGCCATCGGCTCGGGCGGCGTGTACGCGCAGTCCGCCGCCAAGGCGCTGATGGAGAACACCGACCTGTCCGCGAAGGACGTGGTCGAGAAGTCGCTGACCATCGCCGGCGAACTCTGCATCTACACGAATACCAATTTCGTCATCGAGACGCTCGAGTAAGCGTCGCTCTGAACGGATTCCCATGTCGCATACCATGACCCCGTCGGAAATCGTTTCCGAACTCGACAAGCACATCATCGGCCAGAACAAGGCCAAGAAGGCCGTGGCCGTGGCGCTGCGCAACCGCTGGCGCCGCCAGCAGGTTCAGGACCCGCTGCGCCAGGAAATCACGCCGAAGAACATCCTGATGATCGGACCGACCGGCGTCGGCAAGACCGAGATCGCGCGCCGCCTGGCCAAGCTGGCCGACGCGCCGTTCATCAAGATCGAGGCGACCAAGTTCACGGAAGTGGGCTACGTCGGCCGCGACGTCGATACGATCGTGCGCGATCTGGCCGAGATGGCCGTGAAGCAGACGCGCGAGTCGGAGACCAAGAAGGTCCGCACCAAGGCGGAAGACGCCGCCGAGGACCGCCTGCTCGACGTGCTGCTGCCCCCGCCGCGCGATATCGGCTTCGCGCAGGGCGAGGACAAGGACTCGAACACGCGCCAGGCGTTCCGCAAGAAGCTGCGCGAGGGCTCGCTCGACGACAAGGACATCGAGCTCGAGGTGGCCGCGGGCGCGCCGAGCATGGACATCATGGGGCCGCCGGGCATGGAGGACATGACCGAGCAGATCCGCACGATGTTCGCCGGGCTGGGCCAGGGCAAGAAGCATCGCCGCAAGATGAAGGTCAAGGAAGCGTTCAAGCTGCTGATCGACGAAGAGGCCGCGAAGCTCGTCAATGAAGAGGAGCTCAAGCTCAAGGCCATCGCCAACGTCGAGCAGAACGGCATCGTGTTCCTCGACGAGATCGACAAGATCGCGAGCCGCAGCGACGTGGGCGGCGGCGAGGTGTCGCGCCAGGGCGTGCAGCGCGATCTGCTGCCGCTGGTGGAAGGCACGACCGTGAACACGAAGTACGGCATGATCCGGACCGACCATATCCTGTTCATCGCATCGGGCGCGTTCCATCTGTCGAAGCCGAGCGACCTGATTCCCGAACTGCAGGGCCGCTTCCCGATCCGCGTGGAACTGGAATCGCTGTCGGTGCAGGACTTCGAGGCCATTCTCACGCAGACCGACGCGAGCCTGACCAAGCAGTACCAGGCCCTGCTCGCCACCGAAGAGGTCGATCTGAAGTTCGCGCCGGACGGTATCCGCCGCCTGGCCGAGATCGCGTTCTCGGTCAACGAGAAGGTCGAGAACATCGGCGCGCGCCGCCTGTACACGGTCATGGAGCGCCTGCTCGAGGACCTGTCGTTCAACGCGGGCAAGTCGTCGGGCCAGACCGTGACGATCGATGCCGCGTATGTCGAAGAGCGCCTGGGCGACCTCGCCGGCAACGAGGACCTGTCGCGCTACGTGCTGTAAGCCACGGTGCGTTCCCGCTTCGCACGGAAGCGGGAACGCGGCGGCATCGTACGCGAAGGTACACGAATGCACGGGAACCACCGCGTCCGGTAAGCTTCGTAAAACTTGGTAAGTCCACTGGCGCACATGGCCCACGGATGAGACGCTTGCGCACCTTCAATGGTAACGAGCGTCGATGGGAGCGACCCGCATCTCATCGAGACGACTCCGGGGAGCATTCATGTCGCGCAATCTGTTCTACAAACGCAATCAGGTTCGAACGCGCCGCGTCGCGCTGGCCTCGGCCATGCTGCTGGCCGCGCTGACGGCCGCCACCGTGTTCCTGTGCGTGCGTCCGATGGTGACGCCCGCCAATGCCAGCACGGCAGCGCCCGAGGCCTCGGCCGGCGCCACGACGATCACGCTGCCGCTGCCTTCGACGATCCCTTCCACGATTCCCACCGATCTGCCCGCCTCGGCGCCGGCGGTCGTGGATCCGCGCGCGGGCAAGTCCGCCGACGCGGGGTCGTCAGCCGCGATGGCCACGATGGCGATGGATGCGGGCAAGCTCGTCACGCTGGCCGACCGCCACGCGAGCGATGCGCTGCGCATCGCCTCGGAGGCCAACGGCGCGCACGACGATCTGGGCTGGGACTACGTGCAGCTGCGCCTGTAAGCCGAACCCGTCGGGCGCGGCCACCGGTCAGCGCTGCACGGGACGCTTCCCGAGCTTGCGCTGGAGCGTGCGCCGATGCATGTTCAGCGCGCGCGCCGTCGCGGAAATATTGCCGTTGTGCTCGGTGAGCACGCGCTGGATATGCTCCCACTCGAGCCGAGCCACCGATAGCGGCACCGGTTCCTCGAGCGCGGCCTCGGCCGCATCTTCCGAGATCCCCGCCATCAGCGCGGTCAGGATCGAATCCACGTTGGCCGGCTTGGCCAGATACTCGTCCGCCCCCTGCTTCACGGCCGCCACGGCCGTGGCGATGCTCGCATATCCCGTCAGCACGAGGATGCGCGCGTCGGGCAACGCCGTGCGCAGCGGCGCCACCAGATGCAGTCCCGATTCCGCCGGCGCGGTGCCGGCCGCTTCCGCGGGCGGCCCCAGATGCAGGTCCAGCGTGACGTACGCGAACGCGGTGCGCGCGGCCAGCGCGAGCGCGGTGGCGCCGTTGTGCGCGACCTGTACCGCATAGCCGCGGCGCGTGAGCGCGCGCGACAGCGTGCCCGCGAACACCTCGTCGTCATCGACGACCAGGAAGGGCGTGCCGGCCAGGGGATCCACGGGAACGATTGCGGGAGCGTCGGTCATTGCGGCTTTACGTTTGGAGTTCGGACGGCGAGGCGTCGAGGTCGGGGGTCGTGACGGCGAGGGGCAGGCGCAGTTCGGCGACGGTACCGCCGCCGGGGTTGTCGTGCCACGCCAGTTGTCCGCCAAGCTGGCGCGCGGCGCTCTGTGCCAGGTACAGGCCGATGCCCTGGCCGCCATGCGTGCTCGCGACGGGGGCTTCGCCGAGGCGGGCGCGGATGGCCGGGGGAATGCCCGTGCCGCGGTCGGTGACGCAGCACGAGAGCTCCGGCAGGCCCGCACCCTCGTGCGCGCCGCGATGGTCCTGCACGAGCGACAGGTCGAGCCGCAGCGCGGGCGCCGCATGCATCGCGCGGCCCGCCGCCTGCTGGCTGCGCGCGGCGTTGTCGAGCAGGATCGTCAGGATCTGCCCCACGCGCGCGACGTCCACCGCGTGCCGCGCGGCCTCGGCGCTGGCGACCGCGCGCAGCGTGGCCTGCGGATGCCGCAGCTGCCAGCGTTCCGCGAACGCGGCCAGCCACGTGCCGATGCGCTGCGGCGCCAGCGTGGCGTGGTCTTCGCGAAGGCGCGCGAGAATCGAGCGGCACAGGTCGAGCTGCTGTTCCATCGTGCGCAGGTCCGGCAGATAGCCGGCGATCGCGGTGTTGCCGCGGCCGGCATCGTCCGCGTCCGCGCGCAGCTCGCCCGCGATCACCGCGAGCGTGGCCAGCGGGGTGCCGATCTCGTGCGCGACCGCGGCGGCCTGGTTGTTCAGTGCCTCCACGCGCGCTTCGCGCAGCAGCTGTTCGCGCGCGAGATTCAGCTCGGCGTCGCGCTGGCGCAGCACGCCCGAGAGCCGCGCGACGAAGAACGCGATCATCACCGCGCTGGCCACGAAGTTGAGCCACATGCCCGCGAGGTGATAGTTCACCGCGTTGTCGGGGTTGTGCAGGTTCAGCGGCACGTACTCGAGCAGCAGTAGCGAATAGCACGCGAGCGCATAGAGCGCGAGCGCCGCGACGAGGCGCCAGGGCAGGATGGCCGCGGCGATCGCCAGGCCCGGCAGATAGAACGAGACGAACGGATTGGTCGCGCCGCCCGTGAAGAACAGGATGGCCGAGAGCGCGGTCAGGTCCACCATCATCTGCGCCATCAGCTCGGCGTCGGCCGGTGCGCCGCTGCGCGCGGCCAGTCCGCGCAGCCGCAGCGTGGTGAGCAGATTGAACAGCGTCTGCAGGCCGAACAGCAGCAGCAGCGGCTTGTACGGCAGGATGATGCCCGCCACGGACTCGCACGAGACGAGCAGCAGCGCCTGCCCCGCGAGCAGGGCCCACCGCAGCCGCGACAGACGCCTCAGGCTGACCAGGCTGTGACGCTCGGGAACGACGCCGGGCATGGAGAGCCACGTGGCGAGGGAGGGCGGGAACAAGTTCGTGATCACTGGAATGGAGGAACGGGCGCGGGGCACGCTCGGCCCATGACGCGAGTGTAACAATGCCATCGCACCGCTTTGGCGGATGCGACACCGTGCCGCATTCTGACGTATCCCGCGCGCTGCCAGACTATGCGGTTCGACGATGGTCCCCATGCCCTGACGCCGGGCGGGAGGCCGTGGTCTCATGGTCTAATGTCTGCTTTCCATGGAGACGTACAAGATGCAAGCCTTTCCCCGCGCGGCGTTGGCCGTGATGTCTGCCGCCGCGCTCTTCGCCAGCGGCGCGGCCTTCGCCCAGGTCGATGTCACCAACGCCTGGGTGCGTGGCACGGTGCCCGCGCAGACCGCCTCGGGCGCGTTCATGACCATTCACGCGCACGACGCCGCGAAGCTCGTGGGCGTGTCGTCGCCGGTCGGCACCGCCGAGCTGCACGAGATGAAGATGGAGAACAACGTGATGCGCATGCGTCCGGTCGGTTCGCTCGATCTGCCGAAGATGCAGAACGTCGAGCTCAAGCCCGGCGGGTATCACGTGATGCTGATGGACCTGAAGACGCAGCTGAAGGCCGGCGACAAGGTGCCGCTGACGCTGAAGATCGAGCAGGGCGGCAAGGTCGTCGAACAGCGTGTGACCGCCGAGGTGCGCGACCTGACCGCGCAGGCGGCGCAGCCGGGTGCGCCCGCGGGCGGCATGGCCCACGGCGACCATAAGCATTGATCAGCCCGGCACCGGTCAGCCCCGGAGGCTGATCGGCGCCTCGGCCGGCGACTGGCCGGCCTGCGCGACGAGCGCGGCCGCCTGCGCCACACGTTCGCGCAGCCATGTGTGGCCGGGATCCGCCTCGGCGCGCGCGTGCCACAGCATGCTGCAGGTAAAGTCCGGCAGTGCATCGGACTTGAACGGCGGCGCGAACACCGCGTAACGCGCGTCGTCCTCGATGGCCGCCAGCGTGCGGCGCGCGGTGGTCAGCACGAGGTTGGTCCCCGCGATCAGCGCGGGGGCGACGCTCCAGTGCGGAACCGTGCAGGCGATCTTGCGGCGGCCGCCGAGCTTCGCCACGGCGGTATCGATCGCGTCCATGGGCTCGCTGGCATTCGCCACCAGCACGTGCGAACGCGCGAGGTAGGCCACCTGATCGAGCCGGCCGTTGTCGCGCACTGTCGCGGCATCCACCACACAGGCATACCCATCCTCGAACAGCGGTGTCTCCCGCACGCCTTCGGGCCGGTAGGCGAACACGCCGATGGCCAGGTCCGCCTCGCCGTCCGCCACCTGCGCGGTCATCGCTTCGCGGCTGGCCTGCGACACCGTCAGATCGACGTTCGGCGCGGCCTTGCGCAGCGTGCGCAGCAGATGCGGGAGCACCACGAGCGCCCCGTAGTCGGACATCGCGAGCCGGAACGTACGGCGCGCGGTGGATGGCTGGAAGCTCGTGGGGCCGAGCAGGATGCGCACCTGCGCGAGGGCCTCGGCGAGCGGTGCCGCCAGTTCATGCGCGCGCGGCGTCAGCACGAGGCCGCCCTGGCCACGCACGAGCAGGGGATCGTCGAGCAACTGGCGCAGCCGGCCCAGCGAATGGCTGACCGCGGGCTGGCTCAGCTGCAGCCGCAGCGCCGCGCGCGAGATATGGCGTTCCGCGAGCAGTGCCTCGAGCACGACGAGCAGGTTGAGATCGATTCCGCGCAGGCTGTTCATATTTATTCGTCGGACGAATGTCAGGTTAGTCTTGTGCGATTGTGACATTCGTCCGGACGATTTACCAGCGCGGCTTTCCTTTTCCGCAGGCAATCGGGGCACAGGCACAGCTGGTCCGGCACGAGTCCGCTGGCGGGCAGGAACGGCTCCTGCGCGCACCAGCAGGTGGAGAGCCCGGCGACGTAGCCGCACACGAACGCCGCGCCGCACTGGCTGCAGCGGCTGGCCAGTGCCTCGGGAACCGTGGCGGTGTGGGTGGGGTCGGTCATAGGTGGTGACATCTTTTACAGGCGCGATCGTTCTCGATTGTTGTCGAGCCCGCGCGAACTTGTTTTAAAATCGGCGCCTGTCTCGGTGCGCGGCTGCAAAGCGGCGGAAATGCCACGCGCGCCAGCCATTGCCATCTTACCTGTTGAAACATTCAAGTCTTCCAGCCATGACCGACGACCATCCCGGGCCTGCCACCACCTCGATTGCCGCTATTGCGCCTGCGCTCAAGGCCGAGATTCTGGCCGAGGCGCTGCCCTATATCCGCAAGTTCCACGGCAAGACCATCGTGGTCAAGTACGGTGGCAACGCCATGACCGAGGAGAAGCTCAAGCACGGGTTCGCGCGCGACGTGATCCTGCTGAAGCTCGTCGGCATGAACCCGGTGGTCGTGCACGGCGGCGGTCCGCAGATCGATGACGCGCTGAAAAAGATCGGCAAGGTCGGCACGTTCGTGCAGGGTATGCGCGTGACCGACGAGGAAACCATGGAAGTCGTGGAATGGGTGCTCGGCGGCGAAGTCCAGCAGGAC
The DNA here is from genome assembly GCF_038440175.1 of Cupriavidus sp. OTU4054. Classification (NCBI taxonomy): domain Bacteria; kingdom Pseudomonadati; phylum Pseudomonadota; class Betaproteobacteria; order Burkholderiales; family Burkholderiaceae; genus Cupriavidus; species Cupriavidus sp. OTU4054. The sequence goes on from NZ_JASATF010000018.1 coordinate 113,699, forward strand.
ATCGTGATGCTGATCAACCAGTACGGCGGCCAGGCCGTGGGCCTCACGGGCAAGGACGGCGGCCTGATCCGCGCCAAGCGCCTGCAGATGCCGGACCGCGAGAACCCGGGCGCCTTCCTCGACATCGGCTACGTGGGCGATATCGAGGCGATCAACCCGGCCGTGGTGCGCGCGCTGCAGGACGACGCGTTCATCCCCGTGATCTCGCCGATCGGCTTCTCCGACGATGGCCAGGCGTACAACATCAACGCGGACGTGGTCGCGGGCAAGATGGCCGAGATCCTGAAGGCCGAGAAGCTGGTCATGATGACCAATATCCCGGGCGTGATGGACAAGAAGGGCAACCTGCTGACCGACCTGTCCGCGCGCGAGATCGAGGAGCTGTTCGCGGACGGCACGATCTCGGGCGGCATGCTGCCGAAGATCTCGTCGGCGCTCGACGCCGCCAAGAGCGGCGTGAACTCGGTGCACATCATCGACGGCCGCATCGAGCATTCGCTGCTGCTCGAAATCCTGACCGAACAGGCGTTCGGTACGCTGATCCGCTCGCACTGAGCACCCTCGGGGGCGGCCGGGCGCTATCGGACGTCCTCCCCCTTCCCCCTCTTTTTCCTCTCCCGGCGTGAACTCCAGACAACCGATCTCGCGCCGCGCCCTCACGCGGACGCCGCTCGCGGGCAAGCGCCTTGCCGCCCGCGTCGTACGACGCCCGGCCGGCAACCTGTCCGGCCCCGACGTGTGGCTGTTCGACCTCGACAACACGCTGCACGACGCCTCCCACGCGATCTTCCCGGCCATCAACCGGCTGATGACCGAATATGTCGCGCGCGTGCTCGACACCGATGCCGCCACCGCCAGCCAGGTCCGTGTTGATTATTGGCAACGGTACGGCGCGACATTGCTGGGTATGATCCGACATCATGGCGTGGATCCCGACGACTTCCTGCGCGCGGCCCACGCGTTTCCCGAACTCGGCGACATGGTGCGGGTGCAGCGTGGGCTTGCCGCGCATCTGCGCCGGTTGCCGGGCCGCAAGATCCTGATCACGAACGCGCCGCGCGACTACGCGCGCGCGGTCATGGCGATTGCCGGCATCGACCGTTTTTTCGAGCGGGTGATTGCCGTGGAGGACATGTGGGTGCACGGCCATTTGCGGCCCAAGCCCGATCGGCGCATGCTGCGCCGGTGGCTGGCGCGCGCGCGCGTGCCCGCGCACCGCGCCATTCTGGTCGAGGACACGCTGTCCCACCTGAAGCACTATGCGGGCACGGGCATCCGGACCGCCTGGATCACCGGGCATCTGCGCACGCTGGCGCCGTCGCGGCCGCATGCGGTGCCCGTGACCGCCACGAACGACGACGCGGCCATGCGCGCGACGATCGCCGAAGAGGACGCGCGGCATGCCGCGCACGTCACGCAGGAGCGGTCGGTGACGCTGGTGGCGGCGGAAAGCCAGGTACCCCCGAATGGGGGACGGCAGGCAGGCGAAGTGGGTACGAGCGATGTCCGCGCGCCACAGTCGCAGCCCGATTCGGCGCCTCGGGTGCGTGCCCGTGTGGTCAACCGGCCACGTTATGTGAACAAAAAAGTACAATCGCTGGATCACCTCATCAAACAATAAAAAGGTACTGGGTCATGAATCAAACCATCGCACGACACATGGGGAGCGAATCGGGAAACCAGGCTGGCGCGCAGGTCGCCGCCGAACTGGCCGAGACGGAAGCCGGGGCGGAGGGCACGTCGGCGCGCAAGCGGCCGCGTCCGGGGGAACGCCGCATCCAGATCCTGCAGACGCTGGCCGGCATGCTCGAGCATCCGCGCGGGGAAAAGATCACGACCGCGGCGCTGGCCGCGCGCCTCTCGGTATCGGAGGCCGCGCTGTACCGCCACTTCGCGAGCAAGGCGCAGATGTTCGAGGGCCTGATCGCGTTTATCGAGCAGACCGTCTTCGGCCTCGTGAACCAGATCACGCTGCAGGAAGAACACGGCCTGCGCCAGGCGCAGGCGATCGTGCGCATGCTGCTGTCGTTCGCGGAGAAGAATCCGGGCATGACGCGCGTGCTGACCGGCGAGGCGCTGGTCGGCGAACACGAGCGGCTGCAGGAGCGGATCAACCAGATGGTCGATCGCATCGAGGCCTCGCTGCGCCAGTGCCTGAAGGTGGCCGTCACGCAGGGCGCGTTTCCGTCCGATGCCGATATCCCCGTGCGCGCCGCGCTGATCATGGCCAGCGTGCAGGGACACTGGCACCGCTACGCGAAGAGCGGCTTCCGCAAGCTGCCCGGCGAGTACATCGACGGCCAGTTGCGCGTACTGCTGGGGTGAATCGCCGCCGGTGACCCGCCGGGCCGACTTGCACTATAATCGCCGTGTCGCGCCGATTTGATGACTGGCTTGCGGGCGCGCGGTAGCAGGGAAGATTCCGGGAAATACGAGCCGGAACCAGCCTTGCCGCCAATATAAATGCGGCTAAAGAGGTTGGTCGATGCCCGGCATCCACCGCGCGGAGTCTCCGCGAAAAGCCCGATTTGGCCGCGTTGCAATGACGCATCGCCAGTCGGGTTTTTTCATGCCTGTCGCCAACGGGCCTGCTCCATGACCGATGTTGCTCCTCCTGCCGCAGTATTGAGCGTCGCCGATGCGCCGAACGACTCCGTCGGCATTGTCACGCCGCAACGCATGCATTTCGCCGAACCGCTGAAGCTGCGCAACGGCAGCCAGCTGTCCGGCTACGACCTGATGGTGGAAACCTACGGCACGCTCAACGCCGCGCGGACGAACGCCGTGCTGGTGTGCCATGCCCTCAACGCCTCGCACCACGTGGCGGGCGTGTACGCTCACGACCCGCGCGATGTCGGCTGGTGGGACAACATGGTCGGCCCGGGCAAGCCGCTCGATACGGACCGGTTCTTCGTGATCGGGGTGAACAACCTCGGCTCGTGCTTCGGTTCGACCGGCCCGATGAGCGTCAATCCGGACACGGGCACGCCCTACGGCGCGCTGTTTCCCGTGGTGACCGTCGAGGACTGGGTCGATGCGCAGGCGCGCGTGGCCGACGCGTTCGGCATCACGCAGTTCGCGGCGGTGATGGGCGGCAGCCTCGGCGGCATGCAGGCGCTGGCCTGGAGCCTCAAGTATCCCGAGCGGCTGCGCCATTGCATCGTCGTGGCGTCCACGCCGAAGCTGTCGGCGCAGAACATCGCGTTCAACGAGGTCGCGCGCAGCGCGATCCTGTCGGACCCGGACTTCCATGGCGGCAACTACTACGCGCACAACGTCAAGCCCAAGCGCGGCCTGCGCGTGGCCCGCATGATCGGGCACATCACGTATCTGTCGGACGAGGACATGGCCGAGAAATTCGGCCGCTCGCTGAAGGCCGAGGACATCCGCTTCTCGTTCGACGTCGAGTTCCAGGTGGAGAGCTATCTGCGCTATCAGGGCGACAAGTTCGCCGAGTACTTCGACGCGAACACGTATCTGCTGATCACGCGCGCGCTCGACTACTTCGATCCGGCGCTGGCCTTCGGCGGCGACCTCACGCGCGCCATGGCCGGAACGCAGGCGAGCTTCCTGGTGGCAAGCTTCACGACCGACTGGCGCTTTGCCCCGAGCCGCAGCCGCGAGCTCGTCAAGGCGCTGCTCGACAACAAGCGCCCGGTGTCGTACGCCGAGATCGAGGCGCCGCACGGACACGACGCCTTCCTGCTCGACGATCCGCGTTATCACAACCTGATGCGCGCGTATTACGACCGCATTGCCGAGGAGATTGGCGTATGAATGCCGCATCCCATCCCGACGTGCTGGCCCTGCGCCCGGATTTCCGCGCGATCGCGCGCTGGGTCGAGCCGAATTCCACGGTGCTCGACGCGGGCTGCGGCGACGGCAGCCTGCTGAACGTGCTGCAGCGCGAGCTCGGCGTGCAGGCGTACGGCATCGAGATTCGCGACGAGGGCGTGCTGGCGTGCGCGCAGAAGGGCGTGCACGTGATTCAGCAGAACCTCGAGGGCGGGCTCGCGCTGTTCGAGGACAAGAGCTTCGACACCGTGATCCTGTCGCAGACGCTGCAGACGATCCACAACACCGCGCAGGTGCTGCGCGACACGCTGCGCGTGGGGCGCGAGTGCATCGTCTCGTTCCCGAACTTCGGATACTGGCCGCATCGGCTGTCGGTGTTCCGCGGGCGCATGCCGGTGTCCGAGTCGCTGCCTTACCAGTGGTACAACACGCCGAACGTGCGCGTGCTGACGATCAGCGACTTCGAGGCGCTGGCGCCCAAGGTGGGCCTGCGCGTGGTCGATCGCGTGGTCATGCACGAAGGCGTGACCGTCAACTGGGGCTTCAACTGGCGCGGCAGCCTCGCGGTCTATCGGGTTTGCGCGGTCTGATCCCGATTGACGAAATCGCACGCTCGTCCTATTGTTCGAAGCATTATCGAACGAGCGTGCTTTTTCATGTCCTCAACGTCTGATCTCCATCCGTTCGACGAGGCGCTGCAGCTGGCGCCCGTCGGCGAACACCGCTTCGACGGCCGTACCACGCCCAATTACTGGAACATGATCGGGCCGTTCGGCGGCATCACGGCGGCCACGATGCTGCAGGCCGCGCTGCAACACCCCGAACGCCTCGGCGATCCGATCGCGCTGACCGTGAATTTTGCGGGGCCGATCGCCGAGGGGCCGTTCGAGATCGAGGCTGTGCCGTCGCGCACCAATCGTTCGACCCAGCACTGGACGCTGACGGTACGCCAGAACGGCGCGGTGACGACCACGGGCAGCGCGGTCTTCGCGGTGCGGCGCGACACGTGGAGTTCGCCCGAGGCGGTCATGCCCGAGGCGCCGCCCGCGGACACGCTGCCGCCGATCGGCGGGTTCGCGCCGGTGAAGTGGCTCTCCGCCTACGATATCCGCGCCGTGCGCGGCGCCAAGCCGGGCACGACGCCGGGGACGGAGCATCCCGACAGCATCACCGAGTTCTGGCTGCGCGACGCGCCGGCGCGCACGCCCGACTATGCGGCCATTGCGTCGTGGTGCGACAGCTTCTACCCGCGCATCTTCCTCAAGCGCGCGGGCTTCGTGCCGGCGGGCACCGTGTCGCTGACCACGTATTTCCATGCCGACGCGGACACGCTGGCGGCGCTGGGGGACCAGCACGTGCTGGGGTGCGCGCGGGCACAGGTGTTCCGGCAGGGGTTCTTCGACCAGACCGCGCAGATCTGGAGCGCGGCCGGCGAGTTACTCGCCACCTCGCATCAAATCGTCTACTACAAAGAGTGACCCGTCAGGCGGGGCGGGCGACGGCGGTGTTCTCCGGCTCGCGCGCCTGCGCCTCGTAGCGATGGACGGTGCCGCGCATGGCCCATAGCAGCGCCACGCCGGGCACCGCGGCCACGACCGTGGCGAGGTAGAAGGGCGCCCAGCCCCATGCCTCGACCATATAGCCCGAGGTCGGGCCCACATAGACGCGGCCGATCGAGGCCAGCGCCGACAGCAGCGCATACTGCGTGGCCGAGAACGAGCGGTTGCACAGCGTCATCAGCAGCGCGACGAACGCGGCCGTGCCCATGCCGCCGCACAGGTTCTCCACCGCGATGGTCGCGCCCATCGACCACAGATGGGGCGGCGTGACCGCGAGGAACCAGTAGCCGAGGTTCGACACCGCCTGCAGCACCCCGAACAGCATCAGCGAGCGATAGAGCCCCAGCCGCACCATCATCGAGCCGCCGAACAGCGCGCCGATGATGGTCGCCGCCAGCCCGAGCGTCTTGTTGACGATGCCGACCTCGCCCGGATCGAAGCCGAGGCCGCGAATCAGGAACGTCGTCGACAGGCTGCCCGCGAAGGCATCGCCGAGCTTGTACAGCACGATCAGCAGCAGCAGCCACCACGCGCCCTTGCGCGAGAAGAAATCGCGCAGCGGGCCGACGATCGCGTCCTCCATCGTGCGCGGCGCACGGGACGGCGTATCGGGCTCGGGCGCCCACGGCAGCGTGAGCAGGCCCACGCCCATCAGCGCGGCCATGAACAGGTACATCTGCGGCCAGCCCATCACGCGGTCGGCCAGATACAGGGCAAGGCCGCCCGAGACCAGCATGGCGAGCCGGTAGCCGAGCACCTTGACCGCGGCGCCGGCACCGCGCTCGGACGTGCGCAGCACGTCGGTACTGTATGCATCGAACACGATGTCCTGCGACGCCGACAGGAACGCGACCAGCGTGGCCAGCGCGGCCAGCATCCATAACGCCTCGTGCGGCGGGCAGAACGCCATGCCCGCGATGCTGGCCACGAGCCCGATCTGCGTCAGCAGCAGCCAGCCGCGCCGCCGGCCGAGCATCGGCGGCGTGAAGCGGTCCATCAGCGGCGCCCACAGGAACTTGAAGATATAGGCCTGGCCCACCAGCGAGAAGAACGCGATGGTCTTGATGTCCAGGCCTTCCACGGTCATCCATGCCTGCAGCGTGCCCGACGTGAGCGCCAGTGGCAGCCCCGAGGCAAAGCCGAGCGTGAGCATGGCGCCAATCCGGCGATTGCGAAAAATATCGAGGTAGGCTTGAAACGTCATGAATGGGCGCGGGCGGTGGGGAGTGAGCGCTGGCGAGGCTGCCGTGTATTATTGCACCACGCCTGCGCGCTGCCCCCATTTCCCGCGAGATCACGACACGTGACCTGCCCCGTGACCCGACCCGTGCCCTGCCTCACCGCCGTGTTTTCCCACCCGTTGCAACGCCCGGGGCCGCTTGCGGCCGCCCTGAAGCCGGCGCTCGCGGCGCTCTCGGCGTGGTGCGTGCTGTCGGCGGGATCGGTGTTCGCGCAGGGCGGCCCGGCCTCGGCCCTCTCGACGCCGACCGCCCCCGCCACGCCCGCCGCGCCGGCGATGCCGCAGGGCCCGGCCTCGGGCGTCGAAGTCCCCGCCGCGGCGATGATGCCCGGCGATCCCGGCGTTTCGGTGGAACTGCGCAAGTCGCGGATTCGGGAAATCGTGCCGAGCGACATGATCGAGCAGCAGGCCGCGCGCGAGTATGAACAGATCAAGCAGGAAGCGATCGTGCGCCACGCGCTGGCCGCGGACAATGATCCGCAGCTGCAGCGCCTGCGCGCGATCGGCAAGCGCCTGTTGCCGGAGACGTTGCGCTGGAATCCCGCCGCCGCGAAGTGGCAGTGGGAGATCAATCTGATCCATTCGAACCAGATCAACGCGTTCTGCATGCCCGGTGGCAAGGTCGCGTTCTACTCGGGACTCATCGACAAGCTCAGGCTGACCGACGACGAGATCGCGATGGTCATGGGCCACGAGATCTCGCACGCGCTCGAGGAGCACGCGCGGCAGCGCGCGGCGCAGGCCGAGGTGACCAACCTCGGTGCCAACGTGATGTCGCAGCTCACGGGCTTCGGCAATCTCGGCAACATGGACATCGGCAACAGCGCGCGGCTGATCACGCTGAAGTTCTCGCGGCTCGAGGAGACCGAAGCGGACCTGATCGGCCTCGACATGGCTTCGCGCGCGGGCTACGACCCACGCGCGTCCATCACGCTCTGGCGCAAGATGGGCACGATGCTCGACCCCGGCGAGGAGATGCTGTCCACGCATCCGTCGGGCCGCAGCCGGATCGCGGTGCTGGAGCGGCATATGAAGGAAGCGCTGCGCCTCTACGCGAACGCCAAGGACATGCCGATGGAGATGCTGCCCGAGCATCAGACCAATATGACGAACCTCGGCGATGCGCCCGTGGACGAGGGCGACGACGACCGCATGCATCCGCTCAGGAAGCCGCCCGTTGCCGGGGCCGGCGCGAAACCGAAATAAAAAAAACGCCGGGCGAGCCCGGCGTTTTTCATGGACGTCGTCGCGAACCGACGCGCGGCTCAGGCGGCGAGACCGGTCGCCTCGTCGGCGCCCACATGCACGTTCATGCATTGCACGGCCGCGCCGGCGGCGCCCTTGCCGAGGTTGTCCAGGCGGGCGACGAGGTTCAGGCGCTCGCCGTTGCCGAACACGAACAGGTCCACGCGGTTCGTGTCGTTGCTCGCCTGCACGTCGAAGAAACCGCCGTCGAGGTTCGCTTCGCTGTTGAACGGATGCACGCGCACGAACTGCTCGCCTTCGTAGTGCTTGCGGTAGATGTCGAGAATCGCCTCGGCATCGGCCTTGCGCGACAGCAGCGCCGGGAACACCGGCACCGTCACGGCCAGGCCCTTCAGGAAGTTGCCGACGATCGGGTTGAAGATCGGCGCCTGCGACAGGCCGCCCTGCACGCGCATTTCGGGCAGGTGCTTGTGCTCGAGGCCGAGCGCGTACGGACGCGGGCTGTCGAGCTTCGGGTTACCGCCGGCTTCGAACTCGGCAATCATCTTCTTGCCGCCGCCGCTGTAGCCGGTCAGCGAGAACGCGGTCACCGGATAGTCGCGCGGCAGCAGGCCGGCTTCCACGAGCGGACGCACGGCGAGCACGAACGCGCTCGCATGGCAGCCCGGCACGGCGATACGCTTGCTCGCGCGCACCTTCTCGCGCTGGCCGCGCGTGAGTTCGGGCAGGCCGTAGGCCCAGTCGTCCGACGTGCGGAACGCCGTGCTGGCGTCGATCACGCAGGTATTCGGATTGGTGACCAGCGATACGGCCTCGCGCGAGGCGACGTCGGGCAGGCACAGGAACGCCACGTCCGCGGCGTTGAGGAAGCGCGCGCGCTCCGCCGGATCCTTGCGCTTGTCGTCGGCAATGCGCAGGAGTTCGACGTCGCTGCGGCCCGAGAGATAGTCGAGCAGCCGGAGACCGGTGGTACCTTCCTGACCATCGACGAATACTTTGAAAACCATGGCGGTCTCACTCTGAAAAATGCGAGGAACCCGCATTGTAACGACGTTGCATGACGGCTGTCCCGCGTTTGCTGTGGCGCAGCCGGCGCTTGGCGGATTTACAGCGGGTAGTCGTAGTCGATGGACAGCGGCGCGTGGTCGCTGAACTTCTCGTCCTTGTAGATCGCGCAGACCTTGGCCGTTTCCGCGATCTTTGCCGTGGCCAGGTGGTAGTCGATGCGCCAGCCGACGTTCTTCGCGTACGCCTGGCCGCGGTTGCTCCACCACGTGTACTGGTCCGGGCGCGGGTCCAGCTGGCGGAACACGTCCACGTAGCCGTGGCTGTCGAACAGCGCGCCGATCCATGCGCGCTCCTCGGGCAGGAAACCGGAGTTCTTGAGGTTGCCCTTCCAGTTCTTGATATCGATTTCCTTGTGCGCGATGTTCACGTCGCCGCACAGCACGATCTCGCGCCCGCTGGCCTTCAGTTGCAGCAGGTGGGGCAGAAACGCCTCCATGAAGCGGAACTTGGCGAGCTGGCGCTCCTCTGAACTGGAGCCGGAGGGCACGTAGACCGAAATGACCGCGAGGTGCGGATACTGCACCTCGACATAGCGGCCCTCATTGTCGAACTCGGGGTTGCCGAAGCCGGTGATCACGCGCTCGGGTTTGTGGCGGGTGTAGAGACCGACGCCGCTGTAGCCCTTCTTCTCGGCATAGTGAAAGAATCCGTGATAGCCGTGCGGCGCCAGGAAGGCGTCGGTCATGTCGGCGGCCTGGGCCTTGAGCTCCTGCACGCAGACCATGTCCGCGTCCTGCTTGCCCATCCAGTCGAAGAAGCCTTTCTTGGAGGCGGAGCGGATGCCGTTGAGGTTGGCGCTGATAATCCGTAACATCTCGGGAAATTTTCGTATTCAGAGAGAAAAGATGACGCAGCAGACGACCCCCGGCGCCCTGACGGGCGAACTGAGCCAGACCTTCATCCGCTTTGCGCTCGACGCGGGTGTGCTGTCCTTCGGCGAGTTCGTGACCAAGGCGGGTCGCAAATCGCCGTATTTCTTCAACGCCGGCCTGTTCAACCAGGGGGCGATGCTCGGTCAGGTGGCGCAATTCTATGCGAAAACCCTGCTGGCCTCGGGCGTGCAGTTCGACGTGCTGTTCGGACCGGCCTACAAGGGCATTACGCTGGCCTCGGCCACTGCCGTGGCGCTCGCCGGCATGGGCCGCGACGTGGGCTTTGCGTACAACCGCAAGGAAGCCAAGGACCATGGCGAAGGCGGCACGCTGGTCGGCGCGAAGCTGCAGGGCAAGGTCGTCATCATCGACGACGTGATCTCGGCCGGCACCTCGGTGCGCGAATCGATGCAGATGATCCGCGCCGCGGGCGCCGAGCCGGCCGCCGTGCTGATCGCGCTCGACCGGATGGAGAAAAGCGGAACCGCCGATAATATCGGCACGCATTCGGCCGTGCAGGACGTGCAGCGCGAATACGGCGTGCCGGTGATCGCGATCGCGAGCCTCAGGGATCTGCTCGCCTACCTCGATGCGTCGCAGGACGCTTCGTTGAGCACGCACCGCGAGGCCGTTTCGGCTTACCGCCAGCGCTACGGCGTCTGACGGACATCCCGCCCGGGCAACGGGCCCGGGCGCGGTTCTGAGGGTGACAGCAAGGGGAGCGGCGCGTGGCGGACAAGCGGCAGAAAAACGGGCAGAAGCACGAAGTGGCGGCAGTCGAGGCGGCCGTCGGCAAGCAGGGGCCCGCCCCGCAGGATTCGGTGTCGCCGGCCATGCTGGCGCCTGAGGCGAAGGACAGGACGTTGGCCCGGGAAAAGTCGGACCGGGCGCCGGCCAGGTCCACCGCTGCCAAGGCGGCGACCAGGACCGCCCGCGCCAGACGCGGCAAGGCCGACGACCTGCCCCCCGAGCATTGTGCACCCGAGACCGTGCCGGGCAACGGCCCCGCCCACGAATCGTATGCCGTGCGCGCGCTCGTGCTGCAGGGCGGCGGCGCACTCGGCGCCTATCAGGCTGGCGTGTATCAGGGGCTGTCCGAGGGCGGCATCCATCCGAACTGGATCGCCGGCATCTCCATCGGCGCGCTCAACGCGGCCATCATCGCGGGCAATCCTCCCGAAACCCGCGTCGCGCAGCTGCGCGCGTTCTGGGAATACATCTGCCAGCAGCCATGGCTGCCCGGTCTTCCCGTCGAAATGCTGACGGAGGCCGCGCCCAACTGGCCCGAGCCTGTGCGCATCTGGTTCGACAGCATCCATGCGGCGCGCGCGCTGATCGAAGGGCAGCGCGGCTTTTTCAGCCCGCGCTCGGTGGCAGATATCTGGGGCCGCTGCGCCGATGCGGGCAATGCGAGCTATTACGACACGTCACCGCTCAAGGCGACGCTCGAGCGCTTTGCCGATTTCGACCGGTTGAACCATCCCAAGGAAATGCGCGTATCGGTGGGCGCCGTCAACGTGCGCACCGGCAATTTCGCGTACTTCGACAATACGCGCACGCGGCTGCGGCCCGAGCATTTCATGGCTTCGGGCGCGCTGCCGCCGGGCTTTCCGGCCATCGAGATCGACGGCGAGTTCTACTGGGACGGCGGCCTCGTCTCGAACACGCCGCTGCAGGAGGTGCTGACCGCGCAGCCGCGGCGCGATGCGCTGATCTTCCAGGTGGACCTGTGGAGCGCGCGCGGCAAGCTGCCGCACAGCCTGCTGGATGTGGCCGAGCGCCAGAAGGACATCCAGTATTCGAGCCGCACGCGGGCGATCACCGACGTCATGCGCGAGCAGCAGAACTACCGGCGCATGCTCAGCGAGCTGATGGCGCTGGTGCCGCCGGCGAAGCGTGACGACCCGGCCTATCGCAAGGCGGCCGACCATGCGTGCGATGCGCGCCGCAACGTGATCCAGCTGATCTATCGCGACAAGTCGTTCGAGGGCAGCGCGAAGGACTACCAGTTCGGCGCGCTGACCATGCACGAGCACTGGGCCAGCGGGCTCGACGATATCCGCGACACGCTCAAGCATCCGCAGTGGCTCGCGATGCCGGAGCCCGACCATCCGTTCGTGACCCACGACGTGCATCGCGGGAATGGCGACTAGTCGACCTTGAGCTTCGCGAGCTCGGGCTTCGGGGGCGGGTACTCGGGCTTGAGCTTCCGGAACACCTCGGCGAGGATCTCCGCGACCATCAGGTTGCGATGGGTCTTCGAGTCGGCCGGTACGATGTACCAGGGGCATTCGGGCGTGCTGGTGGCCGCGATCGCCGCCTCGTAGGCGCCCGCATAGTCCTTCCAGTACTGCCGCTCCTCGAGGTCCTTCGGATCGAACTTCCAGTGTTTCTGCGGATCGGCCAGGCGCGCCTCGAGCCGTGCCTTCTGCTCGTCCTTGGAAATATGGAGGAAGCACTTCACGATCGTGGTGCCGGTCTCGGTCAGCAGCGTCTCGAACGCGCGAATCTGCTTGTAGCGCCGCGCGCATTCGTCTTCATCGATCCAGCCATGCACGCGCGTAATCAGCACGTCCTCGTAATGGCTGCGGTTGAACACCGTGATCTCGCCGAGCCGCGGCACCTGCGCATGGACGCGCCACAGGTAGTCGCGCGCGAGTTCCTCGGCGGTCGGCGCCTTGAAGCTCACCACGCGCAGGCCCAGCGGGTCGAAGCTGCGGAACACGCCGCGCACGGTGCCGTCCTTGCCGCTGGTGTCCATGCCCTGGAGCACCACGAGCAGTTTGCGGTTGTGTTGCGCGTAGAAGATGTCCTGCTGGGTATCGAGCCATTCGGACAGCTCGGTCAGTCGTTGCAGGTCGGCGTTCTTGCTGCCGCGCGACAGCGGCTTGCTGTCGGCGTCGTGGTCGGCAAGGCGGAACTGCTTGCCAGAGGTGATACGGAAATCGTCCAGCGGCATGGGGGCGCTCCATCGGGGGTGGCGCCCCTATGGTCAGGCCGGCAGGGTCGTCAGGTCAATGGTCCCTTCGAATACGGTCGTGGCCGGACCCGTCATGCGGACCGGCTGCCCCACGCCGTCCCAGGCGATGGTCAGCGCGCCGCCATGCGTATGCACCTTGACCGGCGAGTCCAGCAGGCCGCGATGGATACCCGCGACCACGGCCGCGCACGCGCCGGTGCCGCAGGCGAGCGTTTCGCCCGCGCCGCGCTCGAATACGCGCAGGTGGATCGTCTGCCGGTCGTCGATCTGCATGAAACCCGCGTTCACGCGGTTGGGGAACGTCGCGTGATGCTCGATCACGGGACCGTCCTGCAGCACCGGGAAGGTTTCGACATCGTCCACCACCTGCACCGCATGCGGGTTGCCCATCGACACCACCGACAGCCACGCGGTGCGGCCATTGATTTCGAGCCCGAACGCCGTGTCGTTGCCTTCGACGCGCGTCGGCAGGCCTTCCGCGAGGAACGGCACGCGCGCGGGCGTCAGCTCGGGCGCGCCCATGTCCACCGTAACCTGTCCGTCGTCCTGCAGCGTGAGCGTGATCACGCCGTTCATGACCTCGACGCGCACCGAGCGCTTGTCGGTCATGCCCTTGTCCGTGACGAAGCGCACGAAGCAGCGTGCACCGTTGCCGCAGTGTTCGACCTCGCCGCCGTCCGCGTTGAAGATGCGGTAGCGGAAATCGACGTCCTCGCGCGAAGACGGCTCGACGATCAGGATCTGGTCCGCGCCGATGCCGAAATGCCGGCTCGCGAGCGCGCGCCACTGGGCCTCGGTCAGGTCGAGCTTCTGGTGGATGCCGTCCAGCACGATGAAATCGTTGCCGGCGCCGTGCATCTTGGTGAACTGGAGTTTCATGCCAGCGATTCTACCGTCTCAATAAATTTCCGGCTCGCCCTCGGGGCGATGCTTGAAGCGCTTGTGGACCCAGTAGTACTCGGTCACGCGCGGGCGGATGACGTCCTCGAAGAACGCGTTCATGCGGCGCGTGTCCTCGTGCACGCTGGCGCCGGGGTAGTTCTCCCAGGCCGGCAGGATGTGCAGCACGTAGCCCTGGTAGTCGGGCAGCATCTCGGTGTAGATGGGCACCACCTTGGCGCCCGTCACCCGCGCCAGCCGCGAGACGGCCGTGAGCGTGAGCGCCTCCACGCCGAAGAACGGCACGAACTCGGAGTCGCGCTCGCCGAAGTCCATGTCCGAGATCAGCTGCAGCGCCTCGCCCTTCTTGAGGCTGCGCAGGATCTCGCGCGCGCTATCGTTGCGCGAGATCATGTTCGCGCCGAAACGGCCGCGCGCGTGCTTGAGGAAGTCGTCGAACAGCGCATTCTTCTGCTTCGTATAGAGCGACGCACCCGAGCGGCCCACGTGATCGCGCAGATGGATGGTCAGCCGGATCGCCCCGGCCTCCACGCCCGACAGATGCAGGGTCACGAGGATATGGGGGGTGCCGTCCAGCGAGACAAGGTCCGCCTGGTCGTCGATCTGCACCCAGCGGCGCATCTGCGCCTCGCTGCCGGTCCAGAAGATGCCGCGCTCGGCAAAGCTGCGGAAGATCGTCCGGAACACGTCGCGCGACATCGCGGCGATCTCGGCGTCGGTCTTTTCCGGAAAGCACAGGCGCAGGTTGGCCTCGACCACCTTGCGGCGGCCGTGCGGCAGCTTGTGGAGCAGGCCGCCGAGCGCCTCGCCGAAGCGCGCGACGAGCGGATACGGCAGTTTGCCGAGCAGCGTCAGGAACGCGATGCCCAGCCACGTGAAGATACGGCTCATTGGCTTTCTTGGCGTTCTCGATAACGGGCGGGTTCGGTTGCGGCGCCCGCCGCCTCTGGCTGGCTCACGCCGGCCGGCGTCTTGAAGCGGTTATAGCCCCACAGGTACTGCGTGGGCATGACCGCGATCAGGTCCTCGATCCCGGCGTTGATGACGGCTGCCGCGGCCGACGCGTCCTCGGGCAGCAGGCCGCCCTCGCGCAGGATGCGCAGATGGCCACGATAGCCCGCGCCGCGCGGCAGCCGCTCGGCCGCGACGATCACGATCGGCGCGCCGGTCAGTTGCTGCAGGCGCTGGACCAGCGTCATGGTGTAGGCCGGCTTGCCGAAGAACGGCGCCCATGTGCCTTCGCCGCCGCTCGGAACCTGGTCCGGCAGGATGCCCACGGCTTCGCCGCGGCGCAGCGCCTTGACCAGCATGCGCACCCCGCGCGGCGTTGCCGGGGCCATCGCCAGATTGTGGCGCGTGCGCATGCGTTCCACGAACTCGCGCAGCCACGGCTG
Organism: Cupriavidus sp. OTU4054; assembly: GCF_038440175.1. Classification (NCBI taxonomy): domain Bacteria; kingdom Pseudomonadati; phylum Pseudomonadota; class Betaproteobacteria; order Burkholderiales; family Burkholderiaceae; genus Cupriavidus; species Cupriavidus sp. OTU4054. The sequence continues at coordinate 128,713 of NZ_JASATF010000018.1, forward strand.
ATGGGGCGGCTTGAACAGCGCGGTCACGGGACGGTTGCCCGCGAACGACTGCGGCAGCACCTCGAAACAACCGAGGTGCGGCGTCAGGATGATGACGCCCTTGCCGGCCGCCTGGAGCTTGCCGATCTCCGCCCACAGGTATTCGTCGAAGCCGTGCAGCGGCACCGTGATGCGCTTGCGGCTCCAGAAGTACGGCATTTCCACGATCATGCGGCCCGTGGCCCGGGCCGCATCGTCGAGTTGCGCGTCGGTCACGGCAGGGTAAGCGTGACGGAAATTTTCCTTGAGCCGGCGGCCGTAACGGCCGGGCAGGCGCGCCACCAGCAGGCCCAGGGTGCCGCCCAGCGCATGCAGCACGCGCAGCGGCAAACGGGAAATCAGCCAGAAGAGAAAGGTCATGATGCCAAAAGGGCCATTTGGCGCACTGCACTGGCGCCGGCAAGGCGCGTATAATACCGCCTATCGCCGAGTTAACTGACAACTTGCGGGGCGATTCTGCTGCACATGGGTCTACACAGACCGCATGCCGTGGCCGTTAAATACCGCTAAAGCGTCGCCGAGCTGTTTTCAAGGCTGGCACGCAATAGCTAACCTGCCAACCTGGAGAACACTACTCGTGGCAAACGACTTCCTCTTCACTTCGGAATCCGTCTCCGAAGGCCATCCCGACAAAGTTGCCGACCAGATCTCGGATGCCGTCCTCGACGCCATCCTTGCGCAGGACAAGTACGCCCGTGTGGCCGCCGAGACGCTGTGCAACACCGGCCTCGTCGTGCTGGCCGGCGAGATCACCACGTCGGCAAACGTCGATTACATCCAGGTCGCGCGGGACACCATCAAGCGCATCGGCTACGACAATACCGACTACGGTATCGACTACAAGGGTTGCGCGGTGCTCGTCGCCTACGACAAGCAATCGCCCGACATCGCCCAGGGCGTGGACCGTGCCTCGGACGACTACCTGAACCAGGGCGCCGGCGACCAGGGCCTGATGTTCGGCTATGCGTGCGACGAGACGCCCGAACTGATGCCGTTCCCGATCTACTATTCGCACCGTCTGGTCGAGCGCCAGTCGCAACTGCGCCGCGACGGCCGTCTGCCCTGGCTCCGTCCGGACGCCAAGTCGCAGGTGACCGTGCGTTACGTCGACGGCCGCCCGCACAGCGTGGACACCGTGGTGCTGTCGACCCAGCACCACCCGGACGTCACGCAGGCGCAGATCCGCGAAGCCGTGATCGAAGAGATCATCAAGCCCGTGATTCCGGCCGAAATGCTGAAGGACACCAAGTTCCTGGTGAACCCGACTGGCCGTTTCGTGATCGGTGGCCCGCAAGGCGACTGCGGCCTGACCGGCCGCAAGATCATCGTCGATACGTACGGCGGCGCATCGCCGCACGGCGGCGGCGCGTTCTCGGGCAAGGATCCGTCGAAGGTTGACCGCTCGGCTGCCTATGCTGCGCGCTACGTGGCCAAGAACATCGTGGCCGCCGGTATCGCCCGCCAGTGCCAGGTGCAGGTCAGCTACGCGATCGGCGTGGCCCGCCCGATCAACGTGACCGTGTACACGGAAGGCACCGGCAAGATCTCGGACGAGAAGATCGCCGAGCTCGTGCAGGAGCACTTCGACCTGCGTCCGAAGGGCATCGTGCAGATGCTGGACCTGCTGCGTCCGATCTACCAGAAGACCGCCGCCTACGGCCACTTTGGCCGCGAAGAGCCGGAATTCTCGTGGGAAGCGACCGACAAGGCCGCCGCACTGCGCGCCGCCGCCGGTCTGTAAACGTCAGTCAGCGGTAGCGGCCCCTCTCCCGCCGGGGGAGGGGCCTCCCTGCTTGAGGCGGCTGGGACGGTAGTAGAATTCGGGCAACTTCCGTCTTCGAGTTCGCCATGACCGTCGCCACGCCCGCCGAGATCACCCAGAGCGCCCAGACCGTCGCCGCCGCAACTTCCGGTGGTCTGGACCTGATCCGCACGCAGCCCTATACCGACTGGGCCCCTGCCGTCAGCGCCGAAACGCGCGCGCAGCTGCGCCGCGAGCTCGAACAGGGCGCGGTACTCTATTTCCCGCATCTCCATTTCCGCTTCGAGCCCGGCGAGGAACGCTTCCTCGACAGCCGCTGGTCGGACGGCAAGTCCAAGAACATCAACCTGCGTGCCAACGAGTCCGCGGTGCGCGGTGCCACGGGCAGCCCGCAGGACCTCGCCGACATCCATGCGCTGATCCGGCGATATGCCGAGTCGAGCGAGTCGCTGATCCATTCGCTGTTTCCCGAGTACAAGCCGTATATGACGCGCGCGGGCACGTCGCTGCGCCCGAGCGAGATCGCCGGGCGTCCGGTCAGCTGGCGCAAGGACGACACGCGGCTGCACGTGGACGCGTTTCCGTCGAATCCGATGCGCGGCAAGCGCCTGCTGCGCGTGTTTCACAACATCGATCCGGAAGCGCCGCGCGTATGGCGCGTGGGCGAGCCGTTCGCGGACTTTGCCGCGCGCTTCGTGCCGAAGACGCATGGCATGTGGCCCGGCCAGGCATGGCTCATGAAACAGCTGCACGTGACCAAGCGCGAGCGCTCCGAGTACGACCACCGGATGCTCCAGCTGCACGATCTGGCCAAGGCCGACCTCGACTACCAGAAGACCGTGCCGCAGCAGGAGTTCCAGATTCCGCCCGGCGCCACGTGGATCGTGTTCAGCGACCAGCTGCTGCACGCCGCGATGCGCGGCAAGGCGATGATGGAACAGACGATCTATCTGGATCCGAAGGCCATCGGCGACCACACCCACTCGCCCGAAGCGGTGCTGTCGCGCATGCTTGGCCGTCCGATGGTGGCGGCGTAAGCGGTCGCCGCCGGCGCCCTCAGCGGATCAGCAGCTTCAGCATCGCCTCGAAGCGCCTGCCGTAGGGCGGCTTGAGCAGTCCCGCGCCGTTCAGGCGCGACTGCAGGAAGATGGGCTTGCGCTTCGAGAACGTGTCGAAGCCTGCCTCCCCGTGATAGACCCCCATGCCGCTGGCACCGACGCCGCCGAAGGGCAGGTCGTCCTGCGCGATATGAAACAGCGTGTCGTTCACCGTCACACCGCCCGCCACCGTCTGCCGCGTGACGGCATCGAGGTGTTCGCGGCGGCGGTCGAAGACGTACAGCGCGAGCGGGCGCGGACGCGCGTTGACATACGCGATGGCCGCGTCGAGCGAGTCGTAGCCCACCACCGGCAGGACCGGACCGAAGATCTCCTCGCGCATGGCCATCGCCTCGTCGGGCACGTCGAGCAGCAGCTCGGGCGGAAAGCGGCGCGCGGCGGCATTGGGCACGGCGTCGGTCAGCGCGACGCGCCGCGCGCCGGCCGCCTCGGCAGCCCCAACCATCGACTGCAGCCGCGTGAAATGCCGCGCGCTGACGATGCTCGTGTAATCGGCATTGCGCGCAAGGTCCGGATAGAGCCGCGCCGCGCAGCGGATGGCTGCCTGCACGAATCGCTCGCGCTGTGCGTGGGGCACCAGCACGTAGTCGGGCGCGATGCAGGTCTGTCCCGCGTTGACGAGCTTGCCGACCAGAATCCGCTCCACCGCCTGGTCGAGGTCCGCATCGGGGCCGACGATCGCGGGCGACTTGCCGCCGAGCTCGAGCGTCACCGGGGTCAGATGCGTGGCGGCCGCGCGCATGACCTCGTGGCCGACGGCGGTGGAACCCGTGAACAGCAGATGATCGAACGGGAGCGTGCAGAACTGCCGCGCCACCTCGGCATCGCCATTGACCACCGCGACTTCGTCGGGCGCGAACGTGCGCCGGATCAGTGCCTCGAACAGCGCGGCGAAGCGCGGGGTGTACTCCGAGAGCTTGACCATCGCGCGATTGCCGGCCGCCAGCGCGCCCGCGAGCGGCCCCACGGCGAGGTACAGCGGATAGTTCCACGGCACCACGATGCCGATCACGCCCAGCGGCTGCGGCAGCAGCCGCGAACGCCCCGGCAGAAACCAGAACCCCGTGCGTGCGCGCCGCATGCGCATCCAGCGCTTGCCATGCCGCAGCGCATCATCGATGCCCGCGAGGCTCGGAAAGACCTCCAGCAGCGCGGTTTCCTGGCGCGGGCGCTGCGTGAAATCGGCATCGATGGCCTCGGCGATGGCGGGCTGGTTGTCGAGCACGAGCGCACGCAGCCGCCGGAGCCGGTCCGCGCGCACCGCCCAAGCCGGATACTGGTCGCGCCGCGAGGCAGCGCGCATCGCGTCGAACTGCAACGACAGTACAGGCATGGCGGGCAGTTCTCTTATCATGGACGTCTCCTCTCGCGGGGGCGGCGGCAGTGCTTCACTCTGGGGCATTCCAGCCCGACACCATAAGGCAGCCGCCGCGCGAGAACAATGGAGGAGCGCTACCAAACATCGCGGCCACCGCATCGCTTGCGGACCGCTTCACCGCGTATCGCCAAGCGCCTACACTGGATTTTCGTGACCAGAGAACCGTGGCGGGGCGCGTTCCTTGCGGCCGGACCGACGACTACACACGAGGGGACGGATGGACACCACCAGCTTTGACTATCTCGTCGTGGGCGCCGGATCGGCCGGCTGCGCGCTGGCCGGCCGCCTGGCCGACAGCGGCCGCCTGGCCGACAGCGGCCGCGACACCATCGCCCTGATCGAGGCCGGCGGACACGACCACCACGCGCTGGTGCGCATTCCGGCCGGGGGTGCCGTGCTCCTGCCGCGCGCGGGCGCGCGCAACTACGGTTTCGAAACGGTCCCGCAGGCGGGTCTCGACGGTCGCCGGGGCTACCAGCCGCGCGGCCGCGGTCTGGGCGGATGCTCGTCGATCAATGCAATGGTCTACACGCGCGGGCGCCCCACCGACTACGACGACTGGGCGAGCGCCGGGTGCGACGGCTGGTCGTGGGACGACGTGCTGCCGTATTTCCGCCGCGCGGAGTGCAACGAGCGCGTGGCCGGGCATGACGACGATCCCCTCCATGGCGGCACCGGTCCGCTGCACGTCAGCGACCTGCGCACGCCGAATCCGTTCGGGCAGCATTTCATCGAGGCCGCCGAGCAGGCCGGCCATCTGCGCAACGACGATTTCAACGGCGTGGAGCAGGAGGGCGTGGGCTGGTACCAGGTCACGCAGCACGACGGCGAGCGCTGGAACGCCGCGCGCGCCTACCTCCATGGCGGCAATGCGGCGGACCGCCATTACAACGGCGGCCGGTCCCACCTGCACGTGCTGACCGACACACAGGTGCGGCGCATCCTGTTCGAAGGGCGCCGCGCGGTGGGCGTGGTGGTGCTGCGCGATGGCCGCGAGCACGTCTTGCGCGCGCGGCGCGAAGTCATCGTCTCGGCCGGCACGTTCGCGTCGCCGCAGCTGCTGATGGCGTCGGGCGTGGGTCCGGCCGCGCATCTGCGCGAGCACGGCATCGCGCTCGTGCACGACCTGCCCGGCGTCGGCGCCAATCTGCAGGACCATGTCGATATCGCCATGCACAAGCGCGTGGCCACGACCGACCTGTTCGGCGTGTCGTTCAAGGCGATCGGCCGGCTGATGGGGGAGATGCGCCGCTACCGGCAGGAGCGTTCGGGCATGCTGACGTCCAACTTTGCCGAGGCCGGCGGCTTTGTCCGCAGCCATCCGCATCTGCTCGAGCCGGATCTGCAACTGCATTTCGTCGTCGGCATGGCGGACGACCATATGCGCCACCTCAACCTCGGCCACGGCTACTCGTGCCATGTGTGCGTGCTGCGGCCGCGCAGCCGCGGCGAGGTCCGGCTGCGTTCGGCCGACATGCGCGAGGCGCCGCGTATCGATCCGCGTTACCTGTCGGATCCCGCGGACCTGGACGGCATGCTGAACGGACTCAGGATCGTGCGCGAGATCTTCGCGCAGCCGCGGCTGTCATGCTTCGGCGGGCGGGAGCTCTATTCGGGCGCGCTGCGGCTCGACGGCAGCGACGACGAGGCCGCGCACGCGCATATTCGCGCGCATGCGGACACGATCTACCATCCGGTGGGCACCTGCCGCATGGGCATGGATGCGATGGCGGTGGTGGACCCGCAGCTGCGGGTCCGGGGTGTGGAGGGACTGCGCGTGGTCGATGCGTCGGTCATGCCGACGCTGGTCGGCGGCAATACGAACGCGCCCGCGATCATGATCGGCGAGCGCGCGCATGACCTCATCCGCTATGCGCCGCGCGTAATGCTCAGGCTGCGCGAGGTCGCGGAAGCGGATTGAGCGGCGAGGCGGCTAACGTCCGAGGGCCGGCGCCGGCAGCGCGCGTGCGTCGCCACTGTGGCCGAAGCGGGCGTGATCGGCGTAATCGACGCCATCGGGGCCATCGACGCCATCGGCCATCTGGAACTGCGCGACCGTTTCACGCAGGCGGCGTGCCTGCTCGTCGAGCGACTGCGCCGCGGCCGCGGCTTCCTCGACCAGCGCCGCGTTCTGCTGCGTCACCTGGTCCATCTGTCCCACCGCGTGGTTGACCTGATCGATGCCGGCGCTTTGCTCCTGCGACGCCGCCGAGATCTCCGCGATGATGTCCGCCACGCGCTTTACCGCCTGACGGATCTCGTCCATCGTCGTACCCATGCGTTGCGCCTGCGCCGAACCGGTCTGCACCGTCGTCGCCGACGCCTCGATCAGCTCCTTGATCTCCTTGGCCGCCGTGGACGAACGTTGCGCGAGGCTGCGCACCTCGCCGGCCACGACCGCGAAGCCGCGGCCCTGCTCGCCGGCACGCGCCGCTTCCACCGCGGCGTTGAGCGCCAGGATGTTCGTCTGGAACGCGATGCCCTCGATCAGGCTCGTGATCTCGGCGATGCGCGCCGAGCTTCCGCTGATCTCGCCCATCGTGCCGACCATCTCGCTGACGGCGAGGCTGCCGGTGTCGGCGACGTCCGCCGCGCTCGTGGCGAGCGCATTGGCCTGCCGCGCATTCTCGGCATTCTGGCGCACCGTGGTGGTCAGCTCTTCCATGCTCGACGCGGTTTCCTCGAGCGACGCGGCCTGCTGTTCGGTACGTGCGGACAGGTCGGTATTGCCGGCCGCGATCTGCGCGGCGGCCACGCCCACCGATTCGCTCGACTGGCGCACGTCGCGCATCGCGTGCGACACGCGCGCGATCAGCGCGTTGAACGCCTGCGCGGTCAGGCCGATCTCGTCGAGGCGGCCGACATGCGCGCGGCGGTCGAGGTCGAGCGATTCGCTCACGTACTCGAGCGTGCGCTGGATATCGTTGAGGCTGCGATGAATGCGGCGGTACAGGGTGACGGCCATCGCGACGAGGAACAGCGCGGTCACGCCGATGACGGCCAGGAACACGCGCACCGTCCAGCGATGCTGCGATTCGTTCTGCAGCACCGCGTCGGCACCGAGCTTCACGTTGTAGGCCAGGTGTTCGTCGATGGCCTTCCGCAGCGAGATGGCGCTCGTGTTGAGCTCGCCGGTGGTCGCCATTTCCTGCGAACCCGCGTAGTCGTTGTTGTTGGACTTGTCGAGGAATTTCACGCGCGCCGCGCGGTAGGCCTTCGCGGCGTCGCGGTCCGCCGCCAGCATCTTGCGGTCCGTCTCGTCGGAGATATCCTCGCGCTCGTATTTCGCGAGCACTTCGTCGAAACGCTTGTCGGCCGCGGCGATCTTCTTCTCGGCGTCGCCCTTGGCGACGATGTCGTCGGTCATGGCGTGGTGGAGCGCGGCCACGCGCATGTCGCTGAACGCATCGACCACGTCGTTCAGGTGCCGCACGCTAGCCAGCGTGTTGTCGTTGAAATACTCGAAACGTTGTTCGGATTTGTTGAGTTGCCAGATTCCGCCCAGCCCGACGAAGAGCAGGGCCAGGATTGCGATGGTGAGCGTAAGGAGCAGACGTTTGCTGATGTTCATGGGGGTTTGACGGCTGAGATGGCCATGGATACCCGGCGGCATGACCATGCACATGCCGGGCGAACGCTCCCATGTTTACGGTTGCGGCGCGGACGGACTTGAGCGCCCCGCGCCGCGATGTCAGGCGGGATACGCGGGATACGCGCGCGCGACGATCCGGTCCAGCGTGGCCGGGTCCGCATCGAGCGTGCCGAACACGCGGCCATGCTGGCGGCCGAGGCGGCTGGCGACGAACTGTTCCGCCGATTCGGCATCGGCATGCGCGATCATCAGCGCGGCCTGCGCGGTCAGCACGAGCCCCTGCGCAAAGCGCCGCGCGCCGGCCTCCAGCTGGTCTGGCGCCTCGCGCAGCATCGCCTGCAGCGAGGCGAGCTCGGCGCGCACCGCGGCGTTGCCGTTGGCGCGCCGCGCAAGGTCCTGCAGGATGCGCGCGCCGTCGTCGGGATTGCGCTGCAGGGCGCGCAGCACGTCGAGGCACATGATGTTGCCCGACCCTTCCCAGATCGAGTTGACCGGGGCTTCACGATAAAGCCGTGCCATCGGCCCTTCCTCGACGTAGCCGTTGCCACCCCAGACTTCCATCGCCTCGCCCGTGGCTTCGAGCGCGCGCTTGCAGATCCAGAACTTGGCGGCTGGCGTCAGCACGCGTTTCCAGGCGGCCGCGAGCGGATCTTCGTCGGCGCGCTCGAACGCGTCGGCCAGCGCCATCATCAGCAGCGTGGCCGCTTCGCTCTCGAGAGCCAGGTCGGCCAGCACGTTGCGCATCAGCGGCTGATCGGCGAGCAGTCGGCCGAACGCCATGCGGTGGCGCGCGTGATGCACGGCCTGCACGAGGCCCGCGCGCAGCAGCGCGCTGCTGCCGATCACGCAGTCCAGCCGCGTGTTCGTGGCCATCTCGATGATCGTCGGAATGCCGCGGCCTTCCTCGCCGACGAGGATGCCCGCGGTATCGCGGAACTCGACCTCGCTGCTCGAGTTGGACCGGTTGCCGAGCTTGTCCTTGAGCCGCTGGATCAGGATGGGGTTCTTGCTGCCGTCGTCGCGGAAGCGCGGCACGAAGAAGCACGAGATGGGGCCGTCGGCGGCGCCCATGCGCGCGACCACGAGATGCGCGTCGCACATCGGTGCCGAGAAGAACCACTTGTGGCCCGTCAGCGCATACTCCGCGCCCCGTCCCTCGCCACGCACCGGCAGTGCCACCGTGGTGTTGGCCCGCACGTCGGAGCCGCCCTGTTTCTCGGTCATGCCCATGCCGATCATCATCGACGCCTTGTCGCGCCACGGCAGGTCGCGCGCGTCGTGCTCGCGCGCGAACAGGCGCGGCGCGAGGTCGCCGAACAGCTGTGGCTCCTTCCGCAGCACCGGGATGCTCGCGAACGTCATGGTGATGGGGCAAAGCGACCCCGACTCCACCTGTGCCTGCAGGAAGTAGCCGGCCGTGCGCGCGGCCCACGCCCCCGCGCGCGGCTGCGCGAACGGCAGCGCCTGCAATTGCTCCGCGCGCAGCAGACCGAGCAACGCATGCCATGCGGGCTGGAACGTGACGCTGTCGATACGTTCGCCGGTGCGGTCGTGGGTATGGAGTTCGGGGGGAAGCCGATTGGCCTCGGCTGCCCAATGCTGCACTTCCGGTTCGCCGAGCCGCGCGCCATATGCGGACAGGGCCCCGGCATGCCAGTCGCCACCGAGCCGCGCCAGCGCGGCGCGCAACGCGGGATCGGTCTCGAGCAGGTTGTAGTGCGCAAGGTCCGGTACCTGATTGAACACGCGGTGCGTTTCCGTGGTCATGGCGTCTCCTGAGCGGGCGGCTGGAGCGATGGTACGGCAAGCGGCGCGTTCGAATTGCCGCGGCGCAACAATTCCCCGTCACGGATTCGATATCGGCGTGGAATGCTGTTGAAACAAAATTCCGGGTGGCGGCGCGGCGCCCCTTGTGCTTAAATTCACCCCGTTGGATGAAACAGGGGTGCCGTACGGATGGGCCGTGCGGCTGAGAGAGTCCCTTCGAACCCGATCCGGCTAGTACCGGCGTGGGAAGTTTCAAACAGAACCGAACTGCTCCAGTCCCGCACCGCATGGCAGTCCATGCACCGCAGGACCCCGTCTCAGGCATCCGAGGTCAGACACCCAGTCAGACGCCTCAGGTGACACAGGCTGGCTCACTGGGCTCCTGGTTTCGTCCATCCCCGCAAGAGAGAGGACGATACCCATGGCCCGCACTGCCCCCGCCGCATCCTTCGAATCGCTCGAAAGCGATCTCGACCAGAAATTCGCCTATCCGGCTTCCAGCAAGACGTACATCACGGGCAGCCGCCCCGATGTCCGCGTCCCGCTGCGCACGATCCTGCAGACGTCCACGAAGACCGAGAAGGGCGATATGCCCAACCCGCCGATTCCCGTGTACGACACCTCGGGCCCGTACAGCGATCCGGACGTGCATATCGACCTCAAGGCCGGCCTGCCCCCCGTGCGGGCCAAATGGATCGAGGAGCGCAACGACACGGTGGTGCTGCCGGGCCTGTCGTCCGAGTACGGCCTGGCCCGTGCCAACGACCCCGCCACGGCTCACCTGCGTTTCGCGCAGCTGACCAATCCGCGCCGCGCCAAGCCCGGCGCCAATGTGTCGCAGATGCACTACGCGCGTCGCGGCATCGTCACGCCGGAAATGGAATACGTGGCGCTGCGCGAGTCGCTGAACCTGCAGGCCCTGTACGACAAGGCCGAGTACCGCGCGCTGCTGCGCCAGCATCCGGGCAATGCGCTCGGCGCCGCGCTGCCGCTGCGTCCGGAAGACATCACGCCGGAATTCGTGCGCAAGGAAATTGCCGCGGGCCGCGCGATCATTCCCGCGAACATCAACCACACGGAACTGGAGCCGATGGCGATCGGCCGCAATTTCCGCGTGAAGATCAACGGCAACCTCGGCAATTCGGCGGTGACGTCGTCGCTGGCCGAAGAAGTCGAGAAGATGGTGTGGTCGATCCGCTGGGGCGCCGACACGATCATGGACCTGTCCACGGGCAAGCACATCCATGAGACGCGCGAATGGATCCTGCGCAATTCGCCGGTACCCATCGGCACGGTGCCGATCTACCAGGCGCTGGACAAGACCGGCGGCGTCGCCGAGGACCTGACGTGGGAAATGTTCCGCGACACGTTGATCGAGCAGGCCGAGCAGGGCGTGGACTACTTCACGATCCACGCGGGCGTGCTGCTGCGCTATGTGCCGCTGACCGCCGACCGCGTGACGGGCATCGTCTCGCGCGGTGGCTCGATCATGGCCAAGTGGTGCCTCGCCCACCACAAGGAAAACTTCCTGTACACGCACTTCGACGAGATCTGCGAAATCATGAAGGCGTACGATGTGTCGTTCAGCCTCGGCGACGGCCTGCGTCCGGGTTGCATCGCGGACTCGAACGACGACGCCCAGTTCGGCGAACTGCGCACGCTCGGCGAACTGACCGCCAAGGCGTGGGAGCATGACGTCCAGGTGATGATCGAAGGCCCGGGCCACGTGCCGCTGCAGCGCATCCAGGCCAACATGGACGAGGAACTCAAGCACTGCTACGAGGCCCCGTTCTACACGCTCGGACCGCTGGTCACCGATATCGCTCCGGGCTACGACCACATCACGAGCGGTATCGGTGCCGCCAACATCGGCTGGATGGGCACCGCGATGCTGTGCTACGTCACGCCGAAGGAGCACCTGGGCCTGCCGGACAAGGAAGACGTGCGCGAAGGCATCATCACGTACAAGATCGCGGCGCACGCGGCCGACCTCGCGAAGGGCTGGCCCGGCGCGCAGCTGCGCGACAACGCGCTGTCGAAGGCGCGCTTCGAGTTCCGCTGGGAAGACCAGTTCAACCTGGGCCTGGACCCCGAGCGCGCGCGGTCGTTCCACGACGCCACGCTGCCGGCCGAAGGTGCGAAGATCGCGCACTTCTGCTCGATGTGCGGTCCCAAGTTCTGTTCGATGAAGATCACGCAGGAAGTGCGCGACTACGCCGCGTCCCTGCCGGCCGCGCAGAAGGGCATGGAGGAGAAGTCGATCGAGTTCGTCCGTCAGGGCGGCAAGATCTACTCGTGACGCGATGACCGCTCCGCAGTACTTTGACGTCGCCATTCTCGGCGGTGGCCTGGCCGGGCGGCTCTCCGCCTGGCTGCTGGTGCGCGCCGGCGCGCGCGTGGCCCTCGTCGAGCGTGGCGGCCCCGACGGAACCGGCTCGGCCGCGCACGTCGCGGCCGCGATGCTTGCCCCGCTGGCCGAGTCGGCCATCGCGGAGCGGCGCATCGTCGATCTCGGCGTGGCCAGCCTGACGTTGTGGCGGCGCTGGGTGGAGGAGCTTCCCGAACCCGTGTTCTTCCAGCAGGACGGCACGCTCGTGGTGTGGCATGCGCGCGACCGCGGCGAGCTCGCGATGTTCACGAGCCGTATGCGCGCGGTAGCGCCGCCGGAGATGGTGGCGCGGCAGCTGCGCGCGCTCGACGGGCGCGGCGTGGCCGAGGTGGAACCGGATCTCGCGGGCCGCTTCACGCAAGGCCTGCTGCTGCAGGGCGAGGGGCAGATCGACAATCGCGGCGCGATGCGCGCGCTGCTTGCCTGCGCCGTATCCGAAGGGCTGTATTGCGTCTGGGAAGCGGGCGACATCGACGAACACGCGCTGCCGTCGTTCGGCGTCCATGCGAACGTCGTGCTCGACTGCCGCGGACTGGGCGCGCGTGCCGCATGGCCCGAGGTGGCGGCACCGAACGCGCCGGGCAAGCGCGCGGGCGGGACCATGCCCGGCCTGCGCGGACTGCGCGGCGAAGTCGTGCGCGTGCATGCGCCTGACGTGTCGCTGCACCGGCCCGTGCGGCTGCTGCATCCGCGCTATCCGATCTACATCGCGCCGAAGCCGAACGACCTGTACGTGATCGGCGCGACGGAGATCGAGAGCGAGGACGAGTCGCCGATGAGCGTGCGCTCCGCGCTGGAGCTACTGTCGGCCGCGCATTCGCTGCATCCCGCATTCGGGGAGGCGCGTGTGCTGGAGCTGAACGTGCAGCGCCGGCCGACGCGCCCGGACCATCTGCCGTCGATCCGCGTCGAGCAGCAGGCGCGCGTGGTGCGCGTCAATGGCCTGTACCGGCACGGCTGGATGATCTCGCCGGCGGTGACGGAAGCCGCGTGCGAGGTGGTGCGCGCGATGCTGAACGGCGACCTGGCCGCGCACGCGGTGCCTGCCGCCCTGCGCTGGCCCGGCATGATCGAGGCGGTGGACGAGGCAGCCGTCGCGGCAGTCACGCCCGCGGCATCGGTCATCGACGGCGGCGACACGATTCACTGATATCACGCATGATGGAAATTTTGCTCAACGGCCGATCGCTCGAACTCGCCGATGCCGCGACCCTCGCGGACGCGGTGGCGGCGGCCGCCATTGCGCCGCCGTTCGCGGCGGCGGTCAACGGCCAGTTCGTGCCGCGCGCCGCGCATGCGGCGACGCCGCTCTCCGCGGGCGACCAGATCGACCTCGTGCAACCCGTGACCGGAGGCTGAACCATGGCGTTCGAACCCGCCCAATATTCTTCCGATAGCGCGCGCGATCCGTTCGTGCTCTATGGGGAGTCGTTCGCGTCGCGGCTGCTGCTCGGCACCGCGCGCTACCCGTCGCCGGCGACGCTGGAGGCCGCGATCGAGGCCTCGCGTCCCGCGATGATCACCGTGGCGCTGCGCCGCCAGAGCGCCGTGGGCAGCGGCGAGGGCCAGACCCTCGGCGGCCAGTCGTTCTGGCAGATGCTGCGCACGCTCGGCGTGCCCGTGCTGCCCAATACCGCGGGCTGCTTTACCGCGCAGGAAGTCATCAACACCGCGATGATGGCGCGCGAGGTCTTCGAGACCGACTGGATCAAGCTCGAGCTGATCGGCGACGACTACACGCTGCAGCCCGACACGCTGAACCTGCCGTCGGTGGCCGAGACGCTGATTCGCGAGGGCTTCAAGGTGCTGCCGTACTGCACCGAGGACCTCGTGCTGTGCCGCCGCCTCGTCGATGTGGGCTGCCAGGCGCTGATGCCGTGGGGCGCGCCGATCGGTACCGGCCGCGGCGCGATCAATCCGCTCGCGATGCGCACGCTGCGCGAACGCCTGCCCGACACGCCGCTGATCGTCGATGCGGGCCTGGGCCTGCCGTCGCACGCGGCGCAGGTGCTCGAGTGGGGCTACGACGGCGTACTGCTGAACACCGCGGTCGCGCAGGCCGCCTATCCCGTGAACATGGCGCGCGCGTTCGCGCAGGCCGTGGAAGCGGGCCGCACCGCCTACCTCGCCGGCCCGATTCCCGAGCGCGACGTCGCGCAGGCGAGCACGCCCGTGGTCGGCATGCCGTTCTGGCATGCGGCTGGCGCGGAGGACCGCGCATGACGCGACAGGGAGCCCTTTCCGCTGGCGTCGCCGCCGTCATCGACGACGACCTTCACCGGGCGTTGCTCGCGCGCTTCGGCGCGACATTCGGACGTGACGAGGCACCGTGGCGCGCATGGCCGCTGGCCCGCTCGTCATCCCTGCCTGCGCTCGCGCCGCACGATATCGTGCTTGCCGAAGACGAGCCAGCCGACGACGTGATCGCGCGCGTGGCCGCCGCCGGCGCGACGCTGATCGCCACCGAACGCGAAGGCGGCCGCTGGATCGACACCGTGCGCTCGCCGATGGGCACGTGGGTGCTCGATTCGCAGGCGGACAGCGACGCCCCGCATGCGCCGGCGTTCGTCGCCGTGCTGCTGGCGGCGCGCGCCCTGCACTTCCCCGCGCACGATGCGCTGTGCCTGGCACGCGCATGGCAGGGGAGCGCCGAAACGTGGCCGGCGGACTTCGCGCGGTTTCCGCGCGTGCGTCACGCCGCGCTGGCCGCGCCAGAGCAGTTGCCGCCGCCGTTCGCGCCGTGCCCGGCCGATCTCGGCCTCTATGCGGTGGTGCCGACGGCCGACTGGATCGAGCGGCTCGTGCCGCTTGGCGTGCCGACCGTGCAGCTGCGCTTCAAGTCGCCCGATGAGGCGGCCGTGCGCGCCGAGGTGGAGCGCGCCGCGCGCGCGGCCAGGGGATCGTCCTCGCGGCTGTTCATCAACGACCACTGGCGCGTGACCATCGACCTGCACAGGCAGCTGGGCGGCGACAGCGGCATCTACGGCATCCACCTCGGACAGGAGGACCTCGACGTGGCGGACCTCGATGCCATTCGCGCGTCGGGCCTGCGGCTCGGCGTTTCCACGCACGGCTACGCCGAAATGCTGCGCGTGGCCGCGATCTCGCCGAGCTACCTCGCGCTCGGCGCGATCTTCCCGACCACCACCAAGGTCATGCCGACCGCCCCGCAGGGCATGGGGCGCTTCCAGGCCTACGTCAAGCTGATGCAACCCGTCATGCCGGCGCTGGTCGGCATCGGCGGCGTCAACGAAAGCAACCTGCACGAAGTGCTGGACGTGGGTGTGGGCAGCGCGGCCGTGGTGCGCGCGATCACCGAGGCCACGGACGTGCCGGCCGCCGTAACGCGGCTCAAGGCGATGTTCGAACGCTGATTGCGGCGGCGCCGCGCCCGGGTACTGGAGCGCGGCGCCGATTGCGATATCCTCTGACTCGCGCAAGGCGGACCAGAGTTCCGCAGCGCGGAACTCTGAGAGGATGCACGTTTTGGACACGCAGATCATGCCGGCCGCGCCCGGGACCCCCGACCGCCCTTATTTCGGTATCGACGT
This sequence comes from Cupriavidus sp. OTU4054, assembly GCF_038440175.1. Taxonomy (NCBI): domain Bacteria; kingdom Pseudomonadati; phylum Pseudomonadota; class Betaproteobacteria; order Burkholderiales; family Burkholderiaceae; genus Cupriavidus; species Cupriavidus sp. OTU4054. Next base: position 144,309 of record NZ_JASATF010000018.1, read on the forward strand.
ACCGCTGATGCGCCTGCTCGGGCTGCAGCCGATGCATATGGAAGAGGGCCTGTGCCGCACGCGGCTGCCGGCCAGCGACAAGATCGTGAACAGCCGGGGCGACGTGCATGGCGGCACGCTGATGGCCGTGCTCGATTTCACGCTGAGCGGGGCCGCGCGTTCGCATGCGCCGCTCGAAGTCGGCGTGATCACCATCGACATGTCGACGCACTTTCTGGCCGGCGCGCGCGGCGAGCTGACCTTCGAGGCCCGCCTGATCCGCCGTGGCGCCAAGATCGCGTTCTGCGACGGCGAGGCGAAGGACGCCAGCGGTAACGTGGTGTGCGTGGCGCGCGCGGCGTTCAAGCTCGTGCCCATGTCCGCGGGCGGGAACTAGGCGCGGCGATAGACCGCAAGAAAGCGCGCGCGCTCGGTAATGCCGTAATCGCCGGGCGCGTACTGCATCAGCCAGTCGCCGGCTTTCCCGTGCAGCACGTCGCCGCCGGCGGACCGTGCTATCGAGAACGGCACCGGCATCTCCTTCGCCAGCACCGGGACAGGCTTGTTGCGATAGGCGCCGGGCTGGTCCGGCACCGCGTCGTAACGCGCATCGAAGCGGTCGCGCGAAACGCACCAGCGGTCGCCCGTGCTGCCCGTGACGATCGCGTCGCCCACGCGATAGCGGTTCGGTCCCTCGCGGCTGACGAGCTCGCCGGGTTCGGCGGCAAATTCCACCCGCACCGTTTCTTCCTTCACGTACAGGGCGGCGGCGTCGTCGTGCCGCAGGTCGATGTTGTCCAGCAGGGTCATGATGTCAGCCCAGCGCGCGCGGCGCGAACGAATGGTTGAGCGGGCCGTTGCCGGTACCGAGGCGGAGCGAGGCGCCGGCCGCGATCGCGGCGGCGACATAGTCGAGCGCGGTGGCCACCGCGTCCTCGAGGCTGTCGCCCCGCGCGAGTTGCGAGGCGGTTGCCGCCGCGAGCGTGCAGCCCGTGCCGTGCAGATTGGGCGTGTCGATGCGCGGATGCGAGAACACGCGGACCTTGCCGTCGGCGGTCATCAGCAGGTCGTCCAGCTGGCTGCCCTCGCCATCCTCGAGGTGTCCGCCCTTGAGCAGCACCGCGCGGCAGCCGAGTGCCAGCAGTGCTTCCGCGGCGCCCTCCATGTCCGCGCGCCGCGCGACACGGCGGCCCAGCAGGTACGAGGCCTCGGGCAGATTCGGCGTGACGAGCATCGCGCGCGGAAACAGCAGCCGCACCATCGCCTGGCTCGTGGCGTCGTCGGAGAGCGCGGCCCCGGACGTGGAGATCATGACGGGGTCGACCACGAGCCGGCGGATCGCGTGGCGATCGACGGCATCGGCCACGGCCTCGACGATCGCGGCCGTGCCCAGCATGCCGGTCTTGGCCGCGTCCACGCCGATATCGCCGGCCACGGCATCGATCTGCGCGGCGACCATGTCGGCCGGAATCGCGTGCACGCCCGTGACGCCGAGCGTGTTCTGCGCGGTGATCGCGGTAATCGCGCTCATGCCGAAGCAGCCGAGCGCCGCAAAGGTCTTGAGGTCCGCCTGGATGCCGGCGCCGCCACCGGAATCGGAGCCGGCGATGGTCAGGGTGCGGGGTGGCTGGGACATGGAGAAAAAAAAAGGGGTTTGGCGACACGGCGCCGCCGGGCACGCTACAATACCGCCACTCCGAGGAGCGTTGCAACGGATGACCCCCGCGTCATTCGCCAGGCTCGGATGTCTTCAACGGCGCTCGCTGATCCGTGGCACTCACGGAGGCGAGTCGACATTTCAGTCCGCAGTCCGCAGTTCTGGCTGCCCGGGGCTATTTTCCCACTCGTCACCGTCGCCACTCTTCACCCGGAGTGAACATGAACGCCGTGACCGATCTCAAGCAGGATTACATCGTCGCCGATATCAAACTTGCAGGCTGGGGCCGCAAGGAAATCGCGATTGCCGAAACCGAAATGCCGGGCCTGATGGCCATTCGCGACGAATTCGCCGCCGCGCAGCCGCTCAAGGGCGCACGCATCGCCGGCTCGCTGCACATGACCATCCAGACCGCCGTGCTGATCGAGACGCTGGCCGCGCTGGGCGCCGACGTGCGCTGGGCCTCGTGCAACATCTTCTCGACCCAGGACCACGCCGCCGCCGCGATCGCCGCATCGGGCACGCCGGTGTTCGCGTTCAAGGGCGAGTCGCTCAAGGAATACTGGGACTTCACGCACCGCATCTTCGACTGGGCGGACGGCGGCACCCCGAACATGATCCTCGACGACGGCGGCGACGCCACGCTGCTGCTGCACCTCGGCGCGCGCGCGGAGAAGGATGCCTCGCTGATCGCCAAGCCGACCAGCGAAGAAGAGACGTTCCTGTTCGCCGCGATCAAGGAAAAGCTGGCCAAGGATCCGGGCTGGTATAGCCGGAACCTGGAAGCGATCCGCGGCGTGACCGAAGAAACGACGACGGGCGTGCACCGCCTGTACCAGATGGCGCAGCGCGGCGAACTCAAGTTCCCGGCCATCAACGTCAACGACTCGGTGACCAAGAGCAAGTTCGACAACCTGTACGGCTGCCGCGAGTCGCTCGTGGACGGCATCAAGCGCGCCACCGACGTGATGATCGCCGGCAAGGTCGCGATCGTGGCCGGCTACGGCGACGTGGGCAAGGGCAGCGCCCAGGCGCTGCGCGCGCTGTCGGCACAGGTGTGGGTCACGGAAATCGACCCGATCTGCGCACTGCAGGCCGCGATGGAAGGCTACCGTGTGGTGACGATGGACTACGCCGCCGAGCACGGCGACATCTTCGTGACCTGCACGGGCAACTACCACGTGATCACGCATGAGCACATGGTCAAGATGAAGGACCAGGCCATCGTCTGCAACATCGGCCACTTCGACAACGAAATCGATATCGCGTCGGTCGAGAAGTACCAGTGGGACGAGATCAAGCCGCAGGTGGATCACGTGATCTTCCCGGACGGCAAGAAGATCATCATCCTGGCCAAGGGTCGCCTCGTGAACCTCGGCTGCGCCACGGGCCACCCGTCGTACGTGATGAGCAGCTCGTTCGCCAACCAGACGATCGCGCAGATCGAACTCTGGCAGGAGCGCGACAGCGGCAAGTACCCGGTGGGCGTCTACACGCTGCCGAAGCACCTCGACGAGAAGGTCGCCCGCCTGCAGCTGAAGAAGCTCAACGCGCAGCTGACCGAGCTGACCGAGCAGCAGGCCGCGTACATCGGCGTGAAGAAGGAAGGCCCGTACAAGGCCGACCACTATCGCTACTGATCGATCCCGATCGATCGCGTAGTGGGGGGGGGGGCCCCCCGCGGGGGGCGCCCACCCCGAAAAACCCGGGGGGG
>NZ_JASATF010000019.1:0-140110 GCF_038440175.1 Cupriavidus sp. OTU4054
TTCCATGCGGGTCGATCACTGGCGCGCCCAAGCGCCGGACGATGGAGATCATCGCGGCGCTCGAGTCGTCGCCGCGCGGCATTTATACCGGTGCGATCGGCTGGCTCGATCCCGATGGCGCGTTCGCGATGTCGGTGGCGATTCGCACGCTCGTGCTCGATGCGATGGGGGCCGACGGCTTGCGGGCCGGCGAGATGGGCGTGGGCGGCGGCATCGTGCACGACAGCGTGGCGGCCGACGAATATACGGAATGCGGCTGGAAGGCGCGTTTTCTTACCGCGCACGATCCGGGTTTCACGCTGTTCGAGACGATGCACGCGCGCGACGGCGTGTGCATCGCGCAGTCGCGGCATCTGGCGCGACTCGCCGCGTCGGCGGCGGCGTTCGGGTTTGCATTCGATGCGGAAGCCGCGGCGCGCGCCGTGCAGGCCGAGGCCGTGCGGCTGGGCGACGGCGACTGGCGTCTGCGTGTCAGCGTGGACAAGTCGGGCACGCTCGCCTTTGCGAGCGGTGCGCTTGTGCCGCTGGCGCAGCCGGTAGCGGTCGATATCGCGGCGGAGCCATTGCCCGACGCGGATCCGCTGCGGCGCTACAAGACGAGCGCGCGCGCGGTCTACGACGCGGGGTGGCAGGAGGCGGAGCGGCGCGGCGCATTCGACCGGCTGTTCTTCAACACGCGGGGCGAGTTGCTCGAAGGCGGGCGCAGTTCGGTGTTCGCGAAGATCGACGGCGAGTGGCTGACACCGCCGCTGTCGGCGGACATCCTGCCGGGCGTGATGCGTGCACAGCTACTGGAACAAGGTGTCAGCCAAGGTGTTTGGCAGGACGACGCGACGCTCGACGGCCCCGCTCGCGAGGCCACGATCACGCGCGCGATGTTCGCGCGCGCGCAGCGGGTGGTGGTATGCAACGCGCTGCGCGGCGCGATGACGGCGGTCGTCGTGGACGCGTCCCAGGCCGGGTACTAGGCCGGGTACTGGGCCGGTACTAGGCCGAGAACGTGTGTTCCGGCGCGGGGAAGCTGCCATCCTTCACCGCGGCCACATAGGCGCGCACCGCGCCTTCGATCGACGTCTGCCCTTCCATGAAGTTGCGCACGAACTTCGCCTTGCGGCCCGGGTAGACATTGATCATGTCCTGCAGCACGAGCACCTGCCCCGTGCAATCGACACCGGCGCCAATGCCGATCGTCGGCACCTTCAGCAGCGACGTCACCGTGGCCGCCAGCGCGGCCGGCACCGCTTCCATCAGCACGATCTGCGCGCCGGCTTCCTGCAGCGACACCGCATCGCGCTTGAGCTGCGCCGCGCCCTCATCGGTCTTGCCCTGCACCTTGAAGCCGCCGAGCGCATGCACCGACTGCGGCGTCAGTCCGATATGCGCGCACACCGGAATGCTGCGCTCGACGAGAAAGCGCACGGTCGGCGCCAGCCATTCGCCGCCCTCGATCTTGACCATATGCGCGCCCGCGCGCATCAGCGCGACGGCGCTCGCATAGGCCATCTCTGGCGTGGCGTAGGTACCGAACGGCAGGTCCGACATCAGCAGCGCGGTCTGGTTGCCACGCGCGACGCATTCGGTGTGATACACCATGTGCGCGAGCGTGACGGGCAGCGTGGTCTGCTGCCCCTGCATCACGTTGCCGAGCGAATCGCCGACGAGAATCACCTCCACGCCGCAGAAATCGAGCAGCGCGGAGAAGCTCGAGTCGTACGCGGTCAGCATGACGATCTTTTCGCCGGCATCGCGCATCGCCTGCAGCTTCGGAAGGGTGACGGTCTTGCGGGAGGGGTCGAGGAGGTAGCTCATGGGAATCCGTATCGTTATCGCGCGGCGAAATTCAGGAAGGCTCTGCGGCCCCGCATCGTTTCTATGCGCGACATCAGTGTACGGAAATCGTCGTCATTGTCCACCGGATTGAAATGCGCGGTATCGACGATCATGACCGGCGCGTCGTCGTAACGATGGAACAGTTCGCCGTACGCATCGACGAGGCGCTGCAGATACGCTTCATCGACATGGGACTCGCCCGGCAGCCCGCGGCGCGCGATACGCTCGCGCAGCAGCGAGGGCGTGGCCTGCAGCATGATCACGAGGTCCGCGCGTTGCGGACGCGGCGGCATGCGCGCGGCCAGCGCATCGTAGAGCGCGAGTTCGTCGGCCTCGAGCGTCAGCGCCGCGTAGAGGCGATCGCGCTCGTAGAGGAAATTGGTGACCATGCGCTGCGTGGCCAGTAGCGCGGCGTGCCAGTGTTCAAGCTGCTGGATGCGCGCGTTGAGGCAGGAGAGCTGCATCGGCAGCGCATAACGCTGCGGCTCGCGATAGAACCGCTCCAGGAACGGGCTGCGCCGCGCGCCGTCCGGCAGTTCGCCGGCCTGCAGGGTGCGCGCGAGGCGCTGCGCCAGCGCGCTCTTGCCGGAACCCACGGGACCTTCGATGACGATGCGGCGGAGATGTTCGAGCATGAGTCGGCGCGCGTGATTGGAAAGAATTCAGCAATACGGCGAGGTCCGCGGCGCGGACCGGCTCAGGAAGCGGCGGCGCCCTGTTGCGCGAGCCGCGGACACTTGCATGAGGAAAACTTCTCGATGCGCTGGTCCTGTACGCGCGGCAAATGATCGGCGGCGCGGCCGCGGCCCGGAATGACGAGCTCGGGATCGAGTTCCACCAGCGGCACCAGCACGAACGCGCGCTCGGTGATGCGCGGATGCGGCACCGTCAGCGGTTCGGTGTCGATGATGTCGGCACCGAACAGCAGCAGGTCGAGATCGAGCGTGCGCGGCGCGTTGCGAAACGGCCGCTCGCGTCCGAACTGATCCTCGATGTGATGGCAGATGCGAAGCAGCTGCGGCGCCGTGAACGGTGTTTCCACCTTCACCACGGCGTTGAAATAGTCGTCACCGCCGGCGTCGACCGGCGCGGTGCGATAGAACGAGGATTTGGCCACGACCGTGATGCCGACCTGCTGGGCCAGGCACACGATCGCGTCCTTCAGTGCCTGGCGGGCATCGCCAATGTTGGCGCCGATGCCGATATAGGCAAGTGTCATTTATGTGTCCTCCGGCTGGGCGCGGCCGGACCCTGATTCTGCGGCCTGACCCCCATCCGCCGCGTCCGTGTCGCCCCGCGTGGAGACTTTATCCGATTTCCGCGGGCCGCGCCGACGGCGCTTTTTCTTCACGGCGCCTGCCGGGCCGCTGCCCGGGCCGTCGGCCTCGGCCTGCGCGTTGCGCGACGGCCGCGCGGAGGCGATCAGATCCTCGCGCTGGTCGGGCGGCGCATTCTGGAAGTCGGCCCACCACTGCGCGATCTCCGCGGGCTGCTCGCCCGATTCGCAGCGCAGTTGCAGGAAGTCGAAGCCGGCGCGGAAACGCGGCGACTCGAGCAGCCGGAACGGCATGCGGCCCACGCGTTTCTCGAAACGCGGCTGCATGCCCCAGATGTCACGCATATCCGTCACGAAGCGGCGCTGGATCGCGAGTTGGCCGGTCTGCTTCTCCAGCACCATGTCCATCGCGGTATTGAGCGCGGCGATGGGGTGCTCACCTTCCTCGCGCAGGCGCTCCCAGCGCTGCAGCACGTGGTGCCACAGCAACGACGCGAACAGGAAGCCCGGCGATACCGGCTTGCCGGCCTGCACGCGGCGATCGGTGTTGTCGAGCGCCAGCTGCACGAAGCGCTGGCCCATCGGCTGCTCGATGGCAACGTCGAGCAGCGGCAGCAGGCCCTTGTGCAGGCCCGCCTTGCGCAGCTCCTGCAGCGAAGCCCATGCGTGGCCCGACATCAGCAGCTTGAGCATCTCGTCGAACAGGCGCGCGCTCGGCACATTGTGGATCAGCGAGGCCAGGCCCGCGATCGGCTCGCGCGTGTGTTCGTCGATCGTGAAGCCGGTCTTGGCCGCGAAACGCACGACGCGCAGCATCCGCACGGGATCTTCGCGATAGCGCGTGACCGGGTCGCCGATCATGCGCAGCGTTCGCGCGCGGATGTCTTCCATGCCGTGATGGTAGTCATGCACGGTCTGCGCGGCCGGATCGTAGTACATCGCGTTGATCGTGAAGTCGCGGCGTTCCGCGTCTTCGGCCTGCGAGCCCCACACGTTGTCGCGCAGCACGCGGCCCGACGCATCGATCGCATGGGTCTTGCTGTCGAGCTCGCTGCGCTTGAGGCGGCGCCCCTCGGGCAGCGTCTCGCTGGCCACGGCGTCCACGAGGGCGCGGAACGTCGAGACCTCGATGATCTCCTGCTCGCGGCCGCCGTAGAACGTCACGTGGACGATCTGGAAGCGCCGGCCGATGATGCGCGAGCGGCGGAACAGCGCCTGCACCTGGTCCGGCGTGGCGTTGGTCGCCACGTCGAAGTCCTTCGGCTTGATGCCGAGCAGCAGGTCGCGCACGGCGCCGCCGACGATAAAGGCCTGGTAGCCGGCCTGCTGCAGCGTGGAGGTGACCTTGACCGCGTTGCGCGAGATCAGCGAGGGATCGATGCGATGTTCTTCCACGCCGACGATGCGCGGCGTGTGCGCGCGGCCGAGAAGACGCTGTTTGGGCCCTGGCTTGCCCAGGAGCCTGTTGATGAGCTTCTTGATCACGTCAGAACAGGTCCATGATGCGCCAGCCGGCCGCGGCGGCGTGGTGGCGCAGGCGGTCGTCCGGGTTGGCGGCGATCGGATCGCTGACCTTCTCGAGCAACGGCAGGTCGTTGGCGGAGTCGCTGTAGAACGTCGTGGTGCCGAAGTCTTCCCAGCGCGCGCCCAGGCCCTTCAGCCACGATTCGACGCGCGTGATCTTGCCCTCGCGGAAACTCGGCACGCCGGCCACCTCGCCGGTAAAGGCGCTGTCGGGCTTGCCGTCGGCGGTTGCGGGTTCGGTCGCGATCAGGTGCTTGATGCCGAAGGCGGCCGTGATCGGCGCGGTGACGAAACTGTTGGTGGCGGTGACCACCGCGCACAGGTCGCCGGCTTCGAGGTGCTTGTACACGAGCGCGCGGGCCTGCGGCGTGATGACGGGGTCGATGACCTCGCGCATGAAGCGGCCGCGCCATTCCTCGAGGCGGTCGCGCGGGTTCGCGGCCAGCGGCGCCAGCGCAAAGCGCAGGAACGCCTGGATGTCGAGCGTGCCCGCCTTGTATTGCGCATAGAACTCGTCGTTCCTGCGGCGATAGGATTCCTCATCGACGACGCCCATGCGGACAAGGAAGCGGCCCCATTCGTGGTCGCTATCGGTCGGGATCAGGGTGTGGTCGAGGTCAAACAGTGCCAGATTCATGGGCGGCGATTTTACCTTAAGGTGCATGAGCCGGTCGGCTACGGACTTCATTGGGGCAGGCGGGCGGACCGGTGCGGGGGCGATGCACGAGCGTTGCAGGATGAAACCGAGGCGGCGTCACTCCCGTAGTTCGGCGAACATCTCGCGCAGCAGCGGCAGCGTGACCGCGCGCTTGCGCTCGAGGGAATAGGTGTCCAGCGCGTCGAGCAGGGCCATCAGGCTCGGCATGTCGCGATAGTGGCGCGTGACGAGCCAGTGCGGGATTTCGGGGGACAGCTGCAGGCCGCGCTCGCGCGCGGCCTGGATCAGCGCGGCCATCTTGTCCTCATCGGACAGGGACGCGACCTGGTAGACGAGCCCCCAGCCGAGTCGTGTGCGGAGATCTTCACGTACGGGCATCACGCGGGGCGCCGCACCGCCCGCCACGACGAGCGCAGTACGAACGTGTGCACGCACTTCGTTATACAGCGAGAACACGGCGATCTGCCGCGCCTCGTCGAGCAATTCCACGTCGTCCACCGTGTAGAGCTGGCAGGACGGGTCGAAAATAAAATCGGCGAGCGCGTGGTGCGGGCTCAGGTAACGGCAGTTCAGGCCCGTATGGAAACCGGCGTCGCACAGCGCGTGCAGCAGATGCGTCCGGCCCGAGCCGACCTCGCCCCACAGGTAGATCAGGCGGTCGTCGGCATGCTCGGCCGCCACGGCCTCCGGCAGTTCGCGCAGGCGCTGCACGGGCTCGCGGTTCGACGCCACGACGAAGTTTTCGAACGTGGACGGCGGCGGATTGCCGAGTTCGAGCGATAGCTGCTTGGGACGCGAAGACATGACGGTTGGAAAGCTCAGTTTCGATACAGATCGCTCGTGATATAGACGCGCCGGACCTGCCGCGCGCCGACCAGCAATACCGCGCAGGTGGGCAGCGCCAGCAGCACGCCGAAGAAACCGAACAGCTGTCCGAATGCCAGCAGCGCAAAGATGACCACGAGCGGGTGCAGGCCGATGCGCTCGCCCACGAGACGCGGCGTCAGGTAGAAGCTTTCCACGAATTGACCGATTCCGTATACCACCGCGACGGCCCCGATGCCGTACCAGTTGCCGAATTGCAGCAGCGCGGCCAGGATCGCGAGCACCAGACCGAGCCCGAAGCCGATATACGGGATGAATACGGCCAGCCCGGTGAAGATGCCGACGGGCACGCCCACGTCGAAGCCGGCGACCGACAGGCCGACCGCATAGATCGCGGCGAGGATCACCATGACGAGGATCTGGCCGCGCAGGTACTGGGACAGCAGGGCATCGGTCTCGCTGGACAGTTCGCGGACCTTCGGCACCCAGCGGCGCGGCACCAGGCGCTCGATGCGCCGCATGACCATATGCCAGTCCATCATCAGGTAGAACATGACGATCGGGATGATGAACAGCATGCCGCCGATCTCGAGCAGCGCGGAGCCGGAGACGCGCAGGTACGTCAGCATGATCGTGAGCAGGTCCTCGGGACTGGCCGAGAAACGGTCCGACAGCATGCTGCGCAGGCCCGGGAAGTCGAAGCGGACCCGCACGCCCAGTTCGGCGAGGCGCGGCGCCACCACGTTGTTCAGCTTGTGCAGCAGCGCGGGCAGCTGATCGCGCAGTTGCGGGATTTCGCGCTGGAGCACGGCAATCAGCAGCAGGACCAGCAGCACGAGAATCACGGCGAGCAGGCCGATCATCAGCGTCACGCCGATAAAGCGCGGCACGCGGCGGCGTTGCAGCCAGTCCACGCCCGGATTGAGGATGTACGCGAAGATGAACGCGAACAGAAACGGCGTCAGGACGGGCGCCAGCGCCAGAATGGCGGCGAAAAGCGCGGCCGCCGCGGCGATCCAGACAAGGATCCGCTTGACGTCTTGCGAGAGCAGGGGGGCGTTCATCGGTGAGGCAATGGGCGAAGCTGGCGGGTGGGCAATCGGGCAGTACTGGAAGCCGGGTGCCGGTATCCGTTAAAATCGCGATTCTACTGGACTCTTGCCTGCTTCCCGCGTCACACGGGACCGGGCGGGGCCGTCCGGACCACCTCTTCCAAGTCAAGCAGGACTCTCATGAGCGCATCTTCGCCCACCGGCCAGGCAGGCCTTTCCTACCGCGACGCCGGTGTTGACATCGATGCCGGCGACGCGCTGGTCGACCGGATCAAGCCGTTTGCCAAGCGCACGATGCGCGAAGGCGTGATGGCTGGCATCGGCGGCTTCGGCGCGCTGTTCGAGCTGTCGAAGAAATTCCAGGAGCCGGTGCTGGTCTCCGGCACCGACGGCGTGGGTACCAAGCTCAAGCTGGCGTTCCAGCTGAACCGCCACGACACCGTGGGTCAGGATCTCGTGGCGATGAGCGTCAACGACATCCTCGTGCAGGGCGCCGAGCCGCTGTTCTTCCTCGACTACTTCGCCTGCGGCAAGCTGGACGTGGACACGGCCGCGACCGTCATCCAGGGCATCGCCCACGGCTGCGAACTGTCGGGCTGCGCGCTGATCGGTGGCGAGACCGCCGAAATGCCGAGCATGTACCCGGACGGCGAGTACGACCTGGCCGGCTTCGCGGTCGGCGCGGTGGAAAAGCGCAAGATCATCGACGGCACCACGATCACCCCGGGCGACGTCGTGCTGGGCCTCGCTTCGTCGGGCGCGCACTCCAATGGCTACTCGCTCGTGCGCAAGATCATCGACGTGGCGCGTCCGGACCTGAATGCCGACTTCCACGGCCAGCGCCTGCAGGACGCGATCATGGCGCCGACGCGCATCTACGTGAAGCCGCTGCTGTCGCTGATCGACACGCTGCCCGTCAAGGGCATGGCCCACATCACCGGCGGCGGCCTGACCGAGAACGTGCCGCGCGTGCTGGCCGACAACCTGACCGCCGTGATCCAGAAGGACGCGTGGACGCTGCCGCCGCTGTTCCAGTGGCTCCAGGCGCAGGGCAATGTGGCCGACGCCGAGATGCACCGCGTGTTCAACTGCGGGATCGGCATGGTCGTGATCGTGGCGAAGGAAGATGCCGATCGCGCGATTCGCCATCTGCAGGCGGCCGGCGAGGCCGTGTACCAGATCGGCGAGATCCGCGAGCGCGCCGAAGGCCAGGCGCAGACCGTGGTGGTCTGATCTGCCTCAGCGATAAAAAAAGCCGGCGCAAGCCGGCTTTTTTCATGCGCCGCTCCACGCCTCCTCGCTGATGCGCGCGGCCAGCGGGCGCCGCGGCTCGCGCGTGCGCGCCAGATGCTCGAGCGCGGGCTCGATGACCTCGGCGAGCTTGCGGAACGCGGGCGCGATCTCGGCCTCGGGCACGCATGCATAGCCAAGCAGCAGGCCCTGCTGCGCATGGGTGTCGTCCGTGTAGTAGCGCGACAGCGGCCGTGCCGACAGGCCCTGCGTGCGCGCCGCCATGCTGATGCCGAGGTCGTCCGCGCCCGGCGGCAGATGCATCACCATATGCAGGCCCGCCTCGTGCGTGGAAGTGGGCCAGTCCGCGCCGAAGCGCGCGGCAATGGCCTCGCGCAGCAGCGCCTGCCGTTGCGCGTAGCGCTGACGCATGCGCCGGATATGCGTGGCGTAATGGCCCTCCTCGATAAAGTCCGCGAGCACGGCCTGCTGCACGAGCTGGCCTTCGCGATAGAGCTCGGACAGCGCGAGCGCGAAATGCGGCGCGAGCGGCTTGGGCAGGACCATGAAGCCCATGCGCAGGCCCGGGAACAACGTCTTCGAGAACGTGCCCATGTAGATCACGCGGTCGTGCTCGTCGAGCCCCTGCAGCGAGGCCACGGGACGCCCCTCGAAGCGGAACTCGCTGTCGTAGTCGTCCTCGATGATCCACGCGCCGCGCTGCCGCGCATATTCGAGCAGCATGCGCCGGCGCGACAGGCTCATCATCATGCCGAGCGGATACTGGTGCGACGGCGTGACGAAGATGAAGCGCGGCGGATCCTGCAGCGCCGCGGCACCCGGCGCGATGCCTTCTTCATCGACGGGCACCGGAATGGGTTCCACGCCCGCGCTGTGCAGCAGGCTGCGTGTGCCCCAGTAGCCGGGGTCCTCCATCCATGCGCGGTCGCCAGGGTCCGCCAGCAGGCGCGCGATCAGATCGACGGCCTGATGGATGCCCGTGGTCACCACGATCTGATCGGGCTCGCAGCGCACCGACCGCACCACGCGCAGATGCTCGGCCAGCTGCTGCTTGAGCGGCGCGTGCCCGCCGTGGTGCGCATACGTGAGCAGCTGCGGACTGGGATTGCGCCAATGCTTGTTCAGCAGCCGCGCCCATACGCCGTGCGGAAACAGCGAGACATCGGGCACGCCCGCGACGAACGCGCCCCACTGGCGATCCGATGCGCTCGCGTGCGAGACCAGATGCTGCCCGCGCCGCGACAGCGCGGAGCGGTTCGTATGTGGATGCGTGCCGGCCTGCGATGCGGGCACATTCATGGTGCCATGACGCGCACTGCCGTTGTGCAATGCACGATGGTCGGGAACGGTATGCGACACGAAGGTGCCACTTCCGCTCGATGCCGTGACATAGCCCTCGGCGAGCAACTGCTCGTACGCATAGAGCACCGTGTTGCGCGAGACCCCGATATCCTTCGCGAGCGCGCGTGACGCAGGGAGCTTGCTGCCCGCAGGCACAGCGCCAGCAAGGATTTCCGCGCGAATGATCGCGTACAGCTGGCGATTCATATGCGCGCTCGATTTCTCGGCCGGCGCGCCGCCGGGACGTTCGAGCCGTTGCAGCAGCAATTCCGAAAGCAGTGTCTCTTTCAAAGTGGCCCCGCGCAAAATTGAAGACATGGACCTACCGATGGTACCAACCATCGGCTAATTTTCCATCCGTGCCGATGTTGTTTTTCCGGGAGTGCCCATGACGCAAAGCGCGGTCATTACGAACCTGACAACTGCTTCCATCGCGGAGGCCGTTCGCGAACTCGTACCGTATATGGTGGAAACGCTGTCCGATCTGGTGGCGGCGCCGAGTCCGTCGGGCAACGAGCAACCGGCCGTGGACGTCATGGAACGCGCGCTGCAGGACCTCGGCCTGCCGTCGGAACACATCGTGCTGAACACCGCGGCGCTGAAGGACCTGCCGCTGTATTCGCCGTCGTGCTGTCCCGATGGCGGCCGCTACAACCTGCTGGCGACGCATCGTCCCGCCACGCGCGGCGGCCGCTCGGTGCTGTTCAACGGCCATCTCGACGTGGTGCCCACCGGTCCCGTCTCGATGTGGCGCCGCGATCCGTTCGCGCCGTATATCGAGGACGGCTGGCTGTTCGGCCGCGGCGCCGGCGACATGAAGGCCGGCATCGTGTGCGCGCTGGCCGCGTTCAAGGCGCTGAAGTCGCTTGGCGTGCAGCCCGCGGGCGCGGTCGGCTTCAACGCCGTGCTCGAGGAAGAGAACACCGGCAACGGCGCGCTGGCGACCGTGGCCGCATTGCGCAGCGCCGTGGGCGCGGGCAAGCTGGCCTCGTTCGACACGGTGCTGATCCCCGAGCCGCTGGGCGAAGGGCTGATGAGCGCGCAGATGGGCGTGTTCTGGATGTTCGTGGAGCTCACGGGACGTCCCGCGCATGCCGCGTACATGACGACGGGCGTCAATCCGATCGAGGCCGGCATTGCGGTGATGGCGGACCTGCGCAAGCTCGAGGCGCAGTGGAACCTGCCCGAGAACCGGCCCGCCGTGTATCGCGATCACGCGCATCCGATCAATTTCAATCTCGGACAGATCCAGGGCGGCGAGTGGAACTCGTCGGTGCCGTGCACCTGCACGCTCGGTGTGCGCATCGGCTTCTATCCGCAGATGGATGTCGATGACGCCAAGGCCCAGGTGGCGGCCTGCGTGCGCGACACCCTCGCGCGGCTCGCGAGCAACCTCACGCTGAATATTCGCTACGAAGGCTTTCACGCGCCGGGTTGCGAGTTCGACCTCGACAACGCGCCCATGCAGGCGCTCGCGCGCGCGCACGAACAGGTCCACGGGACGCCGCCCGCGCGCGAGGCGACCACCGCGACCACGGACGCCCGTCATTTCCGGCTGACGCTCGATACGCCGGTCACATGCTACGGACCCGAGGCGCGCAATATCCACGGCATCGACGAATCGGTGTCGATCGACAGCATGGTGCGCGTGGCCACCACGTTTGCACTGTTCCTGCACGACTGGTGTGGCGTGGAGCCCGCCGTGGACTGACCGCACCGCCCATCGTTTTTCACCTCTGAAGTCATTTCCCGGCTGACGGCCCGCGCAAGCGGCCGCAACCGGTTGCCCTCACTCGTCCACAACATTCGTCAGAACAAAAGGATTCGACCGATGAAACGCCTCATGAAATCAGTCGGCAGCAAGACGCGCATCAGGGGGAGCCTGATGTCCATGGTCATCGCGTCCGCCGCGGTGGTGGCGGGCTTTACGAGCGCCAGTGCATTCGCGCAGACGGCGGGCGGCACGCTGTCGGGCATCGTCCAGCCCGAGCCGCCGATTCTGGTGAGCGCGATGAACTCGCAGGCGCCCACGCAGTACATCGCGGGCAAGATCTACCAGGGCCTGCTCACCTATTCGCCGGACCTGAAGCCGCAGCCGGAACTCGCCAAGTCGTGGAAGATCTCGCCGGACGGCCTGACCTACACGTTCGAGCTCCAGAGCGGCGTCAAGTGGCACGACGGCAAGCCGTTCACGTCCGCCGACGTGGTGTTCTCGATCGACAAGCTGCTGCGCGAGGTGCACGTGCGCACGCGCGCGGTCATCAACAAGTACATGGCGTCGATTCGCGCGGTCAACGACACGACCGTCGAGATCAAGCTCAAGGAACCGTTCCCGCCGTTTATCTCGATGTTCGAGACCGGCACGATGCCGATGATGCCCAAGCATCTGTACGAAGGCACCGACTACCGGAACAATCCGGCCAACCAGAAGCCGGTCGGCACGGGTCCGTTCATGTTCAAGGAATGGAAGAAGGGCGCGTATATCAAGCTCGTCAAGAATCCGAACTACTGGAAGAAGGGCAAGCCGTACCTCGACGAGCTCGTGTTCTACGTGATTCCCGATTCGGCCTCGCGCGCGGTCGCGTTCGAGAAGGGCGACGTACAGGTGCTGCGCGGCGGCGACGTGGACAACGTGGACGTCAAGCGCCTGCGCGCGATCCCCAACGTCGAGTACACGACCAAGGGCTGGGAGATGTTCGCGCCGATGGCGAGCATGCTGCTCAACGAACGCAAGCCGCCGTTCAATAACGTGAAGGTGCGCCAGGCCGTGATGCATGCGCTCAACCGCAAGCTGATCGTCGACAACATCTTCTTCGGCATGGGCAAGCCCGCGGTAAGCCCGTTCGCGTCCAGCACGCTGTTCTTCGACAAGAACATTCCGCAGTTCGAGTTCAACCTCAAGAAGGCGCGCGAGGAGATCAAGGCGTCGGGCGTGGACGTGGGCCAGTACCCGATCAAGATCCTCTCGACGTCGTACGGCGCCAACTGGGATCGACTCGACGAGTACGTGAAGCAGATGCTCGAGCCGCTCGGCTTCAAGGTCAGCATCGAATCCGCCGACGCGGGTACGTGGGCCGCGCGCGTGGGCAACTGGGACTTCGATATGACCATCACGTACACGTACCAGTACGGCGACCCCGCGCTGGGCGTGGAGCGGCTCTACGTGGCGCGCAATATCGTCAAGGGCACGCCGTTCGCGAACGTGCAGGGCTACAACAATCCGCAGGCCGACGAGCTGTGGACGAAGGCCGGCGTGACGATGGATCCCGCCGAGCGCCAGAAGCTCTATAGCGAGGTGCAGCGCATTCTCGTGAACGACGTGGCCAATGCGAACCTGTTCGAGATCGAGTTCCCGACGCTCTATCGCAAGAACGTGAAGAACCTCGTGACCACCGCGATCGGTCTCAACGAGTCGTTCGACAACGTATCGATCGAGAAGAACTGAGATCGAGAAGACCTGAGCGAGTCCGTCCCCTCGCCAGATGGCGGGGGGACATCGTTGACGGAGCGTGCGCCGTGAATTTCGTGTCCTTCTTCCTGTCCCGTCTCGGCAAGGCGCTGGTCGTCGTGCTGGGCGTGGTGATCATCAATTTCTTTCTGATCCGCCTCGCGCCCGGCGATCCGGCCACGGTGATGGCCGGTGAGGCCGGCGCCGGCGATGCCGCCTATGTGCAGCAACTGCGCGAGCAGTTCGGCCTCGACAAGCCCGTGGTCACGCAGCTGGCGATCTATCTGAAGGGCGTGGCGCACCTCGATCTCGGTTACTCGTATCGCAATCACCTGCCGGTACTCGACCTGATCCTGGACCGCCTGCCCGCGACGTTCCTGCTGATGAGTGGGGCGTTTCTGTTCTCGATCGTGCTCGGCGTGCTGCTCGGGGTGATTGCCGCGCGCACCCGCTACGAGAACCGGCGCCGCTGGATCGACAGCGCGGTGATGTCCGGCGCGCTGCTGCTCTATGCGACGCCGCTGTTCTGGCTGTCGCTGATGGCGATCATCCTGTTCTCCGTCGTGCTCGGCTGGCTGCCCGCGTTCGGCATGGAGTCGGTCGGTGCTGGCTACACGGGCTTCGCGCGCGTGCGGGACATCGCGCTCCATATGGTGCTGCCGACGGTATCGCTGGGCTGTTTCTTCATGGCCGTGTACGTGCGGCTGACGCGCGCGTCGATGCTCGAGGTCATGGGCATGGACTTCGTGAAGACCGCGCGCGCGAAAGGCGTGCCCGCGCGGCGCGTGATCCGCGTGCACGTGCTGCGCAACGCGCTGCTGCCGGTCATCACGTTCGCGGGCATCCAGCTGGGCCAGATGGCCGGTGGCGCCGTGCTGACCGAAACCGTGTTCTCGTGGCCCGGCATCGGCCGGCTGATGTTCGACGCGCTGCTGCAGCGCGACTATCAGCTGCTGCTCGGCATCTTCTTCGTGACGTCGGCGCTCGTGGTGGTGTTCAACCTCGCGACCGACATCCTCTATCGATCTATCGACCCGCGCATCGCCGTCGGGGGCAGGGAGGCCGCCGCATGAAATCGTTCCTTCGACGCTATTGCCGCAATGTCGGTGCCGTCGCGGGCCTCGTGGTACTGCTCGCGGTGGTGGCGGTGTCGTTCCTCGCGCCGCTGCTGTACGAAGAGTCCCCGTGGATGATGGTCGGCGATCCGCTGATTCATCCGTTCGCGGACATGGCCTACCCGTTCGGCACCGACATGCTCGGACGTGACATCACGGCGGGCCTGCTCTATGGCGCGCGCGTGTCGCTGCTGGTGGGCGTGATCTCCACCGCGGTCGCGCTCGTATTCGGCGTGCTGATCGGCGCGGTGGCCGGCTACTGCGGCGGCCGCATCGACGATGCGCTGATGCGCTTCACCGAGTTCTTCCAGACGATTCCGCAGCTGGCGATGGCCGTGGTGATCGTCGCGATCTTCAACCCATCGATCTATTCGATCGTGGGCGCGATCTCGGTCGTGTCGTGGCCGCCGGTCGCGCGCCTCGTCCGCGGCGAGTTCCTGACGCTCAAGCAGCGCGAGTTCGTGCAGGCCGCCATCGTCATCGGGCAGCGTCCGTTACGGATCATCGTGACGCAGATCCTGCCCAACGCGATGTCGCCGATCATCGTGTCGGCCTCGTTCATGGTGGCGACGGCGATCCTGACCGAGTCGGCGCTGTCGTTCCTCGGGCTCGGCGACCGCAACATGATGAGCTGGGGCTTCATGATCGGCGCCGCGCGCACGATGATCCGCGAGGCCTGGTGGATGAGCGTCTGGCCCGGCGTGGCCATCCTGCTCACCGTGCTGGCCATCAACCTGATCGGGGAAGGGCTCAACGATGCCATGAATCCCCAGCTGCGCCGGCGCGGCGAGTAAGCAGACGATACGCGAGAGGGATTCCATGTCAGTCATCCAGGCCCAGCCGCTGTTGTCGATCCGCGACCTGTCCATCGCATTGCCGCCCGGCGGCGATCGTCCCTATGCGGTCCGCGATATCTCCTACGACCTGCACGCGGGCGAAATCCTGTGCATCGTCGGCGAATCGGGTTCCGGCAAGTCGATGAGCGCCAATGCCATCATGGGCCTGCTACCGGCTTACCTGAAGCCGGAGCGCGGCCAGATCCTGTTCCGCGGCCAGGACCTGCTCGCGCAGGACGAGGCCAAGTTGCTCGGCATGCGCGGCAAGGACATCGCGATGGTGTTCCAGGAGCCGCTGTCGGCGCTCAATCCGGTGATGACGATCGGCGACCAGATTGCCGAAGTCATGCGCGTGCATCGCGAGTATCCGGGCGAGGCCCGCGCGCGCCGCGTGCTCGAGCTGCTTGCGTTCGTGGGCTTACCCGATCCGGCCACGATCGTGCATAGCTACCCGTTCCGGCTGTCGGGCGGCCAGCGCCAGCGCGTGGTCATCGCCATGGCGCTTGCGCTGGAGCCCGCGCTGCTGATCGCCGACGAGCCGACCACCGCGCTCGACGTCACCACGCAGGCGCAGATCCTCGCGCTGATCCGGCGCATCCAGGCCGAGAAGGGCATGGGCGTCATGTTCGTGACCCACGATTTCGGCGTGGTCGCGGAGATCGCCGATCGCGTCGCCGTCATGGAGAAGGGCGTGCTCGTCGAACTCGGCAGCGCGGAGCAGGTGCTCAACGATCCGCGGCATCCGTACACGCGCCGGCTGATCGGCGCGGTTCCGCACGGCCGCGCACGCGATGGCGGCCATGCCGACGACGGCACCGTGCTCGAGGTCCGCCACCTGCGCAAGACCTACGTTTCCGGCGGCGGCCTGTTCGCAAAGAAGCGCGTGACCCATGCCGTCGATGACGTGAGCTTTCGCGTGCGCCGCGGCGAGACGCTCGGCATCGTCGGCGAGTCGGGATCGGGCAAGTCGACGATCGGCAAGTGCCTGCTCAAGCTGACCGGCGTCGATGGCGGCGAAATCCTGTTCGACGGCCACGACCTCGCGCGCCTGTCCGAGCGGCAGTTCCGGCCGATGCGGCGCGCGGTGCAGATGATCTTCCAGGACCCGTTCGCTTCGCTGAATCCGCGCCATACGGTGGGACGCATCATCGCCGACGGGCCGATCGCGTGCGGCGTGCCGCGCGAGGCCGCCTATGCGCGGACGCGCGAATTGCTCGAACTGGTCGGCCTCGAGGCCTCGGCGTTCGACCGGTATCCGAACCAGTTCTCGGGCGGGCAACGCCAGCGGATCGGCATCGCGCGCGCGCTCGCGCTGGAGCCGCGCGTGCTCGTGGCCGACGAGTCGGTGTCGGCGCTTGACGTCTCCGTGCAGGCGCAGGTGCTCGCGCTGCTGGCCGACCTGCAGAAGCGGCTCGATATCGCGCTGATCTTCATTACGCACGACCTGCGCGTGGCCGCGCAGATCTGCCACGAGGTCATCGTCATGCATCGCGGACGCGTGGTGGAGGCCGGGCCTCCCGCACAGATCTTCGATGCGCCCCGTCACGACTACACGCGCCGCCTGATCGACGCGATTCCGGGCAAGGCCTGGGATCCGACGCTCGTGCGCGCGGCCGCGTAATCCCCCTCATCCATCTGGAGCCACAATATGAAGAATGCCGAACTGCTGCGCCGCAAGGATGCCGCCACCCCGCGCGGGGTGGGCGTCATGTGCAACTTCTACGCCGAGCGTGCCGAGAATGCAGAGATCTGGGACGTCGAGGGCAAGCGCTATATCGACTTCGCGGCCGGCATCGCCGTGCTGAACACGGGCCATCGTCATCCGAAGCTCGTGGCCGCGCTCCAGCAGCAGCTGGAGCGCTTTACGCACACCGCGTATCAGATCGTGCCGTACGCGAGCTACGTCGAGCTGGCCGAGCGCATCAACCAGCGCGCGCCGGGCCGCTCCGCGCGCAAGACGGCCTTCTTCACCACGGGCGCGGAAGCGGTCGAGAACGCGATCAAGATCGCGCGCGCGGCCACGGGCCGTCCCGGCGTGATCGCGTTTTCGGGCGGCTTTCATGGCCGCACGATGATGGGCATGGCGCTGACGGGGAAGGTCGCGCCGTACAAGGTCGGCTTCGGTCCGTTCCCGGGCGAGGTCTATCACGCGCCGTTCCCGTCGCCGCTGCAGGGCGTGACCGTGGAGGACGCCAGCAAGGCACTCCAGCATCTGTTCAAGGCCGATATCGATCCGCGCCGCGTGGCCGCGATCATCTTCGAGCCCGTGCAGGGCGAGGGCGGCTTCAACGTGGCGCCGCCCGAGTTCGTGCGCATGCTGCGCGCGGTCTGCGACGAGCACGGCATCTTGCTGATTGCCGATGAAGTCCAGACGGGCTTCGGCCGCACGGGCAAGCTGTTCGCGATGGAGCATTACGACGTCGTGCCGGACCTGACCACGATGGCGAAGAGCCTGGCCGGCGGCATGCCGCTGTCCGCGGTGTGCGGGCGCGCGGAGGTCATGGATGCGCCTGCGCCCGGCGGCCTCGGCGGCACCTATGCGGGCAATCCGCTCGCGGTGGCCGCCGCGCTGGCGGTGCTCGACGTGCTCGAGTCCGAGCAGCTGATTCCGCGCGGCGCCGAACTCGGCGAGCGTCTGGTGACCCGGCTCAAGAGCCTCAGGCCGCGCGTGCCGCAGATGGCCGAAGTGCGCGGGCTCGGCGCGATGGTCGCGGTGGAGTTCCGCCGCGCCGACGGCAGCCCCGATCCCGAGTTCACGCGCGAGGTCCAGAACCGCGCGCTCGAACGTGGCCTGCTTCTGCTCTCGTGCGGCGTGTACGGCAACGTGATCCGCTTCCTGTTTCCGCTGACGATTCCGGACGCCGTGATGAACGAAGGCCTCGAGATTCTTGAAGACGTATTGACGCGATAAGGCGAACGATGACCCGACCCCAGGCAGTCCCGACCGTGCAGGTCGATAACGAACGCGTGACCGTCACCGAATGGCGCTTCGCGCGTGGCGCGGAAACGGGCCACCATCGCCACGGCTACGACTACGTGGTGGTGCCCATGACGAGCGGCCCGCTGTTGCTGGAGACCCCCGCGGGACAGGTCACGAGCGACCTCGTCGCCGGCCGCGCCTATTACCGGCCCGCGGGCGTCGAGCACAACGTGATCAACGGTCACGATGGCGAGTGCGTGTTCGTCGAGATCGAATTCAAGACGCCGTCGGAAACGCCCGGCGGCGCATGAAGACCGCATCCTTCACCGACCATGCCACCGACCATGCGCGCCTTCTTCTCGGATGACCAGTTATTGCATCAGCCCCGGCAGTTCATGCGCGTCGGCCGGCTATGCGAACCGACCGACGTTCCCGCCCGCGCGGCCGCGCTCCAGCGCGCGCTCGCCGCGCGGTCCATCGCCGTCAGCGCGCCGCCGGACTACGGACGCGCGCCGCTGGAGGCGGTGCACAGCCCGGCCTATCTCGAATTCCTGTCCACGGCCTATGCGCGCTGGATGGCGCTGGCGTCGCCGACGCTCGAGCCCGGTATCGAGGTTCTGCCGAACCTTTCGCCGTACCACAGCGGCCGCATCGACCAGACGCGGCGCGCGCCATGCCCGTCGGACAGCATCATCGCGCAGACCGGCTATTACCTCGGGGACCTGAGCTGCCCGCTGGGGCCGGATAGCTGGCGCTCGATCGAACGCTCGGCCCACAGCGCGGTGGCGGCCGCGCGGCACGTCTCCGCGCCCGACGCGGGTGGCCTGGCCTATGCGTTATGCCGGCCCTCGGGCCACCATGCCCATACGGATCGCGCGAGCGGGTTCTGCTACGTCAACAACTCGGCCATCGCGGCGCAGACGCTGCTCCAGCGCTTCGACAAGGTCGCGGTCCTCGACGTCGATGCGCACCATGGCGACGGTACGCAGCAGATCTTCTATCAGCGCTCCGACGTGATGACCATCTCGCTGCATGCCGACCCCAACGGCTACTACCCGTTCTATACCGGATATGCGACCGAGCGCGGCCATGGCGCGGGCTACGGCTACAACCTCAACTTCCCGCTTCCGCACGGCACCGCCGATGCGGGATTCCTCGCGGCGCTCGACAGCGCGCTCGACGCGTTGCGCGACTATCGTCCGCAGGCACTCGTGCTCGCGCTCGGATTCGATACGTACATCCATGACCCCATCAGCGTGCTGCGCGTGGGGCTCGACGCGTACCGCGGCATCGGCGAACGCATCCACGCGCTCGGCGTGCCGACCGTGGTCGTGCAGGAAGGCGGCTACGAGGTCGATGCGATCGGCCTTGCGCTCGAGGCATTCCTTGCCGGCTTCGTGCCGGCGACCGTCTAGGCCGGAGGCAAGATGACAACGATGCGGATCGATGGCAAGCGGCTCTGGCAGTCGCTGATGGCACTCGCGGAAATTGGCGCCACGCCGAAGGGCGGCAATGCGCGGCTTGCGCTGACCGCGCTCGATGGACAGGGGCGGGACCTCGTCACGCGCTGGATGCGCGAGGCGGGACTGACCGTGACGGTCGATCGGGTCGGCAATATCTTCGGCCGCCGCGCGGGCCGCAACGACAGCCTGCCGCCCGTGATGACGGGCAGCCATATCGACACCCAGCCCACGGGCGGCAAGTTCGACGGCTGTTTCGGTGTGCTCGCCGGGCTCGAGGTCATGCGCACGCTGGCCGATCATGGCATCACGACGGAAGCGCCGCTCGAACTGGCGATCTGGACCAACGAGGAAGGCACGCGCTTCGTGCCCGTGATGATGGGGTCGGGCGTGTTCGCGGGCAAGTTCCCGCTCGAGGTGGCGCTGTCCGCCACCGACACCGCCGGCAAGCGCGTGGCGGACGAACTGCGGGCCATCGGCTACGCGGGCGAGCTCCCCGTGGGCGGCCGGCCGATCGGCGCCTACCTCGAGGCGCATATCGAGCAGGGACCGATCCTCGAAGCGGCCGACAACATCATCGGCGTGGTCACGGGCTCGCTGGGCCTGCGGTGGTATGACGTGACCGTGACGGGCATGGAGGCGCATGCGGGCCCCACGCCGATGCCGCTGCGGCGCGATGCGCTATACGGCGCGACGTTCCTGATGCAGGAAGTCATCCGCATCGCCAACGACCATGCGCCGCATGGCCGCGGCACCGTGGGCGTGGTGGACGTGCATCCGTCGTCGCGCAACGTCATTCCCGGCGCGGTCACGTTCTCGGTGGACCTGCGTCATCAGGATGCGGACCGGCTTGCGGAGATGGATGCGCGCTTCCGCGATGCCTGCGCGCGGTTGCAGTCGGGCCAGACCACGGGCACCGCGCTGGCGGTGGAGGTCGTGGACGTGCAGCACTTTCCGCCGACGCCGTTTGCCGAATCGCTGGTGGCCCACGTCAGGGAAGAAGCCGGTGCCCGCGGCTACACGCATCAGGACATCGTCACGGGTGCGGGGCACGACGCGGTGTATATCGCGAGCGTGGCGCCCACGGCGATGATCTTCGTGCCGTGCAAGGACGGCATCAGCCACAACGAGATCGAGGACGCGCGTCCCGAGCATCTGGAGGCCGGCGCCAACGTGCTGCTCGGGGCGATGCTGGCGAGCGCGGGCCGATAGGCGAACCTAGGCGGCCCCAAGCCGCGCGAGTGCGTCGCCGGTGACGCGGCAGATGCGCCAGTCGGGCATCACGTCGGCACCCATGGCCTCGTAGAAGTCGATCGAGGGCTGATTCCAGTCGAGCACCGACCACTCGAAGCGGCCACAGCCGCGCGCGACCGCGAGCGCGGCCAGATGGCGCAGCAGGGCCTTGCCGATACCGTGGCCGCGCCATGCGGGCTCGACGAACAGGTCCTCGAGGTAGAGCCCCGGCTTGGCGAGGAACGTCGAGAAGTTGTGGAAGAACAGCGCGAACCCCACCGCCTGCCCCCCTTCCACCTCGGCGATCACGGCCTCGGCATGGGGCCGCTCGCCGAACAGCGCCTGCTCGATCTTTTCGGGCGTGGCCTCCACGAGGTGCGTGAGCTTTTCGTACTCGGCCAGTGCCGAGATCAGGCGACACAGCGTCGCGCTGTCGGCGGGGGTGGCGGGACGCAGCGTGCAGGATGGTTGGGCGGTAGGCATGGCTCGGGCGAGAAAGGTGAGGGCGATGGTTACGGTTGGGCCGATGCGAACGCGATGTCCGCCACCTGCCGCACATAGTCTTCGGCCAGGCAATCGACAGTCACGCGCTCGGGCGTGCTTCGCAGCCACGTGATCTGCCGCTTGCACAGCTGGCGCGTCGCCGCGATGCCGCGCTCGCGCATGGTGGCGTGGTCGCATTCGCCATCGAGGTACTCCCACACCTGCCGATAGCCGACGCAGCGAATCGACGGCAGCGCCGGATTCAGGTCGCCGCGCGCGCGCAGACGTTTCACCTCGTCGATCAGGCCGTGCGCGAGCATTGCATCGAAGCGCGCGGCAATGCGCGCGTGGAGCACCGCGCGATCGGACGGTTCGAGCGCGATCACGCGGAAGCGCGCATCGGCACTGCCGGTGAACGTGCGCGCGGCCGCTTCGCGCGCGAGCAGCGCCGACATCGGTTGTCCGGTCAGGCGATGGATCTCCAGCGCGCGCTGGATGCGCTGCGCATCGTTGGGCGCGAGCCGCGCGGCCGTCACGGGGTCCACTTCGGCGAGCATCGCATGCAGCGCGGGCCAGCCGCGTTCGGCCGCCAGCGCATCGAGCTCGGCGCGCACCGCGGCATCGGCGCGCGGCAGGTCGTTGAGCCCCTGCGTCAGCGCCTTGTAGTAGAGCATCGTGCCGCCCACGATCAGCGGCATGCGGCCGCGCGCGCGAATCTCGCCGATCAGGCGTTCGGCATCCTCGACGAACTGCGCGGCGGAGTAGCTGTCGGCGGGATCGACGATGTCGATCAGATGATGGGGCACCGCGTCGAGTTCGGCGCGCGAGGGCTTGGCCGTGCCGATATCCATCTCGCGGTAGACCAGCGCGGAGTCGAGGCTGATGATCTCGATGGGCGCGCGCTCGGCCAGCGCGAGCGCGGCGGCGGTCTTGCCCGATGCGGTCGGCCCCAACAGGCAGACGATCGGCGCCTTCATTGCGGCATCACTCATGGACGGACGCGATCACTGGCCGCGCAGGAACAGCCGATCGAGCTCCGCGACCGATAACTGCACCCAGGTGGGCCGACCGTGATTGCACTGGTCGGCGCGCTCGGTCTGCTCCATCTCGCGCAGCAGCGCGTTCATTTCCTCGACGGTCAGCTTGCGGTTCGCGCGCACGGCGCTGTGGCATGCCAGCGTGGCCAGCAGCTCGTTCTGGCGTTCGATCAGCACGCGCGAGCCGCCATAGGCATGGAGGTCGCGCAGCACGTCGCGGGCGAGCGCTTCCGCGTCGGCCTGCTTGAGCAGCGCGGGAATCGCGCGCACGGCGAGCGTGGTCGGCGAGACCGGCGCGATATCGAAGCCGAGCTGCCGCAACGTGTCCTGATGTTCCTCGGCGGCACCGATCTCCACCGCGCTCGCGGGCAGCGTCACGGGGATCAGCAGCGGCTGCACGGCCAGTTCGCGCGCATCGAGCGCGGTCTTGATCTGCTCGTAGAGAATGCGCTCGTGCGCGGCGTGCATATCGACGAGCACGAGCCCGCGCGCGTTCTGCGCCAGCACGTAGATGCCGTGCAGCTGCGCGATCGCATAGCCGAGCGGGTGGGCCTCGTCTTCATCCGCCGTGCCATCGAACGCATGGCTGCCGATGCGCGTGACCGTGGATCCGCCGATCAGGCCGGGCGGTTCGTCGGCGCGCGCGGCCTGCGCGTCCGCGAGCCATGCCGGCGGGCGCGATGAGGGTTGCGAGGATGGCTGCGATGAAGGCGCATAGCCGGGCAGGCCCTGCGCGGCGCCATCGAAGCCGTTGCCGCGCGCCCCGGCCGTGGCGTCGCGCACCATGCCGAGGTATGCCTGGCGCGGCTGCGCGATACCCAGCTCGGTCTGGCGGCCCGCCGAATAGTTGATCCACTGCGGCGCGGCACCCGCCCCCGAGGCTGGCCGCGCGGCCGGCATCGGGTACGCGCCGCCCGCTCCGGCCGGACCCTCGCCGGCATCGGTATGCAGGCTGTCGCCCTGTTCGCCGGCCTGTCGCGCGAGGCAACGCTGCACCGCGTGATAGACGAACTGGTGCACCGCGCGCGATTCGCGAAAGCGCACCTCGATCTTCGACGGGTGCACGTTCACATCGACCATCTCGGGCGGCAGGTCCAGGCAGAGCACGTACGACGGAAACCGGTCGCCGTGCAGCACGTCCTGATAGGCGCTGCGCACGGCGTGGTTGAGCAGCTTGTCGCGCACGAAGCGTCCGTTGACGAAGAAATACTGCTGATCGGGCCGGCCGCGCGATGCCGTCGGCAGTCCCGCAAAGCCGTACAGATGCAGCGTGCCCGCTTCCTCGTCCAGCGGCAGCCGGGCGCGCGCGAAGTCGTCGCCCAGGACCTGCGCGGTACGCGTGGCCACGTCGCCGGCGTTCCAGTGCTCGAGCGGCTTGCCGTTGTGGTGGACCGAAATCGTGACGTCGGGCCGCGCGAGCGCCACCCGGCGGACCATCTCCAGGCAGTGGCCGAGCTCGGTTTGTTCCGATTTGAGGAACTTTCTGCGCGCTGGCGTGTTGAAGTACAGGTGCTGCACGTCGACCATCGTGCCGACGCCGCCCGACGCGGGCTGCAACTGGCCGGAATCGGCACTGACCTGCGAGGCATGCGGCGCGTCCGCGGTGCGGCTGGTCAGCACGAGGTGGGAGACGGAAGCGATCGAGGCCAGCGCCTCGCCGCGGAAGCCGAGCGTCAGCACGGCTTCGAGTTCGTCGAGCGAGGCGATCTTGCTCGTGGCGTGGCGCATGAGTGCCACGGGGAGTTCGTCGGCCGGAATGCCGCAGCCGTTGTCGGTGATGACGATGCGGCGGACGCCGCCTTCCTCGAGCCGGATGCCCAGCTGGCTGGTGCCCGCGTCGAGCGCGTTTTCGAGCAGTTCCTTGACCACCGAGGCCGGCCGTTCCACCACCTCGCCGGCGGCGATCTGGCTGATCAGCTGGTCGGGTAAGGGCCGGATGGGCCTGAGTGTCCGGATAGGGCGGACGGGCCGGTCTGGCACGGCTGGCAGGGCGGTGTGGGAGGCGTCGGCAGGCATGCGGGCAATTATACGTGCGCGTCCGAACATTCTTGGGCGCGCCACCACGGGTGGCAGGGCTACAAGTGCGCAACGCGCCTTGCCGCTCTTGTATGATGGGCACCTTCATCTGGAGTGAGGACTGATTTGGATACCGTACTGCAACTGCTCGACATGGTGCTCCACGTCGATAAATTCCTGGGCCAGTTCGTCCAGGACTACGGCGTCTGGGTGTACGGCATCCTGTTCGCGATCGTGTTCGCCGAAACCGGCCTCGTCGTGCTGCCGTTCCTGCCCGGCGATTCCCTGCTGTTTATCGCGGGCGCCATGTGCGCCACCGGGGCGATGAACGAATGGATGCTGTCGGGGCTGCTGCTCGTGGCGGCCATCAGCGGCAATACCGTCAACTACATGGTCGGCAGCTGGATTGGCCCGAAGGTGTTCGAGCACGAATGGCGATTCCTGGACCAGAAGGCGCTGCGCCGCACGCACGACTTCTACGAACGCCATGGCGGCAAGACGCTCGTGATGGCGCGCTTTATCCCGATCGTGCGCACGTTCGCGCCGTTCGTGGCCGGGGTCTCGCAGATGACGTTCGCACGGTTCCAGCTGTTCAACGTGCTGGGCGCGCTGATGTGGGTGGTCGGCCTCGTGTTCGCTGGCTACTTCTTCGGCAACCTGCCGTTCATCAAGCAGTATCTGAACCTGATCGTGCTGGCCGGTATCGGCGCGGCCGTGGTGCCGCTCGTGCTGGGCGGCCTCTGGCGCCTCGTGCGTGGGAACAAGCGCCGGCCTTCGTCCGAACACTGACGCCTGAACACTGAAGCAAAGAAAGACGGGGCCCGCGGGCCCCGTTTTGCTGCCGGCTCAGCTCAGGCTGCGGCTCATCATGCGCAGCGCCGGCATGCGGTCGCGGATCTGCGTGGTGTCGGCCGCATCGGGCCGCGCCTGCACATAGGCCTCCAGATCTTCCAGCGCGGGCCGGAAGCATTCGAGGTTCGCGTAGGCGAGGCCGCGATCGCGCACTTCCTCGATCGAATTCGGCAGCAGGATCACGAGGCGGTTCTGTACCGCCAGCAGCCGCTGCCAGCGCGACTCCTGCAAATAGATGGCCTTCAGGTTGCGCAGCATGCGCGCAATGATCTCGCGGTGGCTCGCCACCTGCAGGAACAGCCCGAGCGGCACCTGATTGGGATCGTCGATGCCCTCGCGTTCGAGGTAGGGATCCAGCATCTCCTGCAACTGTTCCTTCGACAGTGTCTCGCCCGTCAGCGGGTCCAGCACCACCTCGCCCGCGGGAATCGTCATCCGCACGAGGAAATGGTTCGGAAACGACACGCCCTTGAGCGGCAGGCCGATCTGCTGCCCCAGCTCCATGAACAGCACCGCAAGCGAGATCGGAATCCCGCGCCGCTGCTTCATGACGACGTTGAGGTAGGAGTTGTCGGGATCGTAGTAGTCATTGGCGTTGGCGCCGAACCCGAGATCCCGATAAAAGAAATGATTGAGCAGCCGCAGGCGCTGAATGGCCGGCGTGCCGTCGGCGATCCGCCGCTTGAGCCGCACCGCGAGCATGTCCAGCGCGGCCAGTTCGGCCTGCAGGTCCAGATCGGGATACGCGTCCTGGGCAATCGAGAGCGCGGTTTCCGTAAGCGGGATGCCATGCTCGTCCGCCACGAGACTGGCGAAGTAATCCAGGACTTTCGTGGATGTCATTGCGGGTTCCTGATGGCGGTGTCCGTGGTCTTCCGCCGAAACGCGGAGTACCTCAGCCCCATGAGCCACAGTGTACCGAAGTAGACCACCGCTGCAAGTACCAGGCACGACGCCATCAGTGCGATCCGCAACCCCGGTGTCGCGCCCAGTGCGATCCAGTCGAACGTGCGGGTAAACCAGAGCAGCATGCCCGCGAGGATCAGCACTGCGGCAAGCAGCTGCGCCAGGAACAGGCCCCATCCCGGCGCGGGCCGGTAGAAGCCGCGGCGGCGCAGCCCGAAGAACAGCAGCAGCGCATTGACGCTCGACCCGAAGCTGATCGATAGCGCGAGCCCGGCATGCGCGAACAGCGGCACGAACACCGAATTCGCGGCCTGCGTGATCACCAGTACGACCAGCGCGATCTTGACCGGGGTGCGGATGTCCTGCCGCGCGTAGAAGCCGGGCGTAAGGATCTTCACCGCGATCAGCGCGAGCAGACCCGTGCCGTACGCGACCAGCGCCTGCCGGGTCATCTCGACCGCATGGGCGTCGAAGCGGCCGTAGTTGAACAGGACGGCGGTCAGCGGCTCGCCGAATACGAACAAGCCGACCGCGCACGGGACCGCGAGCAGGAACGTGAGCCGCAGCCCCCAGTCGAGCAGCCCCGAATATTCCTCGCGATTGTCGTCGGCGCTGGCGCGCGACAGGCTCGGCAGCAGGATGGTGCCCAGCGCCACGCCGAGCAGCGCGGTCGGAAACTCCATCAGCCGGTCGGCATAGGTCAGGTACGACACGCTGCCCGCGGCCAGATGCGAGGCGATATTGGTATTGATGATCAGGCTGATCTGGGCCACCGACACGGCCAGCAGCGCCGGCAGCATCTGCCGGATCACGCGGCGCACGCCCTCGTTGGCCCAGGCCGCGCGCACGTCGAACGACAGCCGCGGCATCACGCCGAGCCGGCGCAGCGCCGGAATCTGGATCGCCAGCTGCAGCACGCCCCCCACGAGCACCCCCCACGCCTGCGCATAGATCGGCTGGGCCAGGTGCGGGCCCACGAACAGGGCCGCGACGATCAGGCACAGGTTCAGCAGCACCGGCGTGAACGCGGGCACGCCGAAATTGCGCCACGTGTTGAGAACGCCCGAGGCCAGCGCCACCATGGAGATGAGGCCGATATACGGGAACATCACGCGCGTCATGAACACGGCGGCGTCGTAGGTCTCGCTCTGGCCGCGGAAGCCCGTGGCCACGGCCGTCATCACGAGCGGGGCGCCGATGACGCCGAGCGCGGACACCGCCACGAGCACCCATGTCATCACCGTGGACACCGCGTCGATGAGCGCGCGCGTGTCCGCGAGCCCGCGGCGGCCGTGGTACTCGTTGAGGATCGGCACGAACGCCTGCGAGAACGCCCCCTCGCCGAACACGCGGCGCAGCAGGTTGGGAATGCGGAAGGCGACGTTGAACGCATCGGTCATGTCCGAGGCGCCGAACGCGCGGGCGATCAGGATTTCGCGCATCAGGCCGGTGATGCGCGAAAGCATCGTCAGGCTACTGATGGTGGCGAGCGCTTTGAGCAGGTTCAAGATGGTCGGGAGATGCGTGAACGGGCGGGAGTCTGACGCCCGCCGCGCCACAAAGTTGCCACGGCGCCACGGTGGCGGCGCGGGAAGTGACGCAAACGCGGTGCATGCGGCCCGATGTGGCGCCTATTATACGGACGGCGTCGCGGGCGACTGTCGGCCGGCACACGTTCCACAATCCGACCTTGCCTCAGTTCCGTGCGTGTGTGTATAATCGCCGATTCGCAAGGACAGTCGCGTTCCGGATTCGTATGTCGAAGCATCCCGGGCCGCACGATGTGGCCTGAGGGGTTTGCCCGAAGGTTGCGTCCCAGGCGTCCCAGATAAGTTATTCGCGTTGCCCCGGGGCACGCATCTGAATTCAGGAAAAGAGATCAAATGGCAAATTCCGCACAAGCTCGCAAGCGCGCGCGCCAAGCCGTCGCTCAGAACGCTCACAACTCCAGCCTGCGCTCGCGTCTGCGCACCGCCGTCAAGGCCGTTCGCAAGGCCATCGACGCCGGCGACAAGGCTGCCGCTGCTGAAGTCTTCAAGCAGTCGCAACACGTGATCGACAGCATCGCCGACAAGAAGATCGTGCACAAGAACAAGGCTGCACGCCACAAGTCGCGCCTGTCGGCCGCC
The DNA here is from genome assembly GCF_038440175.1 of Cupriavidus sp. OTU4054. NCBI lineage: Bacteria > Pseudomonadati > Pseudomonadota > Betaproteobacteria > Burkholderiales > Burkholderiaceae > Cupriavidus > Cupriavidus sp. OTU4054. The sequence goes on from NZ_JASATF010000019.1 coordinate 28,193, forward strand.
ATCAAGGCCATGGCTGCCTGATCGCTGTCCGCGTGGTTTGCCGCGGCTTCCCCGGGAGCCCGGCATAAAAAAAGCTCGTCGCATGACGAGCTTTTTTGTTTTGGGCGTCTGCTGTTGCAGGGGCCGCCCGGTCAGTCGAGGTAGCAGGCCTCCACCAGCTGCAGATCGTTGTCGCGCGCGAAGTTCAGGACGAAGTCGAGCGCCTTGGGCTCGATGTCGCGCAGCCGCACGTCCACCACCACGTTCTTGACCCCGCCGATGATCACCGGCCGCACGTACGGCGAGTACGTATAGCGCGGATCGCCGGAGTCGCCCTCTGGCCGGAACTGTGCCATCACGCCGCACAGCCGTTCTGCCCAGTCGCTCGGACGAAAGGTCTTGCCTTCCTTGGTAATGCCTTGGATGAAATATTCGCGAACGTTGGAAGTCATGGGACTGCGGGGCGTCGGTATCTTCGGGGGCACTTTTGGTGCCGGGGCGGGCGGCGGCACTGGTATGCCAAGCCCCGCGTGAATCAGCGAGTATTATATCTTATATAAGAGTTGAGCATAAGGGCCTCCTGTCGCGACATGCGCCGGGGGAGCCGCCATGATAGCCGCCCGGCGGCCGGAGCATGGGGTGACTCCGGGCTCGCCAAAGGCTGAATAATCCCTTATGATCGTTGCAGTTAAATTGCGCAGGCGACGCGAAAGGCGGCTCCCCGAAGAGCCGCCTTAATTGTTTTATGAGCTCAACCCCGATCAAGCATTACCTGCAGTTCAACGACCTCTCCGCCGAGGAGTACGAGTACCTGCTGGACCGCGCGCAGATCCTCAAGGCGAAGTTCAAGAACTACGAGACCTGGCACCCGCTGCACGACCGCACGCTGGCCATGATCTTCGAGAAGAATTCCACGCGCACGCGCCTGTCGTTCGAGGCGGGCATCCATCAGCTCGGCGGTCACGCGGTGTTCCTGAACACGCGCGACTCGCAGCTGGGCCGCGGCGAGCCGATCGAGGATGCCGCGCAGGTGATCTCCCGCATGGTGGACATCATCATGATCCGCACGTTCGGGCAGGAGATCATCGAACGCTTTGCCGCGCATTCGCGCGTGCCCGTGATCAACGGGCTGACCAACGAATATCATCCGTGCCAGGTGCTGGCGGACGTCTTCACGTACATCGAGCAGCGCGGCAGCATCCGCGGCAAGGTCGTCGCGTGGATCGGCGATGCCAACAACATGGCGTACACGTGGATCCAGGCCGCCGAGCGGCTCGGCTTCACGTTCCATTTCTCGGCGCCGCCGGGCTATCAGCTCGATCCGGCCATGGTGCCGGCGTCGGCCGCCAGCCTCGTCAAGGTGTTCACCGATCCGCTGGACGCCTGCGATGGCGCGCATCTGGTCACCACCGACGTCTGGACCAGCATGGGGTTCGAGGCCGAGAACGAGGCGCGCAAGCGCGCGTTCAAGGACTGGATGGTCACCACGGCCATGATGGACCGCGCCGCGCCCGACGCCCTGTTCATGCACTGCCTGCCCGCGCATCGTGGCGAGGAAGTCGAGGCCGCCGTTATCGACGGCCCGCGCAGCGTGGTGTGGGAAGAGGCCGAAAACCGTCTGCACGTGCAGAAGGCGCTGATGGAATACCTGCTCTGCGGCAAGTATTGAATTTCAACCCGTCAAGATCAAGTCAATGAGTCAGTCCAACCAGCCCGCCAACCAGTTCGATAACGTCAGCGTCGTCAAGAAGGCCAATCTGTATTTCGACGGCAAGTGCGTGAGCCACACGGTGGTGTTTCCCGACGGCACGCGCAAGACGCTGGGGGTGATCTTCCCGGCCGCACTGACGTTCGGCACGGGCGCGCCGGAGATCATGGAAATCAACGCGGGTTCGTGCCGCGTGCGCCTGCAGGGCGCCACCGAGTGGCAGACCTACGGCGCGGGCCAGCAGTTCCACGTGCCCGGCGACAGCAAGTTCGACATCGAAGTCACCGAAACGCTCGACTACGTCTGCCACTTCGGCTGACGTCACGGCTCACCCCCGCGGCTGACCCCCGCGGCTGACCCCGGCCACCCTGCTGTCGGGGCCGGTCGTCAGACGATGACGGGCTCCGGTTCGATTCGCACGCCGAATCGTGCCTGCACGGTATCGGCAATGCGGCCGGCCAGCGCGAGCAGTTCGCGCGCGCTGCCGCCGCCGTGGTGCACGAGCACCAGCGCCTGCTTGCCATAGACGCCCACGGGGCCGTCGCTCACGCCCTTGAATCCGCACTGATCGATCAGCCATCCGGCGGCCAGCTTGTAGCGGCCATCGGGCTGGCGATAGCTGACCAGCGTCGGATGCGCGGCCGCCAGCGCGTCACGCTGCGGCGCCTCGACAATCGGATTCTTGAAGAAACTGCCTGCATTGCCGATCACGGCGGGATCCGGCAGCTTGCGCGAGCGGATGGCCACTACCGCGTCGCGGATGCGCGCGGCGTCCGGCGTGTCCACGCCTTCCAGTTCGCGGGCCAGTTCGGCGTAGCCGAGCGCGGGTTGCCACGGGCGCGGCAGGCGAAGCGTCACGGCGGTGATGATGAAGCGGTCGCGGCCCGTGTGCTTGAACACACTGTCACGGTAGCCGAACGCGCATTGCGCGGCGTCGAGTTCGACAAAATTCCGCGTCTGCCGGTCGTAGGCGCGTACCCGGGCAAAGCGCTCGCAGAGCTCCACGCCATAGGCCCCGATGTTCTGGATCGGTGCGGCGCCGACGGTGCCGGGGATCAGCGCAAGGTTTTCGAGGCCGGGCAGGCCATCCTCGATCGTGCGGCCGACGAGTCCATGCCAGTTTTCGCCCGCACCGGCGGTAACATAGACAGCCTCGCCCGACGGTTCGGCCACGTGGTAGCCCGGAATCTCGATCAGCAGCACCAGCGCGTCGAGATCGCCCGACAGCACCACATTGCTGCCACCGCCCAGCACCACGACGGGCAGGCCCGCCGCGCGCGGATCGTCGAGCGCTTCGACGAGGTCCTGTTCGCTGCGGACATGCACGGCGAAGCGCGCCCGGACATCGAATCCGAATGTATTGTGGCGCCGCAGGGGATAAAATTCTCGGAAATCTGCCATGCAAGTGAACCCGTGTGGTGGGCAGGATTATACGTAACCGGTCGAGCGTGCCGTTGCCGCTTGGCCCAGGAGAAAGAAGATGCCGTCGTTCGACGTAGTATGTGAAGCAAACATGGTGGAAGTGAAGAACGCGGTGGAGCAATCCAACAAGGAGATCTCCACGCGCTTCGACTTCAAGGGATCCGACGCGCGCGTCGAGCAGAAGGAGGGCGAACTGACCGCCTTCGCCGACGACGACTTCAAGCTCGATCAGGTCAAGGACGTGCTGATCAACAAGATGGCCAAGCGCAACGTGGACGTGCGCTTCCTCGACCATGGCAAGGTCGAGAAGATCAGCGGCGACAAGGTCAAGCAGGTCATCACGATCAAGAAGGGCGTGACGGGCGACCTCTCCAAGAAGATCGTGCGCATGATCAAGGACAGCAAGATCAAGGTGCAGGCGAGCATCCAGGGCGATGCGGTGCGCGTGTCCGGCACCAAGCGCGACGACCTGCAATCGGTGATCGCGCTGCTGCGCAAGGAAGTCACCGACGCCCCGCTCGATTTCAACAACTTCCGCGACTGATCGCGACCTATCGCGCGCGGTCCTGCTCCCCGGTGCTTACTGCGCCGGGCGTGCCGCGGGCAGCCCGCCGATCTTCGCGCCGGGCTTGATCCCCTTCTGCGCGAACCACCCCTTGTTCATCTCGAGCGCGTAGCGCACGGCCGCGCGCGGGCAGTGGTTGTCCTCGGTCTGCGGCGCCATGTCCTCGATGTTCACGATGCTGCCGTCGTCGGCCAGGAAGGCGATCGACAGCGGCAGGTTCGTGTTCTTCATCCAGAAGCAGTGGCCCGCCTTTTCCTCGAACACGAACAGCATGCCGGCATTCGCGGGCATGTTCTGGCGGTACATCAGCCCGCGCTCGCGCGCGGCGGCGTTGTCGGCCACCTCGGCGTGAATGGCGTACATGCCCGCGTTCAGGTTGACGGTGGGCAGCGCGCCCTGGGCATGCGCCAGGGGGGCGAGGGCGGTCAGCGCGAGGGCGCTGGCAGCCAGCGAGGACTTGAGCACGGAAGGCATGGCGTGGACGTGGGATAGGTTCGACTGCAGACCGTGAGCATAGCGCAGTCAGGACGCGCCGGGCCAGACGTCGGACCGGACAGCAAAAAAGGCAGGCCGCCTGAGCGAGCCTGCCTTCGGGTCACGCGAATGCTGCGACGTCAGATCATGCAGCCGGTGCCGAAGCGGCAGCCTTCTTTGCATGCTTCTTGTGCGAGGTCTTCTTCTTGGCGGACTTGGTGGTCTTCGAGGCCGCAGCGGGCGCGGCGGCGTCGGCGGCAGGCGCCGAAGCTTGAGCGAAAGCGCCGGTAGCGAACAGGCCGACAACCAGGGCAGCGATCAGTTTTTTCATTTGCGAGTACCTCGAATTGGAGTGCAGTCTGGGAAATTGACGCGCTTGTTGGCGTGTCTGCCTCAAAAACGAGACCATCTCGCCCCTCGTTGACCACAGAAATGTACCTATTTGTAACGCCGTCTTACGGGCCTGGACGGTGTCGCCGGCGGCAGACCGAGGGTCGACGGGTCGATCTCGCGGGACTGGCCGGGCTGCAGGCCCAGGTCCGGGAGCCGCAGCGCCCCGATCGCCACGCGCACGAGGCGCAGCGTGGGATAACCGACCGCCGCCGTCATGCGCCGCACCTGGCGGTTCTTGCCCTCGCGGATCTCCAGCTCCACCCAGGTCGTCGGGATCGCGGCGCGGAATCGGATGGGCGGATCGCGCGTCCATAGCCAGTCCGGTGCGCCGACGATGCGCGCGCGGGCCGGCCGCGTCGTGAAATCGCCCAGATCCACGCCACGGCGCAGCCGCGCCAGCGCGGCGTCGTCGGGCACGCCTTCCACCTGCGCCAGATAGACTTTGGCGAGCTTGTGTTCGGGGTCGGCGATGCGCGCCTGCAGCACGCCGTCGTCGGTCAGCAGCAGCAGCCCCTCGCTGTCGGCATCGAGCCGGCCGGCCGGATAGACATCGGGGGTGTGCACGCAGTCCGCCAGCGTCGGCCGCGAGGGGTGCGGCGAGAACTGGCTCATGGTGTTGTAGGGCTTGTTGAGGGCGATCAGCGTCATGGGCGCAGATTATGGCGGCATGGCGCGGATTGCTGCAAAATGCCTCGCGACACAAATGTGGAGACGCTCATGTACCAGCACATCAGGATTCCCGCGGGCGAGAAGATCACGGTCAACGCGGACGGCTCGCTCAACGTGCCGGACAACCCGGTCATTCCGTACATCGAAGGGGACGGCATCGGCATCGACATCACGCCGGTCATGCTGCGCGTGGTCGATGCGGCCATCGCCAAGTGCTATGGCGACAAGCGCCGCATCGCATGGATGGAGGTCTATGCGGGCGAGAAATCGACGCGTGTGTATGGCCCCGATGTGTGGCTGCCCGACGAGACGCTCGATGCGGTGAAGGAATATGTCGTGTCCATCAAGGGCCCGCTGACCACGCCCGTCGGTGGCGGCATCCGCTCGCTCAACGTTGCGTTGCGCCAGCAGCTCGATCTCTACGTCTGCCTGCGCCCGGTCCGCTATTTCAAGGGCGTGCCGTCGCCGGTGCGCGAGCCCGAGAAGACCAACATGGTGATCTTCCGCGAGAACTCGGAAGACATTTATGCGGGTCTGGAGTGGGAAGCCGAGAGTGCGAATGCGAAAAAACTGATCGCGTTCCTGCAGAACGAGATGGGCGTGCGCAAGATCCGCTTCCCGGAGACATCGGGCATCGGCATCAAGCCCGTCTCGCGCGAAGGCACGCAGCGGCTCGTCCGCAAGGCCATCCAGTATGCGATCGACAATGACCGCCCGTCGGTGACGCTCGTGCACAAGGGCAACATCATGAAGTTCACCGAGGGCGCGTTCCGCGACTGGGGCTACGAGCTCGCGCAGCAGGAATTCGGCGCCGAACTCGTGGACGGCGGCCCGTGGTGCAAGTTCCGCAACCCGCGGACGGGTCGCGATATCGTGATCAAGGACGCCATCGCCGATGCCTTCCTGCAGCAAATCCTGCTGCGCCCGGCCGAGTATTCGGTGATCGCGACGCTCAACCTCAACGGCGACTACATCTCCGACGCGCTGGCCGCGCAGGTGGGCGGCATCGGCATCGCGCCGGGCGCCAACATGTCCGACTCGGTGGCGATGTTCGAGGCGACGCACGGCACCGCGCCCAAGTACGCAGGCAAGGATTACGTGAATCCCGGCTCGGAGATCCTGTCCGCGGAAATGATGCTGCGCCATATGGGCTGGACCGAAGCGGCCGACCTGATCATCGCCTCGATGGAGCGCGCGATCCTGTCGAAGAAGGTCACGTACGACTTCGCGCGCCAGCTCGAAGGCGCGACGCAGGTCTCTTGCTCCGGCTTCGGTCAGGTGATGATCGACAACATGTAATCGGCGCGGCCGCTCATTCCTCGATCTTGCGGTCGTACAGAGGCTGCAAGGGCCGCGCGTTCATCGGATAGAGCTGGCGGAACGCCGCCAGTTGCGCGGCCGAGACCTGCACGGGCTGCTTGAGGACGCGCCACTGCACGCCTTCGCTGCAGGGTGGGGTGGTCAGCGATCCGATGAACGCATAGAACGCGTGATCGGCGGGCAGGAAGGCCGTGGCATCGAGCGCGTGCGACAGCTTCGCGGACTTGCCCGCCCGCTTCGGCATGGCCGCGAACACGTCGGCCAGCGCCGCGTTTTCCTCCCCTTCCTCGAACATGACCGCCACCACGGCGAGATTGCCGGCGCTGTCGCGATGCACGAGGTGAGCGGCCATCGGATAGACCCTGCCGTCAAAGCGCTCCTCGCTGGGCGCGTGAAAATGGATGTTCGACAGTTGATAAGCCACCGCATCCACACGGATGCTGCCGCCATCCTGCACGTCGAACTCCACCGTGTGACCGTTGTTGACGACGGATGTCGCCCCCGCCGCGTAGGCGAAGCCGACCGGCATATGCCGGCCCGGTGCGGTGTCGCGGATATCGACGGGGGACTGGGCGTGCCCCTGGTTGCAGGCCGCGTAGGCGGGGTCGAGCTCGGCCCAGTGGTCGGGGCCGGTCTTGCCGGTATAGCTCCAGTGCGCGGGGCCTGCCTGTTCGCTGCCCTGGGTGCTACCGATCCAGGCGGCGGAGCCGAGCATGGCAACGGCGAGGAGAATGCGTTTGATCATGACAGTGCAAATGGGAAAAATATGACCCGCCACTGTCGCGAACCCGGTGTCGCCGCATCTTGCGCTGGCGCAAGGGCTTGTTATGTTTAGGAAAAATACGATCTACAAAGCGGGGTGATGGCGCCTTGAAAGGCGCCTTGAAACGCAGAAAGCCCGGAAATTCCGGGCTTTCTGCTGGATGCTTGGCTGACCTGCGATACTGATCCCGTTCCGGAAGCGCACCCGCCGCCTCGCATCCGTGGACCGTCGAGCTCTATGGCCGGTACGGTCGGCGCACGATTCAAGCCGATTGCGCTTAAGCTGCGTCCTGAATGTTCGTGGCCTGCTTGCCCTTCGGGCCCTGGACCACTTCAAACGAAACGCGCTGGCCTTCCTTCAGCGTCTTGAAACCTGCCATCTGGATGGCCGAAAAGTGCGCAAACAGTTCTTCTTCGCCGTCGTCCGGCTTGATAAACCCAAAGCCTTTGGCGTCATTGAACCATTTGACGATACCGCTTGCCATAAACTCCCCCAACGAAATAACAGTTTCAAGCGGGGGACAGGGGTTCGGACGCGGAAATGCGCAAGGTCGCCGGGAAAACCGGCGCGCCACCGATGCCGCAAGCCTCCCGCTCACGGATCCATCCGGGCCGGCCTTGTCTGCGTGGCTCGCCGACCGTGCCTGAATGTGCGACCGATTTTTCTGGCAAACCAAATGGCTGTCAAGCTGGCAGATTCCCCACTCGGCGTAGGGTGTGGCGGGATTGAAACGGCTGGCGATGGTACCGTGGAGGGCGCGCACCAGACCGTGTCAGGCGGGTTGGGCAGGCTGGCGCCGTGGCGGTGCGGTTGCACCACGGGCGTGCGCGGGACAGGTAGGAGAGCGGGTGCCAGGCGGCGTTCAGTGCGCCGGCGCACGCAAGTTTTTTCGCAGCGGCGGGCTCTTGAATCCGGCGTCTTTTCCCCAAATTGCAGACTTGTGAGTAAGGGTTAGAATAAGGCCATGGTTACACGGCTGGCGAATACCCCACAACGCGAAGCAGGCACCGTCATCGAACGGCGAGAGCAGCAGCTCAAGCCCCCGGCGATGTACAAGGTGGTCCTGCTTAATGACGACTACACTCCTATGGAGTTCGTCGTGATGATCCTGCAACAGTATTTCAGCAGGGACCGGGAGACGGCGACGCAGATCATGCTCACCGTTCACCGGGAAGGCAAGGGCGTCTGCGGCATCTACACGAGAGATATCGCGGCGACCAAGGTGGAATTAGTGTCAACCCATGCGCGGCAGGCGGGGCATCCCCTGCAGTGCGTGATGGAGGAAGCATGATTGCGCAAGAATTGGAAGTGAGCCTGCATATGGCTTTCGTCGAGGCCCGCCAGGCCCGCCACGAGTTCATTACCGTGGAGCACCTGCTGCTGGCACTACTCGACAATCCCACGGCAGCCGAGGTGCTGCGCGCGTGCGCGGCCAACATCGAGGACTTGCGCACCAGCCTCAAGAACTTCATCGCCGACAACACGCCGGTGGTGCCAGGTACCGACGAGGTCGATACGCAGCCGACGCTGGGTTTCCAGCGCGTGATCCAGCGCGCGATCATGCACGTACAGTCGACTTCCAACGGCAAGAAGGAAGTGACCGGTGCCAACGTGCTCGTGGCGATCTTCGGCGAGAAGGACTCCCACGCGGTGTACTACCTGCAGCAGCAGGGCGTCACGCGTCTGGACGTCGTCAACTTCATCAGCCACGGCATCCGCAAGGACCAGGCCGAGCCGGCCAAGCACGGCGAAGGCAATGCCGAAGGCGAGGGCGGTGACGGCAAGGAAAGTCCGCTCGAGCAATACACGCAGAATCTGAATGCGCTGGCCAAGGCCGGCAAGATCGATCCGCTGATCGGCCGCGAGAGCGAAGTCGAGCGTGTGGTGCAGGTGCTGTGCCGCCGCCGCAAGAACAACCCGCTGCTCGTGGGCGAGGCTGGCGTGGGCAAGACCGCGATCGCGGAAGGCCTCGCATGGCGCATCACGAAGAACGAAGTGCCCGACATCCTCGAGAAGGCGGTCGTGTACTCGCTCGACATGGGCGCGCTGCTGGCCGGTACGAAGTACCGCGGCGATTTCGAGCAACGCCTGAAGGGCGTGCTGAAGTCGCTCAAGGACAATCCGAACGCGATCCTGTTCATCGACGAGATTCACACGCTGATCGGCGCGGGCGCCGCGTCGGGCGGCACGCTGGATGCGAGCAACCTGCTCAAGCCGGCGCTGTCGTCGGGCCAGCTCAAGTGCATCGGCGCGACCACGTTCACGGAATACCGCGGCATCTTCGAGAAGGATGCGGCGCTGTCGCGGCGCTTCCAGAAGATCGACGTGGTCGAACCGTCGGTGGATCAGACCGTGCAGATTCTGCGGGGCCTGAAGTCGCGCTTCGAGGAACATCACGGCGTGAAGTATGCCGCCTCGGCGCTGACGGCCGCCGCCGAACTGTCGGCGCGCTTCATCACCGATCGCCATCTGCCCGACAAGGCCATCGATGTGATCGACGAGGCCGGTGCCGCCCAGCGCATCCTGCCGAAGTCGAAGCAGAAGAAGACCATCGGCAAGACCGAGATCGAGGACATCGTCTCCCGCATTGCGCGCATCCCGCCGCAGAGCGTGAACCAGGACGACCGCAGCAAGCTGCAGACGCTGGAACGCGACCTGAAGTCGGTGGTGTTCGGGCAGGACCCGGCCATCGAGGCGCTGGCCTCGGCGATCAAGATGTCGCGCGCGGGGCTCGGCAAGACGGACAAGCCGATCGGCTCGTTCCTGTTCTCGGGCCCGACCGGTGTCGGCAAGACCGAAGTGGCCAAGCAGCTCGCCTTCATCATGGGCATCGAGTTGCTGCGCTTCGATATGTCGGAATACATGGAACGCCATGCGGTGAGCCGCCTGATTGGCGCGCCGCCGGGATATGTCGGGTTCGATCAGGGTGGGTTATTGACCGAAGCCGTGACGAAGAAGCCGCATTGCGTGCTGTTGCTCGACGAGATCGAGAAGGCGCACCCGGATATCTTCAATATCCTGCTGCAGGTCATGGACCATGGTTCGCTGACCGACAACAACGGCCGGCGCGCGGACTTCCGCAACGTGATCATCATCATGACCACGAACGCGGGCGCCGAGACCATGAACCGGGCGACGATCGGCTTTACGACCGCGCGCGAGCAGGGCGACGAGATGGCCGACATCAAGCGCATGTTCACGCCGGAGTTCCGCAACCGTCTGGATGCGACCATCAGCTTCCGCGCGCTCGACGAGGAAATCATCCTGCGCGTCGTGGACAAGTTCCTGATGCAGCTGGAAGAGCAGCTGCACGAGAAGAAGGTGGAAGCCAGCTTCACCGAGAAACTGCGCAAGTTCCTCGCGAAGAAGGGCTTCGATCCGCTGATGGGCGCGCGGCCGATGCAGCGTCTGATCCAGGACATGATCCGCAAGGCGCTGGCCGACGAGCTGCTGTTCGGTCGTCTGGTGAGTGGCGGCAAGGTCGCCGTGGATCTGGACGACGAGGATCAGATCAAGCTGACCTTCTCCGAGGCCGATCCGGAACCGCCGGAGGCACCGGAAAGCGAGCAGCGCGCGGAGGCCTGAACGGCCGGAATATGTGCCATCGCCCGGCGTGGCCGGGCGACTAAATGGGCGATAGACGGGCGCAATGCCTGCAGAATGCATATTCCTCGTGCAAAATACAGGGCGGCGGCATGCCGCCCTTTTTCTTTTTTGCCTTGTTGCGGTCCCCGATCGCACTGCCAGAGTCTCCGATGTCCTCTCCCGAACGCACGCGGCTCCGCCGTCTGCTGCTGAAGTCCCTGCCGCTCGGCAGCTCGTCGATCGCGCTGGGATCGCTCTCGTCCCTCGCATCGCTGGCTCACGCGGAAGGCCCGGCCAATCCGGCCAGCAGCCGTCCCATTTCGATGGTTCTCCCATTTCCGCCCGGCGGAAGCGTGGATATCGTTGCGCGGCAGCTACAGCCTGGCCTCAAGACCGCGCTCGGTCAGACCGTGGTCGTCGATAACAAGCCTGGCGCGGGCGGCCTGATTGCCAGCAATACCGTGGCGCGTGCCAAGGCCGACGGCAATACGCTGCTGATGGCGTTCGATACGCACGCGATCAATCCTTTTGCGTACAAGAACTTGCCGTACGACACCTTCAAGGATTTCACTCCCATCTCGCAGTTGGTGCGTTTTCCGCTTGTGATCGCGGCAAATCCGGCCGTGATGGCGACCAATGTGCGCGAACTCGTGGAACTGGCGAAGTCGCGTCCCGACGGTGTGCGTTACGCGTCATCGGGCATTGGCAGCCTGAACCAGCTTGCCGCGGAGGCCCTCGCCACCGAGGCCAACGTGCATTTCCTCCACGTGCCCTACAAGGGCGGCGGCCCGGCCGTGCAGGCCGTGCTGGCTGGCGAAGTCGATATTTTCTTCAGCAGCTACGCCGCGGTGCAGGCCCATGTCGCGGCCAAGACGATCAAGGTGCTCGGCGTGACCGGGACCTCGCGGCTGCGTCAGCTGCCGCAGGTGCCGACCGTCGCGGAGCAGGGTTTCAAGGGTTTCGAAGCGTATTCGTGGATCGGCGTCTTCGGTCCCGCGAACGTGTCGCCCGACACGGTCACGCGCCTGCACGATGCGCTCGCCAGCTCGATTCGGCAGCCGCGCGTGGTGGAAGCGCTGCAGGCGCAGGGCTTCGAGATCGCGGTCGGCACGCCGGCCGAACTGGGCGCACTGGTCCGCCACGAGCATGACAAGTGGCAGGCCGTTGCGCGCAAGGCCAACATTCAGTTCGACTAATCCATGTCCGGCATCCTGGAACCGTACGACCACGCCGTCATCATCTGCCGCGATCTGGATGCGGCGGTCGAACAATGGAAGCGCCTGGGCTTTACGCTGACGCCGCGGGGCTTTCACACGCTGGGATCGCAGAACCACTGCATCATGCTGGCGCGCGACTACCTCGAACTGTTGCACGTGACCGCGCCGACGCCGAGCCGCCAGTATTACTGGGACGCGCAGCAGCGTGGCGGGGGTTGTGCGGCCACGTCGTGCAAGAGCCGGGATGCGTTCGCGACGGCCCAGCGCCTGCGCGAAGCGGGCATCGAACGGTCGGACCCGATCGAATTCTCGCGGCCCGTGCGTCTCGACGACGGCAGCGAGCACGCGGCGACGTTTCGTGTGACGGCAGTCGATGGCGCGCCCGGCGCGCGCTATTTCGTCTGCGAGCACCGCACGCCCGAGCTGCTGTGGCGGCCGGAGTGGATGTCGCATGCCAACGGCGCCACGGCGATTGCCGCGATGTACCTCGTCGTGCCGGCCGATCAGGTCGAATCGGCGGGCAGGACCTATGCGCTGATGACGGGAGGCGAGGCCTCGGCGTCGAATGGCGCGGTCCGTATCGCCATCGATGGCGCCGAGCTCGTGGTGACGTCCGCCGACCGGCTGGCGGCGCAGACGGGCACCGCGGAAATCGTGCGCGAGGCGCCCGGTTATGCCGCGATCCGGCTGCGTACGGCCGGTCTGGCGGCGGCGCGCGCGCACTGGCGCGACGCTGGCATCGAAGCGCGCGACCTCGGGCCGCGCGATACGCTGATTCCGGCCGACGCCGCGAACGGCGTGGCGCTGCTGTTCACGCAGGCTTGACGCCCGAACCACCCGAACCGCGCGAATCGCACGAGCCGCGCGGGGTGGGCAGGATCAGCCCGCCTTGGCGTGCGACACGCCCGTCGAGCCGAAGCCGCCGGCGCCGCGGGCGCTGTCTGCCGAGAATTCCGTCACCGTCGTGAACACCGGGCGCAGCACCGGCACGAACATCATCTGCGCGATGCGCTCGCCTGGCTGGATCACGATCGGCTCGGTGCCCGGCGCATTGCGATTCCACACGCTCACCATGATCTGGCCCTGGTAGTCGGCATCGATCACGCCGATCGAGTTGCCGAGCACGAGTCCCTTCTTGTGGCCGAGGCCCGAGCGCGGCACGATCGTCGCGGCCATGTACGGGTTGCCCATATGCACGGCGAAGCCGGCCGGAATCAGCTGCGCGGGCGTGCCCGGCTCGATCGTGACCGGGCCGTCCACGCAGGCGTGCAGGTCGATGGCGGCGGCCATGTCGCTCTGATAGGCGGGCAGACCCCACTCGTTCAGGCGGTTGTCGAGAATCTTGATTTCGACGGATGGGTTCAGTGCAGCGGTCATGATGGTCGGAATGGCGTCGGGCCGTTGGGCAAAGACGCGATGTTAGCCTAGTCTGGCGCGCGGTCGGCACCGCGGCGCGGTCACGCGTCGAGCTCGAATGCCTCGGCGAGCAACTGATAGGTCCGCTGGCGCGCCGCGTAGCTCGCCGTCACGCTGAGCACGACGAGTTCGTCGGCGGCAAAGCGCTCCTGCAGCGCGAGCATCTGCTCGGTGACGGCTTCGGGCGTGCCGCAGATCGTGCGCGGCCGTTCGCGTTCGATGATCATGCGGTCGCGCTCGGTGGGCGAGAAATCGCGCGCCTGCGCGAGCGAGGGAATCGGGGCATTGATACCGTAGGCCATCTGCACGCGGCGGATATCGACCGCGCGCATGAGGGCATCGGCCTCCGATTGCGTATCGGCACAGATCACGAAGACCGCCGCGGCGCTGTATGGCGCCTGCTCATAGCCCGGCGCGAATGTCTCGCGGTACTGCCGGGCGACCGCATGGCCGTAGTGGGCATTGATGAAATGCGCGAACGCGAAGCGCACGCCGAGCTTCGCCGCGAGCGCACCGCCGAAATCGCTGGAGCCGAGCACCCAGATCTCGGGCCGCGTATCGATGGCCGGCTGCAGCAGCACGCCGTCGGCGATATGGCCCGGCGGCACCTCGCCGCTCAGCAGCCATGCAAGGTCCTGCACCTGCTCCGCGAACTGGTCGCCACGGTTGTAGTCGCCCATGGCGACGGCCTGCGCGGTACGCATGTCGCCGCCGGGCGCGCGGCCCACGCCGAGGTCGATCCGGTTCGGAAACAGGCCCTCGAGCATGCGGAACTGCTCGGCGACCTTGAACGGGCTGTAGTACGGCAGCATGACACCGCCCGAGCCCAGCCGGATGCGGCGCGTGACGCTGCCCAGCCGCGCGAGCATGACTTCCGGGGCCGGATTGCACACGCCCTGCAGGCCATGGTGCTCGGCGCACCAGTAGCGGGTATAGCCGAGGTCGTCGGCCATCTGGGCCAGATCGACGGTGGCGGCCAGCGCGTCGCGCGCGGTATGGCCGGCGATCACCGGGCTCTGGTCGAGGACGGACAGCCGCAGGCGCGGCCGGTTCGGGGTAGCGGTCATGCGGGGCTCCCGGAGAGGATGGCGGTCAGGACGATGGCGGTCAGGGCAGGCGGCGCGGCAGGCGGTCCGCGATCGCGCCGACGAGCTGGCGCGCGAGCGCGAGCTTGTCCGCGCGCGGCAGGCGCGTCATGCCCGCGGCGTCGAACAGCACGATCTCGTTGTCGTCCATGCCGAACGTGTGGTGGCCGATATTGCCGACGAGCAGCGGCACGCCCTTGCGGCGGCGTTTCTCCTCGCCATACTGCGCGAGGTTCTCGCTTTCGGCCGCGAAGCCGACGCAGAAGGGGGCATCCGCGCGCGCGGCAACCGTCGCGAGGATGTCGGGGTTCTGCACGAACTGCAGCGTCGGCGTGTCGGTGTCGTTGGCTTTCTTCAGCTTCTGGTCCGAGACCGAAGCAGGGCGCCAGTCCGCGACGGCGGCCACCGCGACGAACACGTCCACGTCGCGCAATTGCGCCAGCACCGCGTCATGCATCTGCTGCGCGCTGCGCACGTCGGTGCGAGCCACGCCGCGCGGCGTGGGCAGCGCAGTCGGGCCCGCGACCAGCAAGACGTCGGCGCCGGCCTCGCGCGCGGCGCGTGCGATCGAGAAGCCCATCTTGCCCGACGACAGGTTGGTGATGCCGCGCACGGGGTCGATGGCCTCGAACGTCGGGCCGGCCGTGATCAGCACGCGCTTGCCGACCAGCGGCTTAGGCTGGAAGAACGCGATCAGGTCCTCGACGATTTCCTCGGGCTCGAGCATGCGGCCATCGCCGATCTCGCCGCACGCCTGGTCGCCGCTGCCGGGGCCGAGGATGGCCACGCCATCGGCGCGCAGCTGTGCCGCATTGCGTTGCGTGGCCGGAGCCGCCCACATCTGGCGGTTCATGGCCGGCGCGAGCAGCAGCGGGCAATCGCGCGCGATGCACAGCGTGGTGAGCAGGTCGTCGCAGAGACCGTGCGCGAGACGCGCCATGAGGTCCGTGGAAGCGGGGGCGATCAGGATGGCATCGGCCTCGCGCGAGAGGTCGATATGCGCCATGTTGTTATCGACGCGCGCATCCCATTGAGATGTGTAGACCGGGCGCCCGGACAGCGCCTGCATGGTGACGGGCGTGATGAAGTGCGTTGCCGCCTCGGTCATGGCCACCTGCACGGTGGCGCCGGCCTTGGTCAGCAGCCGGACCAGCTCCGCCGACTTGTAGCAGGCGATGCCGCCGGACAGGCCGAGGACGATATGCTTGCCGTGCAGATCCATGGAAAGCTCTGTGGAAACGATGATGGCGCATCATACCGCCGCCGCGCGCCACGTGCCGGGCGCTCAGTGACGCCGGACCCGCCGCAGTTCGTCGATGATCAGCAGCACCGCACCGACCGTGATCGCGCAATCCGCGACGTTGAACGCGGGGAAGTGCGCGTTGCGCAGGTGGAAGTCGAGGAAGTCGATCACGTGGCCATGGATGACGCGATCGATCACGTTGCCGATGGCGCCGCCGAGGATCATCGAGATCGCCAGGCAGAACATCTTCTGGCCGTTATGGCGATAGAGCAGCCAGACGATAAAGCCGGCCACGACGACGGCCAGCGCCGTGAAGAACCAGCGCTGCCAGCCGCCGGCGTCGGCGAGGAAGCTGAACGCCGCGCCCTTGTTCCACACCAGCACGAGATTGAAGAAGCTCGTGACCGGGCGCGACTCGCCATACACGAACGTACGGCTGATCAGGATCTTGAAGAACTGGTCGAGGATCACCACGAGCACGGCAAAGGCCATCCACAGCAGCGGCGTGGTGCTGCTGCCGCGGGCGGCCTTGCCGTTGCTGCCGCCCTTGCGGGTGGAAGGGCGTGCGCGTGACGAGGACGATGACGTGGCCATCAGGCGTGGCTCCTGTGTTCACCGGCGCCGAACAGGTTGCTGTCGCAGCGGCCGCAGAGGGTGGGGTGGGCCGGATTGTGGCCCACGTCGGCGCGATAGTGCCAGCAGCGCTCGCACTTGGCGTGCGCGGACGGCGTGACCGTGACGAGCAGGTCGCCGCCTTCCGGCGCCGGCTCCACCTTGGCCGCGGAGGTCAGCAGCACGAAGCGCAGATCGTCGTCGAGGCTCCGCAGCGCGGCCAGCACCGGGCCGCCCGCGGCGATCGTGACTTCCGCCTGCAGCGACGAACCGATCTCGCCCTCGACGCGCACCGCTTCGAGTTGCCTGGTCACCTCGGCGCGCACGGCGCGGATCTCGTGCCACTTCTGCAGCAGGTCGTCCGCGGCATCGACGGCGGGCACCGCGTAGTACGTGCTCGTGAAGATCGTGTCCTTGTGCTCGGTACCGTGCGCGAAGATCTGCCACGCTTCTTCGGCCGTGAACGACAGGAACGGCGCCATCCAGTGCAGCATCGCCTGCGTGATGTGATACAGCGCGTTCTGCGCGGCGCGGCGTGCCTGCGAGTTCGGTGCCGTCGTGTACAGGCGGTCCTTCAGCACGTCGAGATAGAAGCCGCCGAGGTCTTCGGAGCAGAACGTCTGCAGCTTGGCCGCCACCGGATGGAATTCGTACGCGTCGTAGTGCGACAGCACTTCCTTCTGCAGGCGGTCGGTCAGCGCCACCGCGTAGCGGTCGATCTCGAGCCATTGCGACGGCGGCAGCGCGTGCTGCGCGTGGTCGTAGTCGGTCAGGTTCGACAGCAGGAAGCGCAGCGTGTTGCGGATGCGGCGATAGCCTTCCACCACGCGCTTGAGAATCTCGTCCGAGATCGACAGCTCGCCCGAGTAGTCGGTCGAGGCTACCCACAGACGGATGATCTCGGCGCCCATCTTGTTCGAGATGTCCTGCGGCGACACGGTGTTGCCGACCGACTTCGACATCTTGCGGCCTTCGCCATCGACGGTGAAGCCGTGCGTGAGCAGCGCCTTGTACGGCGGCTTGCCGTACAGCATCGAGGCCGTCAGCAGCGACGAGTGGAACCAGCCGCGATGCTGGTCCGAACCCTCGAGATACAGGTCCGCGAGGCGGCCATCCGGTTCGTCGGCGGACGGATCGTAGAGATCGTCGCGGTGCGAGCCGCGGATCACGGTCCAGTGCGTGGTGCCCGAGTCGAACCACACGTCGAGCGTGTCGCGGTTCTTCTCGTACAGCGCGGCCTCTTCACCGAGCAGTTCCTTCGGATCGAGCGTCTGCCAGGCTTCGATGCCATGCTGTGCCACGCGCTTCGCCACTTCTTCCAGCAGCTCCGGCGTGCGCGGATGCAGCGCGCCGGTTTCCTTGTGCACGAAGAAGGCCATCGGCACGCCCCATTGGCGCTGGCGCGAGAGCGTCCAGTCCGGGCGATGCGCGATCATGTTGTGCAGGCGCTGCTTGCCCCAGGCCGGATAGAACTCGGTGGCCTCGATGCCCGCGAGCGCGGTCTCGCGCAGCGTCGGGCCGTCGTTGGTCGGCACCACATCCATGCCCGCGAACCATTGCGAGGTGGCGCGATAGATGATCGGCGTCTTGTGACGCCAGCAGTGCATGTAGCTGTGTTCGTACTTGTGCGAGTTGAACAGGTTGCCCGATTGTTCGAGCACGGCGACGATCTTCGGGTTGGCGTCCCAGATCATCTGGCCGCCGAACAGCGGCAGCGTGCTCGCGTAGACGCCATCGCCCATCACGGGGCTGATGATGTCCGCGTCGGGCATGCCATGCGCCTTGCACGACTGGAAATCCTCCACGCCGTAGGCGGGCGCCGAGTGCACGATGCCCGAGCCCGTGTCGGTGGTCACGTAGTCGCCGAGGTAGATCGGCGACAGGCGGTCGTAGCCGGCGTCCATCTTCGCGAGCGGATGATGGAAGCGGATCTCCGACAGGGCCTCGCCGCGCGCGGTGGCCACGACTTTGCCTTCCAGGCCGTAGGTCTTGAGCTGCTCTTCCACGCGCTCGGTGGCGAGGATCAGGTAGCCGCGCGGCGTATCGACGAGCGCGTACTCGACCTCGGGATGCACGTTGAGCGCCTGGTTCGACGGGATCGTCCAGGGCGTGGTGGTCCAGATCACGATCCAGCCCGGCTTGGCCTCGAGCTGCGCGAGCGGCACGTGGAAAGCGTGCGCGAGCTTGTCGGTCTCGGCGAACGGGAAGCCGACGTCGATCGACAGGTCGACCTTGTCCTTGTACTCGACCTCGGCTTCGGCAAGCGCGGAGCCGCAGTCGAAGCACCAGTTCACGGGCTTCAGGCCGCGGAACACGTAGCCCTTCTCCATGATCTTGCCGAGGGCGCGCAGTTCGTCGGCCTCGTTGCTGAAGTTCATGGTCAGGTACGGGTGCGCCCAGTCACCGAGCACGCCGAGGCGCTCGAAGTCCTTCATCTGGCGCGCGATCTGCTCGGTGGCGTACGCGCGGGCCTTCGACTGGACTTCCTGCACGGGCAGGCCCTTGCCGAACTGCTTCTCGATCTGGATCTCGATCGGCATGCCGTGGCAATCCCAGCCCGGCACGTACACGGCGTCGAGGCCCGTCAGGCCGCGCGCCTTCACGATCATGTCCTTGAGGACCTTGTTGACCGCGTGGCCGATATGGATGTCGCCATTGGCATACGGGGGGCCGTCATGGAGCACGAATTTCTTCGCACCCTTGCGCGCCGCGCGGATCTTCTTGTAGAGCTGCTTGTCCTGCCATTGCTTGACCCATTGCGGCTCACGCTTGGGCAGGTCGCCCCGCATGGGGAACGGCGTATCCAGCAGGTTGACCGGATACTTGCTTTTCTCGGGCTTGGCGCGTTTGTCGTCGGACATGTCTTGATTCTCGGGATACAGTCGGGCGCGGCGGTAGTTGCGTGTCGCCGCGCGATCATTCGGATATCTGGCGGGTGAGGCGGAGTGGCGGGCCACCGGGGCCGCGGTATCACGTACCGGGCACCGGCTCCGCTACCTAATTCGGTCGGTTGCCGAGGTCGCGTCCGGGGCGGTCAGCCCAAAGAATGCCCGCGCGTCGGCACTGTCCTTCGCGATGGCGGCGGTCAGCTCGTCCAGGCTGTCGAAGCGCGCCTCGTCGCGCAGCTTCTTCATGAACTCCACGCGCACGAGCTTGCCGTAGAGGTTCGCATTGAAATCGAACAGATGCACTTCCAGCAGCACGCGGCCCGCGTCCTCGATGGTCGGCCGCACGCCGATGCTGGCCACGCCCGGCAACGGCCGGTCGGCGAGCCCATGCACCTGCACCACGAAGATGCCGTTGACGGCCGGGCGCTTGTGCGAGATACGCAGGTTCAGCGTCGGAAAACCGAGGTCGCGGCCGAGCTTGCGGCCGTGGATCACGTGGCCGCTGATCGCATAGCCGTGGCCCAGCAGCCGCCGCGCGTGCTCGAGGTCGCCTTCCTCGAGCGCCTGGCGCACCGCCGAGCTGGAGATCCGCACGCCACCTTCGGAGACGGAGCCCATCTGCTCGACGTCGAAGCCGTACTGCTGGCCCGCCTCGCGCAGGAAGTCCACGTCACCGGCGCGCCGCGCGCCAAACCGGAAGTCGTCGCCGACCAGCACCCAGCGCGCGTGCAGCCCGTGCCACAGCACGTTCTCGACGAAGGCTTGCGGCGACTGCGCGGCAAAGTGGGCGTTGAAGTGTTCCACCACTACGCGATCGACGCCATTGGCGCGCAGCGCATCCAGCTTGTCGCGCAGCAGCGCGATGCGTTTCGGCGCGCGGTCGGGCGTGAAGAATTCGCGCGGATGCGGCTCGAAGGTCATCACGCACAGCGGCAGGCCGCGTGCGTCGGCGGCCGCGCGGGCGCGCGCGAGCAGCGACTGGTGGCCGCGGTGCACACCGTCGAAATTGCCGATGGTGAGCGCGCAGGGCGCCCGGCTTTCGGCGTTGGGCAGGCCGCGGAAGACTTTCACGAGGACGGCGAAAAAGCAATTCGGGGAAAACGGGCATTATAAGGCGAATGGCCCCGTCTGCCCCATTTGGTGGCGCACCGGCGCCCGATCAAGGGCCAATGTGGGCGGAAAGCCGCCGAAGCATGGCGCGGCACGGCAAAAGGCGGCATGATATGCGCCACTCGGAATACCAATCGCGCGACACATGCAATGCTCGGTGCGCCTTGCCGATTCTGTCGTTTTTGGCAGTGTCGGGCAGGGGCGGGCGGCGCCCGCGGTGTCAGCGTCAGATCAGGGTCAACATTGAACGCGCTGCTCAACAAGTTACTGCCCCCGCCCGGGCCGCCGCTCGACACCGAGACGCGCGCAAAACTGCTGGCCACGGTCCATCGCGTCTCCCCGACGGGGATCGGCGCTTCGCTCGTGCTGCCAGGCCTGACGGCCGCGACGTTCTGGCACGAGGCCCAGCACACGGCGCTGCTGGCATGGTGCGCGGTCATGCTGATCCTGACGGCCACGGTCGCGTGGTTCTACTTCGGCTACAAGCGCGATGGCGGCCGCATGAGCCGTTCCGCCCACACGCGCAAGTGGTGGAACAACATGCGCGTGTACTCGTTCGTCACGGGGCTCACGTGGGGCAGCTCCGCGCTGCTGCATCTCTATACGGACTCGAGCGTGTTCTCGGCGGTGCTCTATCTGCTGACACTCGGCGTGCTGGCCGGCGGTGCCACGTCGCAGTCGCCGGTCCCGTCGAACCTCGTCTTCGCGGGGGTGCCGATCCTCGTGCCGAACGTGCTGCTCGCCGACTTCGCGTTCCCGGGGCACGGCGGCTATGTACAGCTGTTGCTGATCGTCTACGCGCTGATGCTCGCGCGCCATGCGCTGAACCTCCAGCACGCGCTCGTGCGCGCCATCCAGCTCGAGAGCGGCAGCCGCCGGCTGGCCAAGCAGTTCCAGGAAGAGAAGGAACGCGCGCTCCATGCCAGCGAGGAGAAATCGCGCTTTCTCGCCGCGGCCAGCCATGACCTGCGGCAGCCCGTGCATGCGCTGGTCATGCTCGTGGAAGCGTTGCGCGCGCGCAACCAGTCGAGCGCGCTGCACCCGCTCGTGGAGCAGGTCGCGGCGGGCACGCAGACCATCGACCTGCTGTTCCGCTCGCTGCTGGACCTCTCCAAGCTCGAGGGCCGCAAGGTACTGCCCACGCTGGAGCCTTGCGACCTCAACGGGCTGATCCATGACGTGATGAGCCAGTTCGCGGCCGATGCGCGCGAGAGCGGCCTGTCGCTGAATCCGCGGGTTCCCGACGAGATCTACGCGATGGCCGAACCGGTGCTGCTGCGGCGCGCGCTGTTCAACCTCGTGCAGAACGCGCTGCGCTACACGAAGCGCGGCGGCATCCTCGTCACGGCCCGGCAACGCCGCAAGCATATTCGCCTCGAGGTGTGGGATACGGGCGCGGGCATCACCCCGGAGCATCTGCCCGATATCTTCTCGCCGTATTACCAGGTCCACAACCCGCAGCGCGATCCGTCGCAGGGGCTCGGCCTTGGCCTCGCGATCTTCAAGGAGTGCGTGCGGCTGATGCGCGGAACGTACGGCGTGCGGTCCGTGCCGGGCAAGGGATCGGTGTTCTGGTTCGCGCTCGCGCCGGCACCGGCGGAATCCATCGCCAGCATCCGCGCGATGCGCGCCAATGCGCGCGCCGAGGAAGCGAAGCCGGAGCCGATGCGCGGCACCGTGCTCGTGGTCGATGACGACAATCAGATCCGCAAGGCGTGGATCGCGCTGATGGAGGCGTGGGGTATCCGCGTGGCATGCGCCGCGCATGGCGCCGAGGCCGACAGCCTGTTCCGCAAGGGATTGAAGCCGGACATCATCTTCTGCGATCTGCGGCTTCCGGGCAGCGAGAATGGGCTGGACCTGCTCGAGCGCTGGCAGACCACGCAGCCGCAGGCGCGCAGTGCATTGCTCACGGGCGATCTGAAATCCGACGCGCTCGTGGCGGCGGAAGAGGCGGGGTACTTCGTGTTGCCGAAACCGGTCGATCCGGCGGCATTGCGCATGCTGCTGCGCCGTTGGCTGCATCCGGCCTGATTGGGCCTGATTGGGCCGGAGGGAGCCGGCGCCGTGTTACTGGCGCAGGCGGAAACGCTCCATGCGCGACATGACCTGCATGCGCGTACGCACACCAAGGCGCTGCAGGATCGCGGACACGTGTTCCTTGACGGTGTTTTCGGTCAGGCCGAGCTTGCGCGCGATGACCTTGTTCGGCAGCCCTTCCAGCACCAGTGCGAGCACCGAGCCCTGACGCGGGGTCAGGCCCAGTTCCGCCGGCGTGACGGGGATGCCGTGCGCGGGCCCGAACTGCTGCGAGCGGCCGCTGAGCGCTTCATCGGTCGGAAAACTCGTATCGCCGGCGAGCACCTTGCGGACCGCCGCGGTGAACGCGTTGGCATCGAGGTGCTTGCCGACGAAACCGCACGCGGAGAGCGCGCGGGCACGGCCCACGATCTCGGGCGTGGCTTCCGCCGACATGAAAATAAATCGCGCGCCGGGGATCACGGTCTTGAACGTCTGCATGGCATCGAAGCCCGTGCCGTCGTTCAGCCAGATATCGAGCAGCACGATATCGGGACGCAATCCCTGTTGCAGCGAATTGAGAGCCTCTTTGGCACTGCCGGCCGCGTGAACCGCGACGTCCGGCATGACTTCCGCGAGAAACGCGGTCGTGCCTGATAGGGCCATAGGATGATCATCGACCACCAACAGAGTCGGTGCAGTGTTCGACATGCGTATTCCCGTCTAATTTCCCAGCTCGTCCTTGTTGTCACCTCGCCTTGCCTAAGGGGGCGCGTGGACGTAACGGCCACTCTAACAGAGCGAGTGAGGCGTCACAATCCATCCATCGCAGGTATTTTCAACAGGTCCGCCGTGGGAAATTGCCGATGCGTGCAAATTTCCCGTGAATTAAGCACCTAATACGCTCGCTTTGCGAGAGTTTAGGCTTTCGCTTGGTAGAATTGCGCGATGAAAAATATTGTGATCCTGATCTCGGGGCGTGGCACAAACATGGAAGCCATCGTCCGTGCCTGCGAATCCGAGCGCTGGCCTGCCCGGGTTGCGGCTATCCTGTCGAATCGCGCGGATGCCGCAGGCCTGCAGTTTGCCGCCGAGCATGGTATCCCCACGATCGTTATCGACCATCAGCATTATCCCGACCGTGCCGCTTTCGATACGGCCATGCGCGACGCGATCGACGCATGTCAGCCGGATCTGGTAGTGCTGGCGGGCTTCATGCGCATTCTCACGCCGGCCTTCGTCGACCACTACGCGGGCCGCATGCTGAATATTCACCCGTCGCTGCTGCCGAGTTTTCCTGGCCTCAAGACGCATCGGCAGGCGCTCGATGCGGGCGTCAAGCTTCATGGCGCGACGGTGCATTTCGTGACTTCTGAACTCGATCATGGTCCGATCGTGATGCAGGGGGCACTCGACGTTCTGCCTGGCGACACACCCGAGTCGTTGGCCGAACGTCTGCTCGATTGCGAGCACATCATCTATCCGCGTGCCGTACGCTGGTTCATCGAGAACCGGCTGCGCGTGCAGGACGGCATCGTTCACGTTCACCCGGCCGAACCGCAGTGGTTCCTGGCCCTTTCAGCCAGCGCCGGCGTGGCAGGTATCTCATCATGACAATCAGTCGTAATCACGCAACACCCGAACAGAATCGACAGCGAAATCGCAGCAAGGGCAAGTCGAGCCCGATCCGAAAAGCGGGCGGCAAGCCCGATGCCAACGGTCCGCGCACCGGTACCGATGGCGCGTTCGCGCGCAGCAGCAGCGGCCTGCAGGCGTTTCATCTGCAGCACATCGATCGTCTGCTCGGCAAGGTGCTGCTGTTCGCGCGTCCCGCGGACAGCGTGGTCAGCCATTACTTCCGCGAGAACAGCAAGCTCGGCCACCGCGAGCGCGGCATCATCGCCGAGGCGATCTTCGCGGTGTTGCGCCGGCGCGTCGAATTCGGCCAGTTCGCCGAAAGCGGTACCGGTTCCGCCACGCGCCGCCTGGGCCTGCTGGGCCTCGCCGCCACGCTCGGCCGCGACGCGCTGACACCGTTCCTGTATCCCGACGAGGCCGAGTGGCTCGACCGCCTGACCACGATCGAGCGCGCGAGCCTCGCGCCGCGCGTGCGCGCGAACCTGCCCGAGTGGCTGTACGACGATCTGCTCGCCCGCCACGGCGAGGCCTTCACGGCCGCGCTCGGCGACGCCTGGCTGCGTCCGGCGCCGCTGGACCTGCGTGCCAATCTGGCCAAGGTGTCGCGCGAACAGGCCATCGAGGAGCTCGAGGCCGCCGGTATCGGCGCCGCGCCCACGCCGATGGCGCCGGCCGGCATCCGCCTCGCGGGCAAGCCCGCGCTGAACCAGTTGCCGCTGTTCATCAATGGCGGCGTGGAAGTGCAGGACGAAGGCAGCCAGCTGCTGTGCAACCTGGTGGCACCGAAGCGCGGCGAGATGGTCGTCGACTTCTGCGCGGGCGCGGGCGGCAAGACGCTCGCGCTGGGCGTGGCGATGCGCTCGACGGGCCGTCTGTACGCATTCGACGTCTCCGAAAAGCGTCTGGCCAACCTGAAGCCGCGTCTCGCGCGCAGCGGGCTGTCCAACGTGCATCCGGTGCTGATCGACTCCGAGCGCGACGCCAAGGTCAAGCGCCTGGCGGGGAAGATCGATCGCGTACTCGTGGATGCGCCATGCAGCGGCCTCGGCACCCTGCGCCGCAATCCCGACCTCAAGTGGCGCCAGACGCCCGAGTCGGTCGTCGAGCTGACCGAGAAGCAGCGCGCGATCCTCGACTCCGCCGCGCGTCTGGTGAAGGGCGGCGGCCGCATCGTCTACGCCACCTGCAGCGTGCTCGAGGCCGAGAACGAAGCCATCGTGCGCGATTTTCTGGCAACGCACGACAATTTCCGCCTGGTTCCCGTGCAGGAAGTGTTTGCCGAGCAGAAGATCGAAGTCCCCTCGTTGCCGGCCGATAGCGGCATGTTGGCGCTATTTCCGCATATCCACCAGACCGACGGCTTCTTCGCCGCGGTGCTCGAACGGACGCGCTGATGCCCGAGGCGGCAAGCGCAGTGGATGCGGTGGGTACGGTGAGCGGGTCTCCCGCCACGCGTCCTCCGTTCGGGAGGATGCTCGATGACCTGATCCGCGATGCCGGCGGGCAGGCGTTCTTCTGGCAGATCGCGGTGCTGGCGGGCTGCCTCGTGGTCGCGTGGTTCCTCGCGCGCCATGTCGTGAAGCGGCTCGACGCGCGCTATGCCACCTCGAGCTTCGCGCTGCGCTTTGCCGCCGCCAGCCTCGAGCGGGCCATGTTCCCGCTGTTCGGCTGGCTGCTGGTGATGGTCGCGCGCTACGCGCTGGTCCCGCTGGGTTCGGTCAGCGTGCTGCGGCTCGCGCTGGTGCCGCTGTTCGGCATCACGTTCCTGTATTTCGCGTTCTACATTCTCCGGCGCGTGATGTCGGGCGACGGCCAGCTGCAGGGCATGCTCGTGCTGGTCGAGAAGGTGCTGACGACCCTCGTGTGGCTCGGCATGGGCCTGTATGTGATGGGGCTGCTGTGGGACGTCATCGGCTGGATGCAGGACGTACGCTTCTCCGTAGGCGGCAAGCAGGACGTGAGCCTCGCGAGCACGCTGCTCGGCGCGATCTGGATCCTGCTGACCGTGCTGGTGGCCATGTGGTTCGGCTCGTGGCTCGAAGACCGGCTGATGCGCGCGCCGAGCCTCGATACCAACCTCAAGGTCGTGCTCACGCGCATCGCCAAGGCATTGCTGCTGGTCGTGGCGCTGCTGCTGAGCCTGTCGCTCGTGGGTATCGACCTGACCGTGCTGTCGGTATTCGGCGGCGCGCTCGGGGTGGGTCTGGGCCTGGGTCTGCAGAAGATCGCGAGCAACTACATCTCGGGATTCATCATCCTGCTCGACCGCTCGGTCAAACTCGGCGACCAGATCACGGTGGACAAGTACACGGGTATCGTGGCCCAGATCCGCACGCGCTACACCGTGGTGCGAAACGGGGACGGGGAAACGCTGGTGCCGAACGAGCAACTCGTGGCCCAGTCCGTCCAGAATCACTCGTTCTCGAATACCAATGTGCGCGTGGCGGCACGTGTGCAGGCCGACTACGCCGCCGATCCCGACACCGTGATCGCGCTACTCGAGGCCTGTGTGCGCGATCTGCCACGCGTGCTCCCCGAACCGAAGCCGACCGGGTTTCTGG
Organism: Cupriavidus sp. OTU4054; assembly: GCF_038440175.1. Lineage (NCBI taxonomy): Bacteria > Pseudomonadati > Pseudomonadota > Betaproteobacteria > Burkholderiales > Burkholderiaceae > Cupriavidus > Cupriavidus sp. OTU4054. The sequence goes on from NZ_JASATF010000019.1 coordinate 54,860, forward strand.
TCGCGTTCGCAGAAAGCGGCATCGAGTACGAAATTGCCGTCAACATCGCCGATCCCGAGAAGGGCAAGCTCGGCGTGCAATCGGCGATGAACCGCGCGATCTGGCGCACGTTCAAGGCAAACGGCATTTCCATCCCGTATCCGCAGCGCGAGATTCGTGCGACGTCGGGGTCACTCGCGGAACAAACGCCTCAGGCGCCTCTCCAAGTCGGGGAAAAAGCGGATGTTCCACCCGCGCCGATCCGGTAGAATGAGGGGTTGTCGCGGGCAGGATTTCCAGGCAGGAATTTCCAGGCAGGAACTTCCGCGCCCCACACCATACAGACACATACAGACATACAGCCGCCAGATTGCAGCGGCTCGTACCGCGAACCGCCCGGGCCCCGATGTGCCACCGGGCGCGTCGAGATAGCTATCGCAATCGATGATTCTTTCGCAGACGTTTTGCTGCGCACTGAGTGGGCTGGCACGACCCGTGCTGGGCTACAGACCTGTTTAATCGACGGAGAACAGTTTGTTCGACACAATTCTTGACTGGGCCGCCAACGGCCTTGCCAACTGGTCCTGGTGGGAGATCACCCTCTTCACGCTCGTGGTGACCCATATCACCATCGCGGGCGTCACGATCTTCCTGCACCGCTGCATGGCGCACCGGTCGCTGGACCTGCATCCCATCGCCCAGCATTTCTTCCGGTTCTGGCTGTGGCTGACCACGGGCATGGTGACGAAGGAATGGACCGCCATTCACCGCAAGCACCACGCCAAGTGCGAGACCGAAGACGATCCGCACAGCCCGCAGACGCGCGGTATCCGCAAGGTGCTGATGGAAGGCGCCGAGCTCTATCGCGAGGAAGCCAAGAACAAGGAAACCATCGCCAAGTTCGGCCATGGCACGCCCGACGACTGGATCGAGCGCAATGTGTACTCGCGCTTCGGCTGGCAGGGCGTGGGCCTGATGCTGATCATCGATCTCGCGCTGTTCGGCGTGATCGGCATGACCGTGTGGGCCGTGCAGATGCTCTGGATCCCGATCCACGCGGCCGGCATCATCAACGGTCTCGGCCACTGGTGGGGGTATCGCAATTACGATTGCGAGGACGCTTCGACCAACGTGTCGCCGTGGGGCATCATCATCGGCGGCGAAGAGCTGCACAACAACCACCACACGTATCCGACTTCGGCCAAGTTCTCCATCAAGTGGTACGAGTTCGATGTGGGCTGGTGGTATATCCGCGGCATGCAGGCGGTGGGTCTGGCCAAGGTCAAGAAGATCCCGCCCAAGGCACGTCTCGTCGAGGCACGCCCGGTCGATCACAACACGCTGGAGGCGATCATCGCCAACCGCTACGACGTGATGGCCCGCTACGCCAAGGCCGTGAAGGGCGCGTTCCGTCAGGAACTGGACAAGCTCAAGGAAGGCCGCGTGGCCGAGTACAGCAACCTGAAGCCCGCGCGCAAGTGGTTCCACCGCGAGGAAACCAAGCTTGCGGCGACGCAGCGCCAGCAGCTGGCCAGCATTGTCGAGCAGCACAAGGCGCTGCACACGTTCGTGGAAATGCGCCGCGAACTGGCCGTGATCTGGGGCCGCTCGAACATGACGCGCGAGCAGCTGCTGCAGGCACTGCAGGCCTGGTGCCACCGCGCCGAGGCCAGCGGCATCGAAGCGCTGCAGGACTTTTCGCTGCGCCTGCGCCGGTACGCCTGATACAATCGGCCGCAACCCTGAGTCGGTTGCACCCAGAAGCCCCGCACCTCGCGGGGCTTTTTTTCGTTTTACACTCTTGCCGTGTTCGATAGATGGCGCCGCATGCACGGCGCCGTGCGGTCGGCAGAGGAGTACCGCAGACATGACCCCACAAACGACTTCCCAAGCGCTCAAGACCGTCGAGTTCGAGAAACCGATCCTGACCGATGACGACAGCGCCGGCACGAGCTGCGTCGCGCATGCCTGGGCCAAGGTGCCCCCGGTGTTGTCGCAGGACGAGCGCGCCGCGCTCAAGGACCGTATTCGCCGCCTGCTGAAGGCGCGCAACGCGGTACTCGTAGCGCACTACTACGTCGATGCCGATCTGCAGGATCTGGCCGAGGAAACGGGCGGCTGCGTGTCCGATTCGCTCGAGATGGCACGCTTCGGGCGCGAGCATCCCGCGACCACGCTCGTGGTGGCCGGCGTGCGCTTCATGGGCGAGACCGCCAAGATCCTGAGCCCCGAGAAGACCATCCTGATGCCGGACCTCGATGCGACCTGTTCGCTCGACCTGGGCTGTCCGGCCGACGATTTCGCGGCATTCTGCGACGCGCATCCCGACCGCACGGTGGTCGTCTATGCGAACACCAGCGCGGCCGTGAAGGCGCGGGCGGACTGGATGGTGACCTCGAGCATCGGGCTCAAGATCGTCGAGCATCTGCATGCGCGCGGCGAGAAGATCCTGTGGGCACCAGACAAGCACCTCGGCGGCTTCATCCAGAAGCAGACGGGCGCGGATATGCTGCTGTGGCAGGGCTCGTGCCTCGTGCACGACGAGTTCAAGGGCATCGAACTCGATCTGCTGCGCAAGGAGCATCCGAACGCGAAGATCCTCGTGCATCCCGAATCGCCGGCCAACGTGGTGGCGCTCGCGGACGTGGTCGGCTCGACGACGCAGCTGATCACCGCCGCGCAGCAGCTCGACGCGAAGGAGTTCATCGTGGCGACCGACAACGGCATCCTGCACAAGATGCGGATGGCGGCGCCGGGCAAGCACTTCATCGAGGCGCCGACCGCCGGCAACAGCGCGACGTGCAAGAGCTGCGCGCATTGCCCGTGGATGGCGATGAACGCGCTCTCGAACCTCGCCGAGGTGCTCGAGAAGGGTCACAACGAGATTCACGTCGATCCCGAGATCGGCCGCCAGGCCTATACGTGTATCGACCGCATGCTCGATTTCGCCGCGAAGCAGAAGGCGAACGTGCGCCCATCGTCCGATCTCGCGCGCGAGTCGCAGCTGTTCCAGGGAGTGGGTCCGGCATGAGCGCGAATCCGGTATTCGACAGTTATGGCCCCGCGCTGCGCGCGGCGCTCGCGCAGAACGTGGCCGCGGCCATCGCGGAGGATGTGGGAACGGGCGATCTGACCGGCCTGCTGGTGCCGGCGGACAAGGCCGCCCACGCGCGCGTGATCGTGCGCGAGTCTGCCGTGTTATGCGGCCAGCCGTGGTTCGACGCCTGCATGCAGGCCGTGGACGCGCGGCTTGCGGTGCGGTGGTTCAAGGAGGAGGGCGCGCGCATGTCGCCCGACGACGTGGTGTGCGAGATCACGGGTCCCGCGCGCGCGTTGCTCACGGCCGAGCGGCCGTCGCTGAATTTCCTGCAGCTGTTGTCCGGCGTGGCCTCCGCCACGCGGCGCTATGCCGATCTGATCGACGGGACGCGCGCACGCGTGCTCGACACGCGCAAGACGCTGCCGGGGCTGCGCCTCGCGCAGAAGTACGCGGTAAAGATCGGCGGCGGCGAGAACCAGCGGCTGGCGTTGTATGACGGCATCCTGATCAAGGAAAACCACATTGCGGCGGCGGGCAGCATCACGGCTGCGATGCAGGCCGCGCTCGCGCTCGATACCGACGCGACCGTGCAGGTCGAGGTGGAGTCGATCGCCGAGCTCGAAGAGGCGCTGGCCGCCGGCGCGACCTCGGTGCTGATCGACAACTTCACCGTCGAGATGATGCACGAGGCCGTGCGCGTCAACGAAGGCCGCGCGTTGCTGGAAGTGTCGGGCAACGTGAACGCCGATACCATCCGCAGGTTCGCGGAGACGGGCGTGGACCGCATTTCGGTCGGCGCGCTGACGAAGGACGTCCGCGCGACCGACTACTCGCTGCGTATTATCGGCTGAACCTCTATCGGCCGAACTTCTATCGGCTGATCTTCTGCTTGCCGTTGCGGTGCGCTTCCGCGCGGCGGGTCAGCGGCTGCAGCACGGTCGGCAGCGCCTTCGGCAGGGTATCGGGATAGTCGCGGCTGAAATGGAGGCCGCGGCTCTCGTGCCGCGAGTACGCGCTGTCAACGATCAGCGACGCCACCTCCACGAGGTTGCGCAGTTCGAGCAGATCGCGCGTGACGCGGAAATTCGCGTAGTACTCGGCGATCTCCTCGCGCAGCAGGCCGATGCGGTGCTGCGCGCGTTCGAGCCGCTTGTCCGTGCGCACAATCCCCACGTAGTTCCACATCATGCGGCGCAGCTCGTCCCAGTTGTGCGACACCACGACTTCCTCGTCGGCATCCGATACGCGGCTCTCGTCCCAGGCGGGCAACTGGATATCGGGCGCGCCGGCCTTGTCCTGCGAGGCGATATCGGCGGCGGCCGCGCGGCCGATCACGATGCATTCCAGCAACGAATTCGATGCCAGCCGGTTGGCGCCGTGCAGGCCCGTGCAGGCCGTCTCGCCCACCGCGTAGAGATTGGAGAGATCGGTGCGGCCCGCCGTGTCCGTCACCACGCCACCGCACGTGTAGTGCGCGGCGGGCACGACCGGAATCGGCTCGCGCGTGATATCGATGCCGAGTTCGAGGCAGCGCGCGTGGATCGTCGGGAAATGCTCCTTGAGGAATTCGGGCGGCTGATGCGTGATATCGAGGTACACGCAGTCGAGGCCGCGCTTCTTCATCTCGAAGTCGATCGCGCGCGCCACCACGTCGCGCGGCGCGAGTTCCGCGCGCGGATCGTGGTCGGGCATGAATCGTGTGCCGTCGGGCAGCTTCAGCAGGCCGCCTTCGCCGCGCACCGCTTCCGAGATCAGGAACGACTTCGCGTAAGGGTGATAGAGGCAGGTCGGATGGAACTGGATGAACTCCATGTTCGCCACGCGGCAGCCCGCGCGCCATGCCATCGCAATGCCGTCGCCGGTCGCCGTATCGGGATTGGTCGTGTACAGGTAGACCTTGCCTGCGCCACCGGCCGCGAGCACCGTGTGCGTGGCCGTGATGGTGCGCACCTCGCCCGTCGCGTCGTCGAGTACGTACAGGCCGTAGCATTTGTTGCCGGGCAGGCCGAGCTTCTCCGCGGTGATCAGGTCGATCGCGAACTGGTCTTCGATGATCGTGATGTTCGGGTGCCGGCGCGCCTGCTCGGCGAGGGTCGTGACCACGGCATGGCCCGTCGCGTCGGCGGCATGGATGATGCGGCGATGGCTGTGTCCGCCTTCGCGCGTGAGGTGGAATCCGAGTTCGGCCTGGTCGTCGCGCGTGAACGGGACGCTACGGTCGATCAGCCACTGGATGGCGTCGCGGCCGTGCTCCACGATGAAGCGCGTCGCACCTTCATCGCACAGGCCCGCACCCGCGACCAGCGTGTCCTGCGTGTGTTCGTCGTAGCTGTCGCCGGAGTCCAGTACCGCGGCGATGCCGCCCTGCGCCCAGTCGCTCGCGCCCTGCGTCATCGCGCGCTTGGTGAGCATCGCCACCCGGTGAGTCTCGGCCAGTTGCAGGGCGACGGTCAGACCGGCCAGTCCGCTGCCGACGATCGCGACGTCATAATTCATGGTGCAGGTATCGCGCGGGGGCGCGTGGCAAGAAGGAAACTGGCAAGTGTACGCGCAATGCCCCATACCGGCGCCAGAAAACAAAAAACCCCGCATGAAGCGGGGTTCTTCGCGAAAGCAGGATCAATTACTTGATCTTGGTTTCCTTGTAAGCGACGTGCTTGCGGGCGACGGGATCGAACTTCATGATCTCCATCTTTTCCGGCATGGTGCGCTTGTTCTTGGTCGTCGTGTAGAAATGACCCGTACCTGCGGTCGATTCCAGCTTGATCTTGTCGCGTCCGCCTTTGCTGGCCATGTTGGACTCCTAATTAGACTTCGCCACGTGCGCGCAGGTCTGCGAGCACGGAGTCGATGCCTTTCTTGTCAATCAGGCGCAGACCGGCGTTCGAGACGCGCAGGCTCACCCAGCGGTTTTCCGATTCAACAAAGAAGCGGCGGTTCTGCAGGTTGGGCAGAAAACGGCGCTTGGTCTTGTTGTTTGCGTGGGAAACGTTGTTGCCGACCATCGGCGCTTTCCCGGTCACTTGACAGACGCGTGCCATGAAGCACTCCTAAATCTTTTTCGTGGACAATGTTCGCAACAGATCAACAAAAGGCGCGCGGCCCGGACTGCAGCGGTTGAGACTTCAGCAAAACGAGCATTATAGACCGGAAGCGCAAGGGGAATCAACGTCTTCTGCGCTTTTCCGTCAGGGAGTGTGGTGCCGTGCGCTGGGCGGCACATCCGGGCCCGGCATCAGGTCGTGCTCGGCAAACGAGTAGACGGCGTTGCCGGCCACGATGCAGTGATCGAGCAGGTCGATGTCGAGCGTGCCCAGTGCGCGCGCCAGCCGCCGGGTGGTGGTGACGTCGCTGCGGCTGGGCGCCGCCGCGCCGCCGGGGTGATTATGCGCGACGATCACGCCGGCCGCATTGTGGAACAGCGCCTGGCGCGCGACCTCGCGGGGATAGACGCGGGTCTGCCGCAGGGAGCCGCGGAACAGCTCCTCGCTGGCGATCAGCCGGTGGTGCGTGTCCAGATAGAGGCAGTGGAACGTTTCGTGCGGCAACTGGGACAGCGTCAGGCGCAGGTAGTCGCGTACGGCCCGGGACGTGCCGAGCGGGCGGGGCGCGCGCAGCGATTCGGCGAGCGCGCGGCGCGCCAGTTCGGGCACGACCTGCAGCTGCGCGAACTTGGCCTGGCCCATGCCCTTGAACGCGGCCAGGCGCGCGGGATCGGCGGCGAACAGCTGGGTGAGCGAGCCGAAGCTGCCGATCAGTTCGCGGGACAGGTCGAGGGCGGTCTTGCCGCCCGCGCCGACGCGAAGGAACACGGCGAGCAATTCGGCGTCGGAGAGCGTGGCGGCGCCCGCCTGCAGCAGCTTTTCGCGGGGCCGTTCGCTGACGGGCCAGTCGGTAATCGGCATGAATCGGCTCCTTGGCGGATCGGCGATGGGTGCGTCGGTCGGCGTCAGTTGGTCCAGTCGCATACAATACGGGTTGTTGACCGGTTGATCACCCATGAATTTGCAAAATATTGCGTCGGAAGCGGAGGGCGGCCTGGCGGGCCGCAAGACCGTTCAGGCGGACTCCTTCCTGACCCTGCACTACAGTGTTTCCCTTGAAAACGGTACCGAAGTGGTGAGCACCTTCGAAGAGAAGCCCGCCACGCTGCTGCTTGGACAGGGCCAGCTCGCACCCATGCTCGAGCAGGCGCTGCTCGGCATGCCCGAGGGCGAGCGCATGACGTATCGGCTCGCGCCCGAGCACGCGTTCGGTCCGCGTAATCCGGAACTGCTACAGTGGGTCTCGCTGGCGACGCTGCGCGAGAACAGCTCGTTCGAGGAGGATTACTCGCCGGGCGATCTCGTGGAATTCAATGCGCCGGGCGGCGGTAGCTACGCCGGCGTGCTCAAGGAGTTCGGCGAGACTGCCGCGCTGTTCGACTTCAATCACCCGCTGGCCGGACAGACGATCCTGTTCGATGTCCAGTTGATCGGAATTCTCTGATGTCCACCGTTGCGGAACGTCCCATGCTCGACAATCAGCCCGCCCTCGATGCGGAGATCCTGCTCGCTCAGCCGCGCGGTTTCTGCGCCGGTGTTGACCGTGCCATCGAGATCGTCGAGCGCGCGCTCGAGCGATTCGGTTCGCCGATCTACGTGCGCCACGAGATCGTGCACAACGCCTACGTCGTGGAGAACCTGCGCCAGAAGGGTGCGGTGTTCGTCGACGAGCTCGACGAGGTGCCGTCCGGTTCGACGGTCATCTTCAGCGCGCACGGTGTGTCCAAGGAAGTGCGTGCCGACGCGGTGGAACGCGGCCTGACCGTGTTCGACGCGACGTGCCCGCTCGTGACCAAGGTGCACGTGGAAGTGGGCAAGATGCGCGCCGAGGGTTGCGAGATCATCATGATCGGCCATCGCGGCCACCCCGAGGTGGAAGGCACGATGGGCCAGTCGGAGCACGGCATGCTGCTGGTGGAGTCCGTCGAGGACGTCGGACGCCTCGAGGTCAAGGACCCGGCCCAGCTCGCCTACGTCACGCAGACCACGCTGTCCGTCGACGAGACCGCCGAGATCGTGAACGCGCTGAAGGCGCGCTTCCCCGAGATCCGCGAGCCGAAGAAGCAGGATATCTGCTATGCCACGCAGAACCGCCAGGACGCCGTGAAGTTCATGGTGCCGCAGGTCGAGGTGGTGATCGTCGTGGGCAGCCCCAACAGCTCGAACTCCAACCGCCTGCGCGAACTCGCGGACCGCCTCGGCGTGCCGGCGTACATGGTGGACGATCCCGCCCAGCTGCAGCCCGAGTGGGTCGCCGGCAAGCGCCGCATCGGCCTGACCGCGGGCGCCTCGGCCCCCGAGGCCCTGGCGCAGGCGATCGTCGAGCGCCCGCGCGCGCTCGGTGCGCGCTCGGTGCGCGCGCTGGATGGCGTGGAGGAGAACATGTCCTTCCCGCTGCCGCGGGGCCTGGCAAGCGTGTCGGTCTGAGACGCGTTTGAAACCCGCAAAAAACGGCACCTTTATGGTGCCGTTTTTTTTCGCCTCGTATTTCTGCCATCGGGTGTGCCGATGTGCATACAGCCAGACAATATCAGGGTAATCCCGCAATCACGGGTTTTCCCTATTATGGTGCGGCCAGACATTATGCACATTGGAGAGGCATTGCTAAATCAGAAATAAATGCCTATTTAAAACCGTGTCTATTATGAGGTGCGCGACGCGCGGCTTTAATGCCACTTTTCACGCTCCGGGCACGATTCTTGATAGCTATGCGGCGGGTCCATCCGGTGGGCTTAGATTGCCCCAATCTGTGCATTGGGGAAATTCCCTAGCGCAATTGATGGGAAAAAGGTTCAGGTTGTTGCGTCGCATATTGCATCCGCAAAAAAAGGGGATACAATGCGCGGCGTTTCAAATTGAAACTAAACAAAGGCTGTACAGGGGAGCGTTCGGGAGGGTCCAGTTCTCCCCTGTTTTTGTGAATCCTAGGAGATCACTCATGCAATTCACGTTTGCCAAGATTCTGCCGATCGCGGCTGCAGTGGCGCTGGTCGCAGCCTGCGGCAAGAAGGAAGAAAAGCCTGCCGATGCCGCGGCATCGGCGCCTGCGGCGGCCGCAGCGCCCGCGGCGGGCGGCGGCGAAGTCGTCGTCAAGATCGGCCACGCGGCTCCGCTGACCGGCGGCATTGCCCACCTTGGCAAGGACAACGAGAACGGCGCGCGCCTGGCCGTCGAGGAAGCCAACAAGGCCGGCCTCGAAATCGGCGGCAAGAAGATCAAGCTGGAACTGGTGGGCGAAGACGACGCCGCCGATCCGAAGACCGGTACCGCCGTGGCCCAGAAGCTGGTGGATGCCAAGGTCGTGGCCGTGGTCGGCCACCTGAACTCGGGCGTGTCGATTCCCGCCTCGAAGATCTACAGCGATGCCGGCATCGTGCAGATCTCGCCGTCCTCGACGAACCCCGACTACACGAAGCAAGGCTTCAAGACCACGTACCGCGTGGTGGCGACCGATGCCCAGCAGGGTCCGGCACTGGCCAACTACGCCGCCAAGAGCCTGCAGGCCAAGAGCGTGGCCATCGTTGACGATGCCACCGCTTACGGCAAGGGTCTGGCCGACGAGTTCGAGAAGACCGCGAAGGCTGCCGGCGTGAACGTCGTGGCACGTGAAGCCACGAACGACAAGGCCACCGACTTCAAGGCCATTCTGACCAAGATCAAGGGCAAGAAGCCGGACGTGATCATGTACGGCGGCATGGACGCCACGGGCGGTCCGTTCGCCAAGCAGGCCAAGGAACTCGGCATCGCGTCGAAGATCGTTGGCGGCGACGGCGTGTGTACCGACAAGGTGGCCGAGCTGGCTGGCGATGCCGTGCAGAACATCATCTGCTCGGAAGCCGGTCTGGCCCTGTCGAAGATGGAAACCGGTGCGGACTTCGAGAAGCGTTACCAGGCACGTTTCAACGCGCCGGTGCAGATCTACGCGCCGTTCACGTATGACGCCGTCAACGTGATCGTGGACGCCATGAAGCGCGCCAACTCGGTCGAGCCCGCCGCCATCCTGGCCGAAATGCCCAAGACGAACTACAAGGGCGTGATCGGCAACATCGCCTTCGACGAGAAGGGCGACATGAAGGAAGGCACCATCACGCTGTACGAGTACAAGGACAAGAAGAAGTCCGTCCTCGACGTCGTGAAGATGTAATACCGGGCTTATCGGCCCCGACGAACGGCACCGTGAGTACTTTGCGGTGCCGTTCTTTTTAGTCCGTCGTACGCGATTGGCATCCTTACAAGGATGGGAGCGGACGGGCGCAGCACACCCGCCTATATTTACACCACCAAACCCATCATCGACGACCTCCTCGTTCGTGGCATGCCAACCATGCCAGCCGAACCGGAGCTGAAGCAGGAGTTTTCATGGATATCTTTATCCAGCAGATCGTGAACGGTCTGGTGCTCGGCAGCATCTATGCGCTGATCGCACTGGGCTACACCATGGTCTACGGCATTCTGGGCATCATCAACTTCGCGCATGGCGATGTGCTGATGATTGGCGCGTTGACCGCGCTGTCCGCAATCCTGGGGCTGCAGAAGTTCGCGCCCGGACTGCCCGAATGGCTGACGCTGGTGATCGCCACGCTGATCGCCATGCCCGTGTGCGCGGTACTCTCGTACACCATCGAACGGGTCGCCTATCGACCGTTGCGGAATGCGCCGCGCCTCGCGCCGCTCATCACCGCGATCGGGGTCTCGATCATTCTGCAAACCATGGGGATGCTGATCTGGTCGCGTAACCCGCTGACCTTCCCGCAGCTGCTGCCTTCCGAGCCGATCGACATCGGTTCCACCGGCGCGACGATCACCGGCAAGGAAATGGTGATCATCGGCATGGCCGTGATGGTCATGTCCGGCCTGCTCGCCCTCGTCAACCGCACCAAGCTCGGCCGCGCGATGCGCGCGACCGCCGAGAACCAGAAGGTGGCGGGCCTGATGGGCGTGAACCCCAATTTCGTGATCTCCGCCACGTTCATGATCGGCGCCGCACTCGCCGCGCTGGCGGGCGTGATGATGGCGACGAACTACGGTAACGCACACTTCTACATGGGCTTTATCCCCGGTCTGAAGGCGTTCACCGCGGCCGTGCTGGGCGGCATCGGCAACCTCGCGGGCGCGATGGTTGGCGGCATGCTGCTGGGCCTGATCGAAGCGCTCGGCGCCGGTTACATCGGCGACCTGACCAATGGTGTGTTCGGCTCGAACTACCAGGACGTCTTTGCGTTCATCGTACTGATCATCGTGCTCGTGTTCCGTCCGTCCGGCATCATGGGCGAACGTGTCGCGGACCGTGCCTGAGGAGAGCGAATCCATGAATACCCCGATTCCATCCACGGCCGTCGCCGCGCCGTCGAAAGTTCCGGCAAAGACGCTGGCCGCGCTGCTCGGCTTCCTCGTGATCGCCCTGTGCGCACCGTTCTTCGTGCAGACGTTCGGCGGCAACTACTGGGTGCGCGTGCTCGACTTCGCGCTGCTCTACATCATGCTGGCGCTGGGCCTGAACATCGTGGTCGGCTTTGCCGGCCTGCTCGATCTGGGCTATATCGCGTTCTACGCGGTGGGCGCCTACTGCATGGCGCTGCTCGGCTCGCCGCACCTGGCGAACCAGTTCGAAGCGATTCAGGCGCTGTTCCCCAACGGCATCCACCTGACCATGTGGCTGGTGTTGCCCATCGCGATCGCGGTGGCGGCGACGTTCGGCGTATTGCTGGGCGCGCCGACGCTGAAACTGCGCGGCGACTATCTGGCCATCGTGACGCTGGGCTTCGGCGAGATCATCCGGATCTTCATGAACAACCTGGACCGTCCGGTGAACATCACGAACGGCCCGAAGGGCATTACCGGCGTGGACCCGGTCCACATCTTCGGGTTCGACTTCTCGAAGTCGCATGAAATCTTCGGCATGAAGTTCACGCCGGTGTTCATGTACTACTACCTGCTGGTGTTCCTGGTCATCGTGATCGTGTTCATCTGCCTGCGTCTGCAGAACTCGCGTATCGGCCGCGCCTGGGTGGCGATCCGTGAAGACGAGATCGCGGCCAAGGCGATGGGCATCAACACGCGCAACATGAAGCTGCTGGCGTTCGCCATGGGCGCATCGTTCGGCGGCGCCTCGGGCGCGGTGTTCGGCGCGTTCCAGGGCTTCGTGTCGCCGGAATCGTTCACGCTGTGGGAGTCGATCTACATCCTCGCGATCGTCGTGCTCGGCGGCATGGGCCATATCCCGGGCGTGATCCTGGGCGGCATCCTGCTCGTGGGCTTCCAGGAACTGCTGCGCGTCGTCGCGGAACCGATGCAGACGGGCCTGTTCGGCCACGTGATCGTCGACGCCGAAGTGCTGCGCCAGCTGCTGTTCGGTCTGGCCCTCGTGGCGGTGATGCTGTTCCGTCCGGCCGGTATCTGGCCGTCCCCGCGCAAGGAAGATCGCCCGGTGGTGCGCCGTGCCGGCAGCATCGGCCGTCTGTGAACGAAGGAGGAAGACACATGAGCAACAACGAATTCCTCCTGTCGGTACAGGGGGTCAACAAGCGATTCGGCGGCCTGCAGGCCCTGTCCGAAGTGGGCCTGCAGATCAAGCCCGGCGAGATCTACGGCCTGATCGGTCCGAACGGCGCGGGCAAGACCACGTTCTTCAACGTGATCACCGGCCTCTACACCCCGGACTCCGGCGAGTTTGTGCTGGGCGGGCAGCCGTACCAGCCGACGGCCGTGCATGAAGTGGCCAAGGCCGGCATCGCCCGCACGTTCCAGAACATCCGCCTGTTCGGCGACATGACCGCGCTCGAGAACGTGATGGTCGGCCGCCATGTGCGATCGAAGGCCGGCATCTTCGGCGCCGTCTTCCGTCCGCCTTCGGTGCGGCGCGAGGAAGAGGGCATCGAGGACATGGCGCACGACCTGCTCGACTACGTCGGCATCGGCAAGTACGCCAACTTCACCTCGCGCAATCTCTCGTACGGCCACCAGCGCCGCCTGGAGATCGCGCGCGCGCTGGCCACCGAGCCCAAGCTGCTCGCGCTCGACGAACCGGCGGCCGGCATGAACGCCACCGAGAAGGTGGAACTGCGCGGCCTGCTCGACAAGATCCGCAGCGACGGCAAGACGATCCTGCTGATCGAGCATGACGTGAAGCTCGTGATGGGGCTGTGCAACCGCCTGACCGTGCTGGACTATGGCAAGGTGATCGCGCAGGGCCTGCCGCAGGAAGTGCAGAGCAACCCCGCGGTGATCGAGGCCTACCTCGGCGCCTCGGCGCACTGACCGACACGCGGAGGCGAATCGAGATGAAACAGACAGTACTGAAGATTTCCGGCCTGAAAGTGGCCTACGGCGGCATCCAGGCCGTCAAGGGCGTGGACCTCGAGATCCACGACGGCGAACTGGTCACGCTGATCGGCGCCAATGGCGCCGGCAAGACCACCACCATGAAGGCCATTACAGGCCTCCAGGGCTGGGCGGGCGGCGACGTGGAATACCTGGGCAAGTCCATCAAGGGCGTGCCCAGCTACACGCTGCTGAAGCAGGGTCTCGCGATGGTGCCGGAAGGTCGCGGCGTGTTCGCGCGCATGACCATTACCGAAAACCTGCAGATGGGGGCGTACACGCGCAACGACGAGGCCGGCATCAAGGCCGATATCGACCGCATGTTCGAGACGTTCCCGCGCCTGAAGGAACGTGCCAACCAGCTGGCGGGCACGATGTCCGGCGGCGAGCAGCAGATGCTGGCCATGGCGCGCGCGCTGATGAGCCAGCCCAAGCTGCTGCTGCTCGACGAACCGTCGATGGGTCTCTCGCCGATCATGGTCGAGAAGATCTTCGAGGTCGTGCGCACGGTGTCGGCGCAGGGTGTGACGATCCTGCTCGTGGAGCAGAACGCGCGCCTGGCGCTGCAGGCCGCGCACCGCGGCTACGTGATGGAGTCGGGTCTGGTCACGATGAGCGGCGACGCGAAGCAGATGCTCGACGATCCGAAGGTTCGCGCGGCGTATCTGGGCGAGTGATCCACGGCGCCAGCGACCATGAAGAAGCCCCGCGTATGCGGGGCTTTTTCTTTGCGGGGCTTTTTCTTTGGCCGAGGGGCTGAGCGGAGATCAGGCCAGCTTCTTGAGCAGCGTGCGCAGCATGCCGATCATCTGGTCGATCTCTTCGCGCGTGACATTCAGCGCGGGCATGAAGCGCAGCAGGTTCGGGCGCGGCGAATTCAGCAGCAGGCCTTCCGGACCCATGTCACGTGCTTCTTCCACGATCTGCGGGCCGATGTCCTTGCCGAGCATCAGCGCGCGCAGCAGGCCGTCGCCGCGCTCGCCCTGGAGGCCGAACTCGGCGGTCAGGGCCAGCAGCTGCTCGCGCAGGTAGCCGGCCTTGGCGCGCACGTCCTCGAGGAAGCCCGGGGCCAGCAGCTGCTCGATCACCGCCGCGCCGACCGCGGTCATCAGCGGATTGCCGTTGTAGGTACCGCCCTGATCGCCGGCCTCGAAGCTCGCGACGTCGGCCTTGCACAGCAGCGCGGCCAGCGGCACGCCGCCGCCGATACCCTTGCCGAGCGTCATGATGTCCGGCTCCACGCCCGACAGTTCGTACGCGAACATCGTGCCGCAGCGGCCGCAGCCCGTCTGCACTTCATCGACGATGAACAGCAGCTTGTGCTTGTCGGCCAGCGCGCGCAGGCCCTGCATGAATTCGCGCGAGGCGGGAATCACGCCGCCTTCGCCCTGCACGGGCTCCAGCATGATGCCGACGGTCTTGTCGTTGATCAGCGCTTCCACCGACGCCAGGTCGTTGAGCTCGGCCTTCGGGAAGCCCGGCACCTGCGGCGCGAAGATCTTGTCCCAGCCGGCCTTGCCCGACGCGCTCATCGTGGCGAGCGTGCGGCCGTGGAAGCTGTGGTCCATCGTGATGATCTCGAACGCGCCGCCCTTGTGCTTCTGGCCCCATTTGCGCGCGAGCTTGATCGCGCCTTCGTTGGCCTCGGCGCCGCTGTTGGCGAAGAACACCTTGTCGAAGCAGCTGTTGTCCGTCAGCAGCCGAGCCAGCTTGAGCATCGGTTCGTTGTAGAACGCGGGGCTCGGGTTCATCAGCTTGCGCGCCTGCTTTTCCAGCGCGGCGATCATGCCTTCGTTGGAATGGCCGAGGCTGTTCACGGCCCAGCCCTGTACGAAATCCAGATAGCGCTTGCCGTTGTGATCCGTCAGCCACGATCCCTTGCCTTCGGTGAAGACCAGCTCGGGACGGTTGGTGATGTACATCAGGGATTGGACGGGATACTCAGCAAATGCCATGGCGGACTCCTGGGGTCGGCATGAAACGATGAACAAAAAACAAAAAGCCACGGGGGCTGCCCGTGGCTCGTTGACCTGAACAAACGCTGTCGACGATCAGCCGCGTGGCACCCCGGAGAGGGGCAACGTACGGGATTGGCGTCGGTTGCGTCGTTGGTTCATGGCGGCCAATATAAGGCGCATGCGTCCCGGTGTCAAAACGAAATTTGTCAGACCCCGGTGGCATTGTTGTGTCGGCGGAACGGCCGGCGCGCCGGTCAGGCCGCGCCCGGGGCGTGCAGATCGGCCTCGGACGTGAACGAATCGGCGAAGAACGCGTCCTCGTGCAGCTTGCACTGGGCCGTGAAATCCTGCCGCGCGGCGTTGACCATGACGGGCGCGCCGCACGCGTAGACCTCGTGGCCGGACAGGTCCGGATGGTCGGCGATCACGGCCTGGTGCACGAAGCCCGTGCGGCCGGTCCACTGGTCTTCGTCGGCCGCGTTCGACACCACGGGCACGTAGCGGAAGTTCGGCAGCTCGCGCGCCCACTGCTCGCACAGCGCGTGCATATAGAGGTCGCGCGGGCGACGGCCGCCCCAGTACAGCGTCATCGGGCGGTCGATGCCCGTGTACCGGGCATGCTCGACGATGGCCTTGATCGGCGCGAAGCCGGTACCCGAGGCCAGCAGGATGATCGGCTTGTCCGAGTCCTCGCGCAGGAAGAAGCTGCCGAGCGGGCCTTCGAAGCGCAGGATGTCGCGCTCCTTCATCGCCGGCGCGCCTTCCCTGGCCCCGAACACATAGTCGGTGAACGCGCCGCCGGGCATATGGCGGATATGCAGTTCGATCGGGCCTTCCTCGTGCGGCGCGGTGGCGATGGAATAGCTGCGGCGCTTGCCGTCGCGCAGCAGGAACTCGACGTACTGGCCGGCCAGGAACTGCATGCGCTCGGTGGCGGGCAGCTGCAGGCGGACGGACACGACGTCGTCGGCCAGGCGCTCGATGGTCTGCACGCGGCAGGGAATCTTCTTGATGGGGATGTCGCCGGCGCCATGCACCTCGCGGCATTCGATCGTGATGTCCGACGTGGCATTCGCGCAGCAGAACAGCGCGCGGCCCTCGGTTTTCTCCTGCGCCGTCAGTGCCGATGCGGCATGATCTCCCTGCTCGAACGTGCCGTCGATCACGCGGCCCTTGCACGAGCCGCACGCACCGTTCTTGCAGCCGTACGGCAGGCCGATGCTGTGGCGCAGGGCGCCGCCGAGGATGGTTTCGTCAGCAGCCACTTCGAACTTGTGGCCACTGGGCATGACGGTTACTTGATAAGCCATAATCGGATCTATGAGCCAAACTCTGTCGCCGCTTGCGGCAACGTCCTCTTTGTTGTCGTCTTCCTCGTCCGCGTCGTTCCCCGCGGCCAGGCCGAGGCGCCTCGGTCGTCCGCGCCTGCTGATCGTCGGGTGCGGGGACGTGGGGACGCGCTGCCTGCGCATGCTGGCGGCACGCATGCGCGTGTTCGCGATGACATCGCAGCCCGCGCGGCGGGAGGCATTGCGCGAGGCGGGCGCCGTACCGCTCGTGGCGGATCTCGACCGGCCCGCCACGCTCGCGCGGCTGCGGGGCCTCGCTGGCCGCGTGCTCGACCTTGCGCCGCCACCGGGGCAGGGCGAGGGCGATCCACGCACACGTGCGCTGCTGGCCGCATTGCGCCGGACTGCGTGGCGCCGGGCCCGTGCAGGCGGCGCCTGGCGGAACGGCGACGAGCCCGTCATTCTACCCGAGCGGGGCTGGCATCGGGCGTCCTTGCCGACCGGGGCGCACACGCCCGCCGGCGTGCTCGTCTACGCGAGCACGACCGGCGTGTATGGCGACCGCGGCGGCGCGCGCGTCCAGGAGTTTC
The DNA here is from genome assembly GCF_038440175.1 of Cupriavidus sp. OTU4054. Taxonomy (NCBI): domain Bacteria; kingdom Pseudomonadati; phylum Pseudomonadota; class Betaproteobacteria; order Burkholderiales; family Burkholderiaceae; genus Cupriavidus; species Cupriavidus sp. OTU4054. The sequence continues at coordinate 72,080 of NZ_JASATF010000019.1, forward strand.
ATACGGTGCGCCCGCAGACCGCGCGGGCGCGGCGCCGGGTGGCGGCCGAGGGCTCGGTCCGGGCGTTTGGCCGCGATGCGGGGTGGCGCGCGAGTATCGTGCGCATTCCGGGCATCTATGCTGCGGACCGGCTGCCGATCGCGCGCCTCAACAAGCGCACACCGGCGCTCGCGCCGCAGGATGACGTGTACACGAGCCATATTCACGCCGACGACCTCGCGCGCACGATGATCGCGGCGTTATGGCGCGGCCGGCCGCAGCGCGTGGTCCATGCGAGCGACGACACCGAACTGCGCATGGCCGATTACTTCGATCTCGTGGCCGACCGGCGCGGATTGCCGCGTCCGCCGCGCATCACGCGCCAGCATGCGCGCGAGGTCATCGATCCCACGCTGCTGAGCTTTATGAGCGAGTCGCGCCGGCTGGACAACCGGCGGCTCAAGCGCGAGCTGCGCGTGCAGTTGCGGTATCCGACCGTGCGGTCGTTCTTCGACGCGTAGTCCGCGCTCTAACCGTCCCGGGCGACCGGGACGGTGGCACGACGCTTGCGTAGTCCTCCGCTGTCTATACAGGAGCGGTGCGCGGCGCTGCATGATGGTGCGTTTCGCCTCGATTATCGCCATGACGCCGGCGGGATCGGTGCAAACCCTCCGTTGACTTGTATAGACAGGTGCCGCTAGATTTCCATCACCGTCCTACAGGGAGCCGAGAGCAATGACCCGAGCCATGCTTGCAGTCCTGCGAGCCACCGCACTGCGCGTCACCACATTGGGAGCCGTCGCTTTCGCGGCGGGCACCGTCCATGCGCAGAACGTGCCCGTGACCCTCGGCATGAGCGGCTGGACCGGCTTTGCGCCGCTGACGCTCGCGGACAAGGCGGGCATCTTCAAGAAGAACGGCGTGGACGTCGAGATCAAGATGATTCCGCAGAAGGATCGTCATCTCGCGCTCGCGTCGGGCGCCATCCAGTGCGCGGCCACGACCGTGGAGACGCACGTGGCGTGGAACGCCAACGGCGTGCCCATCACCCAGATCGTGCAGCTCGACAAGTCCTACGGCGCCGACGGCCTGGCCGTGCGCGCCGACGTGAAGTCGTTCGCCGATCTCAAGGGCAAGACGGTCGGCGTGGATGCGCCGGGCACCGCGCCGTACTTCGGGCTGGCATGGATGCTCAAGAAGAACGGCATGACGCTCAAGGACGTGAAGACCACGACGCTGTCGCCGCAGGCGGCCGCGCAGGCGTTCGTCGCGGGGCAGAACGATGCGGCGATGACCTACGAGCCGTATCTGTCGACGGTGCGCGCGAATCCCGACAAGGGGCGCATCCTCGCGACGACGCTCGACTACCCGATGGTCACCGACACGCTCGGCTGCGCGCCGAAATGGCTCAAGGACAATCCCAAGGCGGCGCAGGCGCTCGTGGACAGCTACTTCGAGGCGATCGAGATGATCCGCCGCGATCCGGCGAAGTCCAACGAGATCATGGGCGCCGCGGTCAAGCAGACCGGCGAGCAGTTCGCGAAGTCGTCGGCGTACCTGCGCTGGCAGGACAAGGAGGCCAACCGCGCGTTCTTCGCGGGCGAACTCGCGAACTTCAGCAAGGAGTCGGCCGCGCTGCTGCTCGAGATCGGCGTGATCCGGCAGGTGCCGGACGTGACCACGCTCTATGACGCGCGATTCCTCAAGTAAGCCGCCGATGCCTTCGATCATCGAGTCTCCGCACCCCGCGCCCCACCCGGCCGCGCTCGCCTCGCCCGCGGCGGCGACCGTGCGCCGGCACCCGTGGCAACTGCCGCTCGAACCCGTGTCGCCCCGCGCGCGCTGGCTGCTCGGGCTGTCGTTCTTCGTGTTGTTCTTCGCGGTGTGGGCCGCGGTGACGTTCGGCGGCCTCGTGCCGAAGACGTTCCTCGCCGATCCGCTGACGATGGCGCGCGAGGGCGTGATGCTGTTCACGCAGTACGGCTTCCTCGGCGATATCGGCATGACGGTATGGCGCGTGATCGGCGGCTTTGTCCTGGCCGCCGCGTTCGCGGTACCGCTCGGTATCGCGATGGGCGCCTACAAGGCGGCCGAGGCCTTCTTCGAGCCGTTTGTCTCGTTCTGCCGCTACCTGCCCGCGTCCGCGTTCATTCCGCTGCTGATCCTGTGGGCCGGTATCGGCGAGACGCAGAAGCTGCTCGTGATCTTTATCGGCTCGTTCTTCCAGATCGTGCTGATGGTCGCGGTGACCGTCGGCGGCGCGCGCCGCGACCTCGTGGAGGCGGCCTATACGCTGGGCGCGACGCCGCGCGGCATCGTGCGCCGCGTGCTGATTCCGGGCGCCGCGCCCGAGATCGCCGAGATCCTGCGGCTGGTGCTGGGCTGGGCGTGGACCTATGTCATCGTGGCCGAACTGATCGGCTCGTCCTCGGGCATCGGCCATATGATCACCGACAGTCAGGCGCTGCTGAATACCGGGCAGATCATTTTCGGCATCATCGTCATCGGCTGCATCGGGCTGGTATCCGACCTCGTCTTCAAGCTGGCCAACCGCCGGCTGTTTCCATGGAGCGCCATCCGATGAGCGCCTTGTCCATCCAGCAGGTATCGCGCACGTTCACGAGCCCCAACGGCGGCGAAACGCAGGCCCTGCAGCCCGTGGACTTCGAGGTCCGCGACAACGACTTCGTGACGATTCTCGGCCCTTCGGGCTGTGGCAAATCGACGTTGCTGCGCATCGTGGCGGGGCTGGACCGGCCGACCGGCGGGCGTGTGCTGCTCGACGGCCAGCCCGTGGTCGGCCCCGGCGCCGACCGCGGCATGGTGTTCCAGTCGTACACGCTGTTTCCGTGGCTGACGATCGAACAGAACGTGCGCTTCGGCCTGCGCGAGCGTGGCATGAGCGAGGCCGAGCAGCGCGAGCGCAGCGACTTCTTTATCGCGCGTGTGGGACTGCGCGGCTTCGAGCGGCATTTTCCAAAGCAGCTGTCGGGCGGCATGCAGCAACGTACCGCGATTGCGCGCGCGCTCGCTAACGATCCGAAGATCCTGCTGCTCGACGAGCCGTTCGGCGCGCTCGACAACCAGACGCGCGTGCTGATGCAGGAGTTGCTGCTCGGGATCTGGGAGTCCGCGCGCAAGACGGTATTATTCGTCACGCACGATATCGACGAGGCCATCTTCATGGCCAACCGTGTCGCGGTGTTTTCCGCGCGCCCGGGTCGGATCAAGAGCGAGATCGCGGTGGATTTTCCCCATCCGCGCCATTACACGATCAAGACTTCGTCCGAATTTTCGGCCTTGAAGGCAAGGCTGACCGAGGAAATTCGCGCGGAGATACGCGCCGGGGCGACCGCCGACGCGCACTGAATGCCATGAACCACGCAGCCAGCCCGGCGTCCCAGACCGGCACGCCCAACGCCCCCGCCGCGCTCTACCAGCAGGTGAAGGACTACATCGCCCGCGAGATCCAGAGCGGCGCGTGGCGTCCGGGCGACCGCGTGCCGTCCGAGCAGGAGCTCGTGACGCGGTTCTCGGTCTCGCGCATGACGGTCAACCGCGCGTTACGGGAACTGGCCGAGCAGGGCAGGGTGGTGCGCGTGGCCGGCGTCGGCACGTTCGTCGCGGAACACAAGCCGCAGTCGACGCTGCTCTCCGTGGTCAACCTGCAGGACGAGATCCGCATGCGCGGGCACGACTACGCGTGCGACGTGATCCTCGTGGAGCGCGTGGCGGCCTCGATCGAGGTGGCGGCCGCGCTCGACCTGCGCACGGGCGAGTCCGTGTTCCACTCGGTCTGCGTGCACCGCGAGGACGGCGTGCCCATCCAGCTCGAAGACCGCTACGTCAATCCGCGCGTCGCGCCCGACTTCATTACCCAGGATTTCCGCAACACGCAGCCGGGCGAGTACCTGCTGCGCAATGTGCCCTACGACCAGGTGGAGCATGTGGTCGATGCGATCTCGGCAACACCCGAGCAGGCCGCGCAACTGGAGATGCCGGCGACGCAGCCGTGCCTGCTGCTGACGCGACGCACGTGGACGGCGGGCACGCCCGTGACGTTCGTGCGCTGCCTGCATCCGGGTAACCGGTATCGCCTTGGCAGCCGGTTCCGCGCGGACGGCAATCCCGCGTTCGGCTAAGGGCAAGGTACGTCCGTATTCCCATCGCGCCATTTTTTGGCTAAGCTGTATAGACAGGCTTATACAAGAGATTCGAGAGAGACATGACGACAACTTCGAACGACGCTTCCCATCACGGCGCGGATCGCCGCGCGCGGCTCGTGCTGACGCCCGGCGAGGTAACGCTGGCCGACCTGCGCCGCATCTATCGCGGCGAGGTACGTGTGGCGATGGACGACGCGGCGTGGGCCGGCGTGACCGCCGCGCAGGCGACCGTGCAGGACATCATCGAGGCCGACGCGGTCGTGTACGGCATCAATACGGGCTTCGGCAAGCTCGCGCAGTCGCGCATCCCGCACGACAAGCTCGCGGCGCTCCAGCGCAATCTGGTGCTGTCGCACAGCGTGGGCACGGGCCCGGACCTGGCCGCCGATACCGTGCGGCTGATTCTCGCGATCAAGGCGATCAGCCTCGCGCGCGGGCATTCCGGTGTGCGGCCCGAGATCATCGAGGCGCTGCTGGCGCTAGCGAACCACGACGTCACGCCATGCATTCCGGCCAAGGGGTCGGTAGGCGCGTCGGGCGACCTCGCGCCGCTCGCGCATATGTCCTGCACGCTGATCGGCGTCGGCGACGTGATGGTGGAAGGCCGGCGCGTGCCGGCGCGCGAAGGGCTCGCGCACGCGGGCCTCGACGTGTTTACGCTGGGCCCGAAGGAAGGGCTGGCACTGCTCAACGGTACGCAGGTCTCCACGGCACTGGCGCTGGCGGGTTTGTTCGCGGCCGAAGATGCGTTCGCGGCTGGCATCGTCGCCGGCGCGTTGTCGCTCGAAGCCATCAAGGGATCGGTCAAGCCGTTCGACGCGCGCATTCACGCGGCGCGCGGGCAGGCGGGCCAGATCGCCGTGGCCGGTGCCGTGCGCGCAATGCTCGACGGCAGCGAGATCGTCGATTCGCACAAGGCCTGCGGCCGCGTGCAGGATCCGTATTCGATTCGCTGCCAGCCGCAGGTCATGGGCGCATGCCTGGACAACCTGACGCACGCGGCGCGCGTGCTGCGCATCGAGGCCAATGCGGCTTCCGACAATCCGCTCGTGTTCGCCGAGGCCGGCGATGTGGTGTCCGGTGGCAATTTCCACGCGGAGCCCGTCGCGTTCGCGGCCGACATCATCGCGCTGGCGATCGCCGAGATTGGCGCGATTTCCGAGCGCCGGCTCGCGCTGCTGCTCGATACGGGCCTGTCGGGGCTGCCGCCGTTCCTCGTGCGCGATGGCGGCCTGAACTCGGGCTTCATGATCGCGCAGGTCACGGCGGCCGCGCTGGCGTCCGAGAACAAGGCGCTGTCCCATCCGTCGAGCGTGGACAGCCTGCCGACGTCGGCGAATCAGGAAGACCACGTGTCGATGGCCACATACGGCGCGCGCCGGCTGGGCGAGATGGCGGCCAATACCGCCGTCATCGTCGGTATCGAAGCGATGGCGGCCGCGCAGGGCATCGAATTCCATCGCCCGCTGAAATCGTCCCCGCTGGTCGAGAGCGAGCTTGCGCGGATTCGCGCGCGCGTCGCGTTCGTCGAATCCGACCGGTATCTCGCGCCCGATATCGAAGCCATGAAGCAATGGGTGCAGCAGGGCGATGCCGGCGCCGGCTGGCCCGCCGCCGTGCGCGAGCTGCTGCCGACCGCCGCCCCGCACCCCGCCTGAAACTCGTCCGAACAACGCCTCCGACCGACGCTCCAGTTACCCAACAGGATCCCCCGACCATGAACGCCAACGAACATCAATTTGCCCAGCAGACCGCAGCGCCGCAACGCGGCCGGCGCGAGGTGCGCGCCCCGCGCGGCAATACGCTGCATTGCAAGAACTGGCTGATCGAAGCTGCCTATCGCATGATCCAGAACAACCTCGATCCCGAGGTGGCCGAGCGTCCGGAGGACCTCGTGGTGTATGGCGGCATCGGCAAGGCCGCGCGCAACTGGGAGTGCTTCGACGCGATTCTCGACAGCCTGCGCCGGCTGGGCGAGGATGAATCGCTGCTGGTGCAGTCGGGCAAGCCGGTGGGCATCTTCCGCACGCATCCCGACGCGCCGCGCGTGCTGATCGCGAACTCGAACCTCGTGCCGCACTGGGCCAACTGGGACAAGTTCAACGAGCTCGATCGCGCGGGACTGATGATGTACGGCCAGATGACCGCGGGCTCGTGGATCTACATCGGCACGCAGGGCATCGTGCAGGGCACGTTCGAGACGTTCGTCGAAGCCGGTAACCAGCACTACGGCGGCGATCTCTCCGGCAAGTGGATCCTGACGGCGGGCCTCGGCGGCATGGGCGGCGCGCAGCCGCTCGCGGGCGTGCTGGCCGGCGCGTGCGTGCTGGCGATCGAATGCCAGGAATCGCGCATCGACTTCCGCCTGCGTACGCGCTATCTGGACAAGAAGGCGACCACGATCGACGAAGCGCTCGCCATGATCGCGGAAGCGACGAAGAACAAGGAGGCGATCTCCGTGGGCCTGCTCGGCAATGCGGCCGAGATCGTGCCGGAGCTCGTGCGCCGCGCGCAGGCCGGCGGCATGCGCCCCGATATCGTCACGGACCAGACGTCCGCGCACGATATCGTGAACGGCTACCTGCCGGAGGGCTGGACGGTCGAGCAGTGGGAGGATGCCCGCAAGCGCGATCCGAAGTCGGTGGAGGCCGCCGCGCGTCCGTCCATCGTCAAGCACGTGCAGGCCATGCTAGCGTTCCAGCAGATGGGCGTGCCGACGCTCGACTACGGCAACAATATCCGCCAGGTCGCGTTCGACGAGGGCGTGGCCAACGCGTTCGATTTCCCGGGTTTCGTGCCCGCGTATATCCGCCCGCTGTTCTGCCGCGGCAAGGGGCCGTTCCGCTGGGTGGCGCTGTCCGGCGATCCCGAGGATATCTACAAGACCGACGCCAAGATGAAGGAGCTGTTCCCGGACGACAAGCCGCTGCATCGCTGGCTCGATATGGCGCGCGATCGCATCGCGTTCCAGGGGCTGCCGTCGCGCATCTGCTGGGTCGGTCTCGACGAGCGGCATCGCGCGGGCCTCGCGTTCAACGAGATGGTGAAGTCCGGCGAGCTCAAGGCGCCGGTCGTGATCGGGCGCGATCACCTCGACTGCGGTTCGGTGGCATCGCCGAACCGTGAGACCGAGGCGATGCGCGACGGATCGGACGCGGTGTCGGACTGGCCGCTGCTCAATGCGCTGCTCAACACGGCGGGCGGCGCCACGTGGGTCAGCCTGCATCATGGCGGTGGCGTGGGCATGGGCTTCTCGCAGCATGCGGGCGTGGTCATCGTGTGCGACGGCACCGATGCGGCGGCAAAGCGCATCGAGCGCGTGCTGTGGAACGATCCGGCCACGGGCGTGATGCGCCATGCGGACGCGGGCTACGAGAGCGCGATCGAATGCGCGCAGGAGAAAGGGCTCGACCTGCCGATGGTGAAGCAGGGATGAACGTGCGGCGCTTTTCGCTCGACGGGATCGCGCCGATGGCCTGGAAGAACGGCGGCGGCATCACGCGCGAGATCGCGGTGTGGCCGCCGGGTGCGACGATGGATGCGTTCGACTGGCGCATCAGCGTGGCCGATATCGTGGCCAATGGCCCTTTCTCGGCGTTTCCGGGGATCGATCGGCAGATCGCGTTGCTCGATGGCGCGGGCGTGGTGCTGGACGCGCGCGATGGCTCGTTCGGGCACCGGCTCGATCGTGTCGGCGAACCGTTCGCGTTCACGGGCGACGTCGCGGTGGATGCGGCACTCATCGATGGGCCGACGCGCGACTTCAACGTGATGACGCGGCGTGGACGATGCCGGGCAGTGGTCGAGGCGCTTCGGACCCCGGTGCGGATCGCGGGCGATTGCGCGACGCTGGTATGCGTCGTGGCCGGAGACTGGCGAGATGCCGGCGGCGACCGGCTCGCGCCCGGTGACAATATGCTGTGGACTGCCGCGCCGATGCCCGATACGACATTGACGCCCGATGGCGAGGGCGCGCTATGCCTGCGCGTCTCGCTATACCAGGCGCAGACCGGAGAGCCAATATGACCCAGCTTGCAACCGCCGCCGATGGCATCTGGCACCACTGCCATCTGCTGCCCGACGGCGACCCCGCGCATGCGATGCGCGATGGCGCGCTTGTCGTGGCCGATGGGCGCATCGTGTGGGTGGGCGCCCATGCGGCACTGCCTGCCGAGTATGCGGGCGACGCCATGCCGCGCCACGATGCCGGCGGGGCGTGGATCACGCCCGGCCTCGTCGATTGCCATACGCATCTCGTCTACGGAGGCCAGCGCGCCGACGAGTTCGCGATGCGCCTGGCCGGCGCGAGCTACGAAGATATTGCGCGCGCGGGCGGGGGCATCGTATCCACGGTGCGCGCGACGCGCGAGGCGAGCGAACAGGCGTTGTTCGAGCAGGCCGCCGCGCGCCTGCAACCGCTGCTTGCCGAAGGCGTGACGGCGATCGAGATCAAGTCCGGCTATGGCCTGTCGCTCGAGGCCGAGCGCCGGCAGTTGCGCGTGGCGCGGCGGCTGGGCGAGGCGTATGGCGTGGCCGTGCATACGACGTTTCTCGGCGCGCATGCGTTGCCACCCGAGTATGCGGGGCGTGCGGACGACTATATCGCGCTCGTTTGCGAGACGATGCTGCCGGCGCTTGCGGAGGAGGGGCTCGTGGATGCGGTGGATGCGTTCTGCGAATCGATCGGCTTCTCGCCGGCGCAGACCACGCGCGTGTTCGAAGCGGCCGCGCGCCATGGCCTGCCCGTCAAGCTACACGCCGAACAGCTGACCAACCTCGGCGGTGCCGCGCTGGCCGCGCGTCATCGTGCGCTGTCGGCCGATCATCTCGAGCATCTCGATGAAGCCGGTGTGGCGGCGATGGCCGCGGCCGGCACGGTCGCGGTGCTGCTGCCCGGTGCCTACTATTTCCTGCGCGACACGCATCTGCCGCCCATCGCGCTCCTTCGCGCGCATGGCGTGCCGATGGCCATCGCGACCGATCACAACCCGGGCACCTCGCCGACCACCTCGCTGCTGCTGATGCTGAACATGGCCGCGACGCTGTTCCGCCTGACCGTGCCCGAAGCGCTCGCGGGCGTGACCGTGCATGCGGCGCGCGCGCTCGGCGCGGCGGACCGGCATGGCCTGCTGGCGGCCGGCCGCGATGCGGACTTCGTGCTGTGGAACGTCGCCTCGCCGGCCGAGCTCGTCTACTGGTTCGGCCGCAATCCGGCCACGACCGTCGTGCGGCGGGGCCAGGTGTACCGGGGAGCGTCGGCATGAACACACTGTTCGCACGGCAGGCGCTGCTGCCCATGGGATGGGCCAGCGATGTGCTGCTGGACTGGGACACGCAGGGCCGGCTGACGGCGGTGACGCCGAACGCGACACCGGGGGCCGGCGTCGAACACGCGGCCGGGCCCGTGGTGCCCGGCATGCCGAACCTTCATTCGCACGCGTTTCAGCGCGGCTTTGCGGGACTGACGGAGTTGCGCAGCGCGTCGGACGGCGACGATCCCGCCGGGGGCGATTCGTTCTGGAGCTGGCGCACGCTGATGTATCGCTTCGCGCTGCGGCTGTCGCCCGACACACTCGAGGCGATTGCCACGCAGCTGTATGTGGAGATGCTGCGCGCGGGCTATACCAGCGTGTGCGAGTTCCACTACGTGCACCACGATATCGATGGGCAGCCGTATGCCGATGCCGCCGAGATGTCGCTGCGCCTGCTGCGCGCGGCGCAACGCACCGGTATCGGCATGACGCTGCTGCCCGTGCTGTACCAGACCGCGGGTTTCGGAGACAAGCCCGCGCAGCCCGACCAGCGCCGCTTTCTCCATCGCACCGAAGCCATGCTCGCGCTGCTGCAGCGACTGGCGCCCGCGTGCGCGGCGCACGGCGCACGCCTCGGCCTCGCACCGCACTCGCTGCGCGCGGTGCCGCCCGCGAGCCTGCGCGAGGCGGTGGCAGGGCTCCATGCGATGGATGCGCGGGCGCCCGTGCATATCCATATCGCGGAACAGCAGCGCGAGGTCGATGACTGCCTCGCGCAGACCGGTACGCGGCCCGTGGCATGGCTGCTCGATCATGCCGACGTCGATGCGCGCTGGTGCCTCGTGCATGCCACGCATATGGACTGGGACGAACGCCGCCGCCTGGCGGAGAGCGGCGCGGTGGCCGGCATCTGCCCGACCACCGAGGCGAATCTTGGCGACGGCGTGTTCGAGGCCGCGCCCTATCTGGCGCAGCACGGCGCATGGGGCATCGGTTCGGACAGCCATGCGAGCGTGAGCGTGGCCGAGGAGCTGCGCACGTTCGAGTACGGGCAGCGGCTTGGACTGCAGCGGCGCAATGTGCTGGCATCCGGCGCGCATCCGCAGGTGGCGGACCGGTTGTGGCTCGAGGCCGTGGCCGGCGGCGCGCGTGCATCGGGTCGTGCGGTGGCGGGTCTTGCGGTGGGCCAGCAGGCCGATTTCGCGGTGCTCGATGGTGGCAGTGTCGCGCTGGCGGGCCTCGACGGGCCGCAGGCGCTGGCCGTCCACGTGTTCGCCAGCCACGGTCATGAGACACTAGCGGAAATTCGCACCGCCGGCGTCCGCCGCGTGCAGCATGGCGAGCATCCGCTGCAGGCGGAGGCCGGCCCGCTGTTCACCGCCGCGCGCGCGCGTCTGCTGACCGACTGAGACCCCATTCGTCCCTAATACGCCCCACACGTCTACCCTCGACGACAAGATGTCCACGATGTCCTTCACCACCGATACCCCCGCTTTCACGCTGCACCGCGGCACACGCCCGCTACTCGTGTCCATGCCGCACGTCGGCACCTACCTGCCGCCGTCCGTGGCCGCGCGCCTGACCGACGAGGCGCGCACCGTGCCCGATACCGACTGGCACATGGACCGCCTCTACGATTTCGCGCGCGAGCTCGGCGCATCGATCCTCATGGCCACGCACTCGCGCTATGTGATCGACCTGAACCGCCCGCCCGATAACGCGAACCTGTATCCGGGCCAGGACACCACCGGCCTGTGCCCGGTCGATACGTTCGACAAGACGCCGATCTACGCGGATGGCACCAACGGCCCCGACGATGCCGAGATCGCGACGCGCCGCGACAAGATCTGGCATCCGTACCACACGGCGTTGCAGCAGGAACTGGCGCGGCTGCGCGCGGAGCACGGCACGATCGGCCTCTGGGATGCGCATTCGATCCGTTCGGTGCTGCCGCGCTTCTTCGAAGGCAAGCTGACCGACTTCAATCTGGGATCGGCGAACGGCGCCAGCAGCGATGCGGGCCTGGCCGCGCGCATGCTCGAGATCGCGAACCTCGTGCCGGGCCATACGGCCGTGCTCAATGGGCGCTTCAAGGGGGGCTACATCACGCGGCAGTATGGCAATCCGGCCGGTGGCGTGCATGCGATGCAGCTGGAGCTGGCACAGAGCGCGTACATGATCGAGAGCTATCCGTTCGACTACGACGAGTCGCGTGCCTCGCGCGTGCAGCCCGCGATCCGGAAGATGCTGGAGACGATGCTGCAGTTCGTGGAGTCGAAGGTATAAGGCGAAGGGAGGGGGGCACCCCCCTCCCTGTCGCCCATTGCCTATTTCTTGACGACGTTCTTGTTCGCCTTGTTACCCGTCGCCTGGTTGTACTTCTCCACATATTCTTCGAACAGCTTGCGAATCGAGCGACCGATCTTCACGTAGTCCGATTCGTTCAGATTGGCCAGCGATACGCGCCCGGACGGATGGCGCGTGCCGAAGCCACGTCCCGGCAGCAGCACCACACCCGCTTCCTCGGCCAGCCGGAACAGCAGTTCCACGGGCTCCTGCGAACTCAGCACCCATTTCACGAAGTCCGGGCCGATGGCCTTGCCGCCGAGCTGCTCGATATCGAGCAGCGTGTAGTAATCGACGACATTCGGATCGCCTTCCTCGGGCGCGATGCCGATCTCGCGGAACAGCGCGGCCTTGCGCTTGCGGATGAGCCGCTTCATCGCCTGCTTGTACGCATCGGGCGTGTCCATGAGCGAGAACAGCGAGAACAGCACCATCTGCACCTGCTGCGGCGTGGAAAGCCCCGCCGTGTGATTGAGCGCGACCGTGCGGCTGTCCGCCACCACGCGATCGATGAACTTGAGCGTGTCCGGTGTGGTGGTGATGGAGTTGTAGCGCTTGTGCAGCGATGTGCGCTGGGCTTCGGGCAGTGCCTTGAGCTGTTCGTCGAACACGTTGTCGCGATGCGTGGCGATGACGCCCAGCCGCCAGCCCGTGGCGCCGAAATACTTCGAGAACGAATAGACGAGGATCGTGTTGCGCGGGCACAGCGCGAACAGCGACGTGAAGTCGTCCGCGAAGGTGCCGTACACGTCGTCGGTCAGGATGATCAGGTCGGGCCGCTCCTCGATGATCGAGGCGAGGTACTCGAGGCTCTCGTCGCTCATCCGCACCGATGGCGGGTTGCTGGGGTTGACGAGGAAGAACGCCTTGACCTTGGGGTCGCGCAGCTTGTCGAGCTCCTTGTTCGGATACTGCCAGCGCGCGTCGGCGTCGGCATCGATCATCAACTCCACGAGCTGGTAATCGTTGAGCTCGGGAATCTCGATATAGGGCGTGAAGATCGGCATGCCGAGCGCGATGGTGTCGCCGGCCTTGAGCAGATGATTCTCGCGCATCGAGTTGAACAGATAGGTCATCGCGGCCGTGCCGCCTTCCACCGCGAACAGGTCGAATTCGCCGATGAACGGATGATTGCCGATCATCTCCTTGCGGATGTATTGGCCGACGATCACCTCGGAGAGCCGCAGCATGCGGTCCGGCACCGGATAGTTGCACGCGAGGATGCCCTCGCACATCTCGTACAGGAAGTCGCCGGCGTCGAGGCCGAGCTGGTCGCGCACGTACGACACCGCGCCCGCGAGGAATTTCACGCCCGGCGCGTCCGCGCATTCGCGCGCGAACAGGTCGAAGCGTTCCTCGATGCCTTCGCGCCGCGGAAACCCGCCGACGCCCTCGGGCATGTACGAGAACGAGCGCTCGGACTCGCGCATCGCGAACAGGCCGAGCTGCCAGAAGCCATGGCGCGGCACGGTGGCGAGAAAGTTTGGATTGCCGCGGCCCGCATTCAGCATCAGGCAGTCGCTGCGGCTGCTGGCGAGCTTGATGAGTTCGTCCTTGAGTTCGAATGGCGACAGGCTGGCCAGCTTGGCGAGATCGGGTTTGCTCATGGTTTTCGCTCCTTTAGACGAGACCTAGACGAGACCCACGACCAATGGGCCGAGCAGGGTCAGCAATACGTTGGCGATGGCATACGTGATGGCGAACGGCACGGTCGGCACCGGGCTTTCCGCCTTGTCGAGAATCCCGCCGAACGCGGGGTTGGCGCTGCGCGAGCCGGACAGCGCGCCCGCGAGCAGTGCCGAGTTGTCGTAGCGCAGGACGTAACGGCCGAACAGCATCGTGAGGAAGAGGGGCAGCAGCGTGACGACCGCGCCGAGAATGAAGATCGTCAGCCCGGACTCCTTGAGCGTGGACACGGCCTGCAGGCCCGAGTTGATACCGACGATCGCGACGAACGCGGCGAGCCCGAAGTCCTTGAGCAGCTGGCACGCGGCGGTCGGCATGGCGCCATACATCGGATGCTTCGACCGCGCCCAGCCGAACACGAGGCCCGATAGCAGCGCGCCGCCGCCCGAACCCAGCGTGAGGGGGATGGAACCGATGCGCACGACAAGCAGGCCGATGAGCAGGCCCACGAGCACGCCGGCGCCGAAGTAGACGAAGTCCGTCTTCTCGCTGGGCTGCAGTTCGTAGCCCGCGCGTTGCGCCGCGCGCTTGGTATCGGCGGGCGTGCCGTAGAACGTGATGATGTCGCCGTGCTGCAGATGCACGTCCGGCAGCAGCGGCAGCGGATGCTCGTTGCGCTCGATGCGTTCGAGGTACACGCCGTGGCGCATCTCTCGGCTGACATTGGCGACGATCTCGCCGAGCGTCTTGTCGTTCATGCCCTTGAGCGTGAACACCGCGCGCCGGGTCTGCATGACCGTGCCCATGCCCTCCGCATCGGCGACTTCCTCGCCGATCACGAGCGCCGTGGGTACCATCGCGTCGCGCCGGCCCACCATCAGCACGAGGTCGCCTGCCTGCAGCAGCGTGTCCTGCGTGACCTCGAGCGGCTTGCCCGCGCGCTGGATCTTCTCGACGGTGACGAGGTCGTCGCCGCCCATCTCGATCTGCGACACGGTCTTGCCCGCGGCGCCGGTCACGCGGAACAGGCGGCCCACGAGGCGGGGCAGTGCACCGGCCTGGCCCGGGCCGTACTGCGGCAGACCGCCGTGCATGGCCGCTTCCACCTTCTTCGCGTCCGTCTTGAGGTCGGAGCCCATGAAGCGCGGCAGGATGTTCACGCAGACGATGATCGCGCCGAGCGAGCCGAATACGTAGGTCACCGCATAACCAATGGCGACGTTGGCCTGCAGCGTCTTGACCTGGTCCGGCGGCAGGCCGAGCTTGGTGATGGCGTCGCCGGCCGTGCCGATGATCGCGGACTGCGTCATGCCGCCCGCCGCGAGCCCCGCCGCCAGGCCCTTGTCGAGGTGGAACAGCTTGGCCAGCACGACGACGGTCACGAGGCCGGCCACCGCCATGAAGACCGCCATCGCGATCTCGCGCAGCGAGCTGCGGTTGAGCGAGTTGAAGAACTGCGGGCCGCTTTCATAGCCCACGGCGTAGATGAACACCGCGAACATCACGGCCTTCACGCCGTTATCGATCTCGACGCCCACCTGACTGATGACGACTGCCGCGAGCAGCGATCCGGCCACGCCGCCGAGCTGGAACTTGCCGAACGTGATCTTGCCGAGGGCGTAGCCGACCGCCAGCGACAGGAACAGCGCGGACTCCGGTGATTTCTGGAAGATGTTGTGCAGCCATTCCATGAAGACCTCCTCTTTGTATTGCCGTGATGCGATGCAAATCGGGATCGTGTTCAACGGGCTGCCATGGCGGCGGCCATCGTGACGGCGATGGGGCCGAGAAGCGGTAGCAGCACGTTGGAGATTGCGTACGTGATCGTGTAGCCGATCACGGGCGTGCCGTTACCCGCGGCATTGGTCAGCGCCATGATCGTGGGGGTGCTGCAATGCTGGCCGGCAACGGCGCCGAGCAGGATCGGCAGGTCGAGCCGCAGCCAGCGGCGGCCGATGTAGAGCGAGATGGCCGCGGGAATCACCGAGATCAGCACGCCCGCGATCGGCAGCACGAGGCCGTACTGCGCGATCAGGCGCAGCGCGTCGGGACCCGCGCTCAGTCCCACCGCGGCGATGAAGGTGGCCAGGCCGAAGTCCTTGAGAATCTCCGCGGCGGGGCCGGGCAGCGAGCCCATGAGCGGCACGCGCGCGCGCAGCCAGCCGAATGCGAGGCCCGCGACGAGGCAGCCGCCCCCTGTGCCGAGCGTGAGATTGGCGCGACCGATATCGACATGCAGCGAGCCGATCCACATGCCGAGCAGGATGCCGATGCCGAGGAACACGAAGTCCGTGCGAATCGTCGGCACGATCGCGTAGCCGAGCTCCGGCAGCGCGTGCTGCACGGCATCGCGCGGGCCGGACAGCGTGAGCACGTCGGCGCGCTGGAGCACGGTCTCGGGCAGCAGGGGCACGCGATGCTGCATGCGCGAGAGGTTCGCGAGGTAGACGCCGCGGCCCGCGCCGACATCGGCCATCTCGCGCAGGCGCGACAGCGTGAGGCCGACGACTTCGCGGCGCGTCAGCAGCACGCTTTGCTCGCACTGGATCACGTCCTCGAACTCGGCGGCCAGCGCGTCGTGGCCGCCGGCCTCCGTGCCGATGCGCGGTACGAACGCGACCATGGCATCGCGGCGGCCGACCGCCAGCACGATGTCGCCGACATGCAGGACATCGTCCGGTGCGGGTTTCGTCGTTTCGCCATCGCGGAGGATGCGGCGGATGGTCACGCCCATCGCGACGCCGCGTTCGGCGTCGATGACCGTCAGCGCCTCGCCGGCCGGGCCCACGCGCAGCACGCGCGAGACGATGCGCGGCAAGGCATCGAGCTGGCCGTCCTGCCCGTCATCCTGTCCGCCAAGCTTCTGCCATAGTCGCTGCGCCGATTCGCGCAGGTTCTCGCGCAGCAGCCACGGCGCGAGCTGGCTCGTGAACAGCACGATGGCGATCAGCCCGAACAGGTACGTGACGCTGTACGCGGTGACGATATGGCTCTGGAGGACGCGGGTCTGCTCGGCATCGACGCCGAGGTGCGCGATGGCTTCCGAGGCGGTGCCGATGACGGCGGACTCGGTGGCCGCGCCCGCCAGCAGTCCCGCCGCGGTGCCGGGGTCCAGCCGCAGCAGCGGTACCGCGATGGCCAGCAGCGCGAGCAATACGAAGACTTCGACGAGCGACAGCAGGCCGATGCGCCATTCCTTCGCGACGTTGGCGAAGAACTGTGGGCCGCCCGTGAAACCGAGCGCGAAGATAAAGAGTGCGAACGCGACGTTGCGTACGTCGTCGTCGAGCCGGACGCCGGCCTGCCCGATGACGAGCGCGGCGATGAGCGTGCCGCAGATGCCGCCGAGCTGGAACGGCCCGAAGCGGATGGCGCCTACCGCATGGCCGATCGCCAGCGCCAGAAAGAGCGCGATCTCGGGATTTCCGGCAAGCAGTGCGAGCGCAGGTTCCATGACGCGGTTGCGGCCTCCAGGTCGCCCTTGCAGTCACGATGACAGCCCTGCCTGCAAGGGTGTGGAGGATTATCCGCGCGGCGTTTCGCGTCAGGAATTGAAACGTTTCGAAGGTGATTTAAACGGCTTCAACAAGCTCGCCGCCGACACCTATTTGCCGCTGTTGAGCCGGTCCTGAATATGCTGGGCGCGCGCGGCGGAGCCCGGATGCGAACTCAGCAGGCTCGAGTTGCCGCCGTCGAGCTTCGCCAGCTTCTGGAACGCGGTGACGAGTGCCTGGCGGTTCTGCCCGTTCTTGGTAAGCAGATCGTAGGAGTAATCGTCCGCGGCGCTTTCCTGCCGCTGCGAGAACTGGGCATTGATAAAGGTCTCGCCGAGTTCGCCGACCTGCGACGACGACAGCGCCGTGAGCGTCGTGTTGCCCAGCGACCCGAGCAGGCCCCGCGCGGCCGCGGTGGAGTACGCGACCTGCATCGCGGCCTTGGTATGGCCCAGCGCCACGTGTCCGATCTCGTGGCCGAGCACACCGCGCACCTCGTCGTCGGTCATCAGGTCCATGAGGCCGCTATAGACGCGCACGCAACCGTTGGCCATCGCCCATGCATTGACGTCCTTGGTCATGTAGACCTTGGCATCGAGCGGCAGCCCGGTGTTCTTGAGGCCGGCCATGATGGTGGTCAGCCGCTTGGCATAGGTGCTGTCCGCGGTCGCCACGGTGTTCTTCTTGTCCATCTCCGCGCAGGACTGGTCGGAGAGCTGCTTGACGTTGGCATCGGACAGCGACGCCGCGGAGAACAGGCTGCCGCCGGCCTGCGTGAGCCCATCGTAGTTGGTGCCGGCACACCCGGTCATCAGGAGCGCGCAGCCAAAGGCCGCCGCCGTCGCGGAGATGCGAGTCATGGTCGTTCCCTGAGGTTTGTGTTGTCGTTGGACGGTCCGCCGCACCATGGCGCCGGACCGCAACCCGCAGGATAGACCGTGAGCCAGACGCACGGAAGTAGGCGAAGTCTGACAAACGGCTGGCACGCCACGTGCCCGTGCATGGCGCTAGGTGGGGTCGGCCATGCCATCGAGCGCGGCGATGGCGTCATCGGGCAGCACCAGTTCGGCGGATGCGAGGTTTTCGCGCAAATGCAAGACCGAAGACGTGCCCGGAATCAGCAGGATATTGGGCGATCGTCGCAGCAGCCACGCCAGCGCGACCTGCATCGGTGTGGCCTGCAATCGCGTGGCCACCTCGGACAGCGTCGCCGACTGCAACGGCGAGAAGCCGCCCAGTGGGAAGAAGGGCACGTAGGCGATGCCCTCGCGCGCCAGGGCATCGATCAGCGCATCGTCGGCGCGATGCGCAAGGTTGTACTGATTCTGCACACAGACAATCTGACAGATACGCTGCCCTTCGCCGATCTGCGTGGGCGTGACGTTGCTCAGGCCGATATGGCGGATCAGCCCGCGCTGCTGCAGTTCGGCCAGCACAGTCAGGGGTTCTTCGAGCGAACCTTCCGTCGGGCCGTGCACGCTGAACATGCTGCGCAGGTTGACGACGTCGAGAACGTCCACGCCAAGGTTGCGCAGGTTGTCATGGACGGCCTGCGACAGATCTTCTTTCGACATCGCCGGAAGCCAGGACGCGTCGGCGCCGCGCTTCGCGCCGACCTTGGTCACGATGGTCAGATCTGCGCGATACGGATGCAGGGCCTGGCGGATGATCTGGTTCGTGATGTGGGGCCCATAGAAGTCGCTGGTGTCGATGTGGTTGACGCCTAGTGCGATGGCTTCCCGCAGCACGGCGAGCGCGGCATTGCCGTCCCTGGGCGGGCCAAAGACGCCCGGCCCGGCCAGCTGCATGGCGCCGTAGCCAAGGCGGTTGACGCGGCGATTGCCGAGAGCGTATGCGCCGCCCTTCGTGATGTTGTCGATGTTCGTCATGTGGATTCTCCCGATGGATATCGAGAATGTAGGTGCCATGACCCTGTGCGACAATGACCCATAAACCGGACGGGCTGTGCGGAAACCCGAACAATGAAACATGACTTGAACGATCTGAATGCGTTTGTCGCGGTGGCGCGTGCAAAAGGCTTTCGAGACGGCGCGCGGCTCGCGGGGGGCAGCGCTTCGAGCCTGAGCGAGGCCGTGCGCCGGCTCGAGGCGCAACTCGGCGTGCGCCTGCTCAACCGCAATACGCGAAGCGTGGTGCCGACAGAAGCGGGGAGCCGGCTGCTGGAGCGGTTGACGCCGGCGCTCGACGAGGTCGAGGCCGCGATCGACGTCGTGAACCAGTTCCGCAACCGGCCGATGGGCACGCTGCGGCTCAATGTGCCGGTCAGCGCCGCGAGGCTGGTCTTGCCGTCGATTCTTCCGGGTTTTCTCGCGGCCTATCCGGACGTCCGCGTCGAAGTCATCACCGAGGAAAGCTTCGTCGATGTGATTGCGGCCGGCTGCGATGCGGGCATTCGCTACGAGGAGCGACTGGAGCAGGACATGATCGCCATCCCGATCGGTCCGCGCGTGCAGCGCCTGGCGACCGCGGCCGCACCCGCGTATCTGGATAGCCGTGGCCGCCCGAAGCATCCGAAGGAGCTGCTGGACCACGCGTGTATCCGGGGCCGTTTCAGCAGCGGCGCGATCTATCCCTGGGAGTTCGGTCGCCATGGCAAGACGGTGACCATCAATCCTGACGGCCCGCTGCTCGTGCATGTCGGGGGTGGCGTCGATCTGGCCGTGGATGTGGCGATCGCGGGCACCGGCGTCATCCATCTGTTCGAGGATTGGCTGCGCCCGCACTTTGCTACCGGTGCGCTCGAACCGATCCTGGAGCCGTGGTGGACGTCGTTTTCCGGGCCGTTCCTCTACTACGCCGGCCGACAACTGGTGCCCGCGCCACTGCGGGCGTTCATCGACTTCATTCGTGCGATGCCGTCCCGGCCGGCGCCAGCACCAGCGCCGCCAGCACCGGTACCGAAAGCGAACGCGCGCGCCAGACGTTAAAAAGCCGTCCCGGCTTGCGCTGGGACGGCTTTCGAATTGGTGCCCGGGGTCGGACTCGAACCGACACGCCTTGCGGCGGGGGATTTTGAGTCCCCTGCGTCTACCTGTTTCACCACCCGGGCCTTGGGTGGGGCCGCTGCCAATGCAGTGCCCGCGATGAATCGGGGATTATGCCGGAAATCGGGGGGCGGAACAACGGGATTGGCGGTCAGCGGCCGCGGCGGGCGTTGGTGGTGCGGTTGCGGTCGTAGAAGCCCGGCGGCTTGCGCGCGATCCAGCGGATGAAGGCGGCGATGACCGGGTGGGCGCGCAGCGTGGGCCAGTCGTGATAGGTGGCCGCGAGTTCGGGTTCCGTAAAGACCGAGTGGATCTTCTGGTGGCAGATACGGTGCATGGGCACGACCTCGCGGCCGCCCTGGCTTTTCGGGATCGGGTGGTGCAGATCGGTGCTGGCGTCTTCGAGCAGCGGACGGCCGCATAGCGGGCAGCGCGCGTTGGCCGCCACCGGGATCGCGGGTGGGCCGAGTTGATCGTGCGCGTTGGCGCGGAGCCGGCGTTTGACGACCATGGCGGTATCCATGGGAAGGGTTCGAGCGGGTACGTTATCAGATCGTGTAGGATCACAGCGCCACCATCGTGATCTCATGACGAACGGAACCGCCATGTCTGCCCATCCCACCCTGGCCAGTCTCGCCGAACTGCCCTCGCAGGATCCTGCCTTCTATGCGCACGCGTACAACAACCGCGCGCTCGTGCCCGATCATCCCGTGCATATGGCTCGATGGGCAGCGGACTCCGCGCTCGTGCGCGCGCGTGTCACGTTTCGCGAGGGGCTCGGCTATGGCGACCCCGATTCCCCGTACGCCGACGCGGAGACGCTCGATTACTTTCCCGCGGTGACCAGCGTCGATTTCGCGCGGCCGCCGCTGCTGGTGTTTATGCACGGCGGGTACTTCCGCTCGCTCGACAAGAGCGACCACAGCTTTGTCGCGACGCAGCTGCCGCGCAAGGGCGTGTCGGTCGCGGTGATCAACTATTCGTTATGCCCGGCGGTCAGCGTCGAGACGATCGTGCGGCAGGTCCTGCAGAGCGTGGCGTGGCTCTACCGCGAGGCCGCTGCGCTGGGGCACGACCGCGACCGCATCTATCTGGCGGGCCATTCGGTGGGCGGGCATCTCGTGGCGATGCTGATGGCGGCGCTCTGGCCGCAGTTCGGCGCGGACCTGCCGGCCGATCTGGTCAAGGGTGGGATGTCGATCAGCGGGCTGTACGACCTCGAGCCGCTGCGGCGCGCCGAATTCCTGCAGACGGATCTGAAGCTCAGCGCGGCTGACGTCGAGCGGCTCTCGCCGGCCTACCTGAAACCCGCGACCGATGCGCCGTTCATCACGGCCGTGGGGGAGCTCGAGTCGAGCGAGTTCCATCGCCAGAAGGCGCTGATCCGGGCGGCCTGGCCCGACAATGTGCGCGAGGACATTCCGCTGCCGGGCCGGCACCATTTCAACGCGCTGGACGACCTTGCGCGCGAGGGCACGCCGTTGCTGCGCGCGACCCTCGCGATGGTGGGCGCGGTCTGATTACTTTCCGTTCTGCTGTTCGAGCACGCGCAGCAGCGAAGACGTATCGTCCTTGCCCCAGCCGTTGTCGATAAGCTTGTCGAGTTGCGCCGCGGTGGCGCGCATCGCGGGCAGCGGCAGCCCGAGTTCTTCGGCGATACCGTTGGCGAGACCGAAATCCTTGTAGTGCAGGCGCGCTTCCATGCCCGGCGCGAAATCGCGCGAGACCATCTTCGGTCCGAGCAGATCGAGCATGCGGCTGCCCGCGAAGCCGCTCGCCATCGCGTTGAACACGCGCTGCGTGTCGACACCCTGCGCGCCCGCAAAGCGCATCGCTTCCGCAATGCCTTCGATATTGACGACCTGCGCGATCTGGTTGCACAGCTTGGCCACCTGGCCCGCGCCATGATCGCCGATGTAGTTGATATGCTTGCCGATGACGGCCAGCAACGGGCGCACGCGCTCGAGTACGGCTTCGCTGCCACCGACCATGATCGTCAGCGTGGCCGCCTGCGCGCCGATCACGCCGCCCGACACCGGGCAGTCGAGCGCCTCGATGCCGCGCGCGGCAAGCGCCGCCGCGATCTCGCGCGTGACGATCGGGGAGATCGTGCTGTGGTCGATGCAGATCGTGCCCGGCGCGGCGCCGTCCACCACGCCGTTCTTGCCGAGCAATACCTCGCGCACGTCCTCGGACGATGTCACGTTGGTAAAGACGACCTCGGCGCCGCGTGCCGCTTCGGCGTGAGAGAAGAACGGTTCGGCGCCGAGCGCGCGCGCCGCCTCGGCGGCTTCCGGCCGGCGCACGGAGGCGCGCACGGTATGGCCGGCCGCGATCAGATGGCCGACCATCGGCGCGCCCATCACGCCGAGGCCAATGAATGCAACGGTAGTCATAAAACGGTCTCCACGTTCTAGGCTTTGGCGCGCAGTTTCCAGAGCGACGTCACTTCGGCCACGCGCGCGGCGTGCAGCGGATCGTCGGCGTCGGCGGCCTTCGGGTGGCGCGGGCGAATATCCGAGCGGCCGGCCACGACGAGCCCCGCCGCATCGATCCAGCCCTGCAGTTCCTCTCGCGTGCGCAGGCCCAGATGCTCGGCAAAGTCCGAGAGCAGCAGCCAGCCTTCGCCGCCCGGCTCCAGATGCGCGGCCAGTCCCGCGAGGAAACCGCGCAGCATGCGGCTTTCCGGATCGAACACGGCGTGCTCGATCGGCGAGCTCGGCCGGGCGGGCACCCATGGCGGATTGCAGACCACGAGCGGCGCGCGGCCGGCCGGGAACAGATCGGCTTCGGTGACTTCGACGCGGTCCGCGTAACCCAGCTGCGAAAGGTTTGCGCGCGCGCAGCCCAGCGCGCGCGGATCCTGGTCGGTGGCCACCACGCGCCGCACGCCGCGGCGCGCGAGCACGGCGGCGATCACGCCGGTACCCGTACCGATATCGAACGCGAGCGACTGCTTCGCCAGCCCGGCGGGCAGCGGCTCGGCGGCCACGAGATCGAGATATTCGCCGCGCACCGGCGAGAACACGCCGTACCACGGATGGATGCGGTCCTCGAGCGCCGGCACTTCCACGCCCTTGCGACGCCATTCGTAGGCGCCGATCATGCCGAGCAGTTCGCGCAGGGAGGCCACGTACGGGGCATCGGTCTCGCCATGGACCTGCACGCAGGCCTCGTGCACATCGGGCGCGCGGCGCAGCGGCACCACGTGGTCCGCATCGAACGGAATCAGCAGCATGCCCAGCGTGCGCGCGCGCTGCGACTGCGCGAGCCGATGCAGATGGAAGGCCTCGGTCACGCTCGCGGGAGCCTTGGCGCCCTTGGGCGCGCGCCTGGGCTTGCGGTCCGTGCGGCGGGCCATGGCCTGCAGCAGCTGGCGCGCGTTCTGAAAGTCCCCGCGCCACAGCAGCGCGGTGCCCTCGCAGGCGAGACGATAGGCGGTATCGGCCGACGTGGTGTCGTCGGCGATGACCACGCGCCTGGGCGCGGGCACACCGGCCTCGGAGCGCCAGCGCGCCTGGCGCTCGGCACCGTCCTCGGTCCAGTGGATGATGGGTTCGGATGAATGGGTGGACATACTCAAGTCAACAGGGGCAATCAGAGCTCGTAGGCTTCGTGGTCGCCGGACATCGCCTGCTCGACCAGCTTGCGGTTCAGCGTGGGCGAGAACAGTTCGATGAAGGTGTAGACGAAGCTGCGCAGGTAGGCGCCTTGCTTGACGGCCAGATGGGTCACATTGGTACCGAACAGGTGGCCGGCCGGAATGCCACGCAGGTTGCGGTCGCGCTCGGGGTCGAACGCGACGCCCGCGACGATGCCGACCCCGAGGCCGATCTCGACGTAGGTCTTGATCACGTCGGCATCGACGGCCTCGAGCACGATGTCCGGCTGCAGCTGTCGCAGCTCGAACGCCTTGTCGATCTTGGGCCGGCCCGCGAAGTTCGGGTCGTAGGTAATGAGCGGGAAGGCCATCAGATCCTCGATCGTCAGGTGCTTGCGCTCGAGCAGCGGATGGTCGGGTGGCGTAACCACCACATGTTGCCATTGATAGCCGGGCAGGGATACGAGGCCTCGGTCGCGCGAGATCCCTTCCGTCGCGATCGCGATGTCGGCCTGGTCGTGCAGGACCATGTCGGCGATCTGGGCCGGGTTGCCCTGCTGGATGGACAGGCGGACCTTCGGGTAACGCTTGGTGAACTCGCCGACTACGCGGGGGAGGGCATAACGGGCCTGCGTGTGCGTGGTGGCGATGGTGAAATTGCCCTGATCCTGTGCCGCATAGTCCTTGCCGACACGTTTGAGGCTCTCCACCTCCTGCAAAATCTTCTCCACGGAGGTCAGGATGCGCCGCCCCGGCTCGGTCAGGCTGCGAATCCGCTTGCCGTGGCGAGTGAAGATATCGACACCCAGCTCCTCTTCCAGCTCGATAATAGCCTTCGAGACGCCCGGTTGTGACGTATAAAGCGCTTTAGCCGCCTCGGTCAGATTGAAATTCTGACGGACGGCTTCACGGACGAATCGGAACTGGTGCAGGTTCATATAACTTCGGTCGTATAAACAAACAACTTCTTATTAGTTTGAGATATGAGGCCAGTTTATTACGATTTGCGAACTTTGTTAATGAATGGCCCAGTGTCTTCGCGCGCCGCCCCCCGCAGGCGCCCGAGCATCCCGGCAAGGGGCCACGCCGAGAGCTTGCATGTCCCTCGCCTATACCGTTTCCGGTCTGCTGGTCGGTCTCCTCGTCGGTTTGACCGGCGTGGGTGGGGGTTCGCTCATGACGCCGCTGCTGACGCTGCTGTTCGGCTTCTCGCCCGCCACGGCGGTCGGCACTGACCTCGCCTTCGCCGCCATCACCAAGGGCTTCGGCACGATCGCGCACCGCGCGCATGGCCACGTGCAGTGGCACGTGGTGCGCCGCCTCTGCATCGGCAGCCTGCCCGCCGCGGTCGCGGCCATCCTTGTCCTCAAGAGTGCCGGCGAGCTCGACGCCCAGTGGCTGCACGCGATCCGCCTGACCATCGGCGTGTCGGTGCTGCTGACCGTCGCCTCGCTGCTGTTCCGCAAGCAGATGCTCGACTGGCTCGCGCGTCATCCCCGTTTCCAGCTCGAAGGCCGCGCGCAGACGATTGCGACGGTCATCGTCGGCGCCGTGATCGGCGTGCTCGTGACCGTGTCGTCGATCGGCGCGGGCGCGGTCGGCGCGACGCTGATCCTGCTGCTGTACCCCCATATGAAGCCGGCCGAAGTGGCCGGCACCGACATCGCGTACGCGGTGCCGCTGACCGCGCTGGCCGGCCTTGGCCATGTGTGGCTCGGTACCGTGCACTGGAACCTGCTCCTCGCGCTGCTGGTGGGCTCGATCCCCGGCATCTGGCTTGGCGCGCAACTGTCGCGGGCACTGCCCGAGCGGCTCGTGCGCGCGGCCCTGGCAACGACCTTGACGCTCGTCGCGATCAAGCTCGTCTCCTGAGCGCCCCCGATTAAACGACGAATACTGAACGGACCCACACCATGTATCAGTACGACCAGTATGACCAACGCATCGTCAACGAACGCGTTGCCCAGTTTCGTGACCAGGTACAGCGCCGTCTCTCCGGCGAACTGACCGAGGAAGAATTCCTGCCGCTGCGGCTGCAGAACGGCCTGTACATGCAGCGCCATGCGTACATGCTGCGCGTGGCGATTCCGTATGGCCTGCTGTCGTCGAAGCAGCTGCGCATGCTCGCGCATATCGCGCGCACGTACGACCGCGGCTACGGCCATTTCTCGACGCGCCAGAACATCCAGTACAACTGGATGGACCTCGAGCGCGTGCCCGACGTGCTGGCCGACCTCGCCAGCGTCGAGATGCACGGCATCCAGACCTCGGGCAACTGCGTCCGCAACATCACGACCGACCACTTCGCCGGCGTGGCGCCGGACGAGTACGTCGATCCGCGCGTGCTGGCCGAACTGCTGCGCCAGTGGAGCACGTTCCAGCCCGAATTCGCGTTCCTGCCGCGCAAGTTCAAGATCGCGATCAACGCCTCGGCGACCGATCGCGCCGTGATCCAGATGCACGATATCGGCATCGAGGCCTACCGCAACGCGGAAGGCGAGACGCGCCTGCGTATCTGGGCCGGTGGCGGCCTGGGCCGCACGCCGATCCTCGGCACCGTGATCAAGGAAGACCTGCCGTGGCAGCACCTGCTGTCGTACGTCGAGTCGGCCATTCGCGTGTACAACCGCTATGGCCGCCGCGACAACAAGTACAAGGCGCGTATCAAGATCCTCGTGAAGGCCATCGGCGCGGAGAAGTTCGCCAAGGAAGTCGAGGAAGAATGGCAGTTCAGCAAGGACGGTCCCGGCACGATCACGCAGGAAGAATTCGACCGCGTGGCGCAGTACTTCGCGCCCCCGGCCTACGAGAAGCTGCCCGATACCGATGCGTCCTACGAAAAGCATTTGCTCGAGGACAAGGCGTTCGCGCGCTGGGTCAGCCGTAACGTGCATGGCCACAAGGTGACGGGCTATGCGGCCGTCACGCTGTCGACGAAGCCCGGTCCCGCATCGCCCCCGGGCGACGCCACCGACGTGCAGATGGATGCGGTGGCCGATCTGGCCGACCGCTTCGGCTACGGCGAACTGCGCGTGGCGCACGAGCAGAACCTGATCCTGCCGGACGTGAAGAAGCGCGACCTGTTCGACCTGTGGCAGCTCGCGAAGAAGGCCGGCCTGGCCACCGCGAACATCGGCCTGCTGACCGACATCATCGCGTGCCCGGGCGGCGACTTCTGCTCGCTGGCCAACGCCAAGTCGCTGCCGATCGCGGCCGCGATCCAGGAGCGCTTCGAGGACCTCGACTACGTCTACGACCTCGGCGAACTCTCGCTGAACATCTCCGGCTGCATCAACGCCTGCGGCCATCACCACGTCGGCAATATCGGCGTGCTCGGCGTGGACAAGGACGGTTCCGAGTGGTACCAGGTGACGCTCGGCGGCGCGCAAGGCAACAACGCGGCGCTCGGCAAGGTCATCGGCCCGTCGTTCAGCGCCGAGGAAATGCCCGATGTGGTCAGCCGCATCATCGACACGTTCGTCGCCAACCGCGTCGAGGACGAGCCGTTCATCCAGACGCTGTCGCGCATCGGTATCACGCCGTTCAAGGAACGCGTGTACGCCGACAAGCAGCGCGAGCGCGCCGAAGCCTGAAGACCGGAGAAAACGAACATGGCAAAGATCATTCAACTGCAACGCAGCGCCACGGAAGTGCGTCCGGTCATCGTCGACGACAACTGGACCGTGCTGCGCGCGACCGAAGCGGAACCGCTCGACGAGGCGCGTATCGCCGCCGCCGCACAGGGTAAGGACGCCGTGCTGTTCCCGCTGTCGGTATGGAAAGCCAGCGAAGCGCTGCTGGCTGGCCGTGACCCGGCCATCACCGGCGTGTGGCTGGCCCCGGAAGACGAGCCGGCCGATGCCGAGGTCCTGTTCAAGCAGGTTTCGGTGGTGGCGGTGGACTTCCCGGTGTTCCGTGATGGCCGCGGCTTCTCGACGGCCTATCTGCTGCGCACGCGCTATCACTGGGCGGGCCAGCTGCGCGCCATCGGCGACGTGCTGCGCGACCAGCTCAACTTCATGAAGCGTTGCGGCTTCGATGCGTTCGCGGTGCGCGCGGACAAGAACATCGAGGACGCGATCAAGGGCTTCACCGAATTCACCGTGGCCTACCAGGCGTCGGTGGATGAGCCCCTGCCGCTGTTCCGCCGCGCCCGCGCGGAGGTAACGGCGCACGGGGCTGCGCATCAAGGCGGGGCGGCATGAGCGTCGTCCTGTCAGACATTCCCGTTGTCGATGCCTCCGCGGAGGTGTCGTCCCTGCGTCCCCCAGCGCTGTGGACGATGCCCCTGTACACGGGCTCGATCGAGGCCCTCGAGGCCAAGGAACAGGCGCTGGCCGAACGGCTGGCGGGCATTGCGTCGCGCTTTTTCCGCGCGCGCTTCGCCACGAGCCTGGCCGCCGAGGACATGGTGCTGACGGACGCGATCCTGCGCGGCAACGAAGGCGTGCGCGCGGGTATCCGCGTGTTCACGCTGAACACGGGCCGCCTGCATGCCGAAACGCTGGCGGTGCTGGACAAGGTGCATGCGCACTACGGCTACGTGATCGAGCAGTTCACGCCCGATGCGGAAGCGGTCGAGAACTACGTGAAGCGCCACGGCGAGAACGCGTTCTACGAGAGCGTGGACCTGCGCAAGTCCTGCTGCGGCATTCGCAAGGTCGAGCCGCTCAACCGCGCGCTGTCCCACGCCGATGCGTGGATGACGGGCCAGCGCCGCGAGCAGGCCGTCACGCGCCTGGAGCTGCCGTTCGAAGAGATGGACGATGCGCGCGGCATTCCGAAGTTCAACCCGCTGGCGGACTGGAGCGAGGCCGAAGTCTGGGCCTACCTGACGCGCCACAACGTGCCCGTCAACGCGCTGCATGCCAAGGGTTACCCGAGCATCGGCTGCGAGCCGTGTACGCGCGCGACCAAGGCCGGCGAGGATGTACGCGCCGGGCGCTGGTGGTGGGAGTCGAAGGACTCCAAGGAATGCGGGTTGCACGAACAGAACATCAAGCATTAAAACGAGGCCACACGACATGGGCATCATGAACGAAATCGCCGAAGCAGAAGTTACCGCCAACGTTGCCAGCAACGTCGAGCACCTGCTGCAGGTACAGAACGACCACCTCGACCGGCTGGAAGCCGAGTCGATCTACATCATCCGCGAGGTGGTGGCCGAGTGCCGCAATCCCGCGCTGCTGTTCTCGGGCGGCAAGGATTCGATCGTGATGCTGCACCTGGCGCTCAAGGCGTTCCGGCTCGGCGATCGCAAGACCGAACTGCCGTTCCCGCTCGTGCATATCGACACGGGCCACAACTATCCGGAAGTGATCGCGTTCCGCGACCAGCGCGTGGCCGAGATCGGCGCGCGCCTCGTGGTGGGCCATGTCGAGGACTCGATCAAGCGCGGCACCGTGCGCCTGCGCAAGGAAACCGACTCGCGCAATGCCGCGCAGGCCGTGACGCTGCTGGAAACCATCGAGGCGCACAAGTACGACGCGCTGATGGGCGGCGCGCGCCGCGACGAAGAGAAGGCCCGCGCGAAGGAGCGCATCTTCTCGTTCCGCGACGAATTCGGCCAGTGGGATCCCAAGGCGCAGCGCCCGGAACTGTGGAGCCTCTACAACGCGCGCATGGCGCAGGGCGAGCAGATGCGCGTGTTCCCGATCTCGAACTGGACCGAGCTCGACGTGTGGCAGTACATCGCGCGCGAGAACCTGGCGCTGCCGCCGATCTACTACGCGCACCAGCGCGAGGTCGTGCGCAAGAATGGCCTGCTCGTGCCCGTGACGCCCATCACGCCGAAGCAGGATGGCGACGAGAGCGAAGTGCTGTCGGTCCGCTTCCGTACCGTGGGCGATATCAGCTGCACGTGCCCGGTGGCGAGCACGGCGGCTTCGCCGGTGGAGATCATCGCGGAAACCGCGGTGACGGAGATCACCGAGCGTGGCGCGACCCGCATGGACGACCAGACTAGCGAAGCCTCGATGGAACGCCGCAAGAAGGAAGGCTACTTCTGATCGCGACCCCCGACGCCACGGAACAGGATTACTCATGAGCACCCAATCGAATCACCAAGGCCTGCTGCGCTTTATCACCGCAGGCTCCGTCGACGACGGCAAGAGCACGCTGATCGGCCGCCTGCTGTACGACAGCAAGGCCGTGCTGTCCGACCAGCTGACCGCGCTGGCAAACGCCAAGAACAAGCGCACCGCGGGCGAGCAGATCGACTTCTCGCTGCTGACGGACGGCCTCGAGGCCGAGCGCGAGCAGGGCATTACCATCGACGTGGCATATCGCTACTTCTCCACCGCGCGCCGCAAGTTCATCATCGCGGACACGCCGGGTCACGAGCAGTACACGCGCAACATGGTCACGGGCGCTTCCACGGCGCACGCCGCAATCGTGCTCGTCGATGCGACGCGCGTCACGGTCACGAACGGCCGCGCCGAGCTGCTCGCGCAGACCAAGCGCCATTCGGCGATCCTCAAGCTGCTGGAACTGCAGCACGTGATCGTCGCGGTCAACAAGATGGACCTCGTCGACTACAGCGAACAGCGCTTCAACGAGATCCGCACCGCCTACACCGAGCTGGCCGAACAGCTGGGGCTGAAGGACGTGCAGTACGTGCCCGTGTCCGCGCTGCGTGGCGACAACATCGTGCATGCGAGCGATGCCATGCCGTGGTATCAGGGCGAGCCGCTGCTGCCCCTGCTCGAAGCGCTGCCGGTGCAGGACTTCGCGCCCGCGGGCGACGCGGCGCTGCGCTTCCCGGTGCAGCTCGTCATCCGCCAGGATGGCGCGCAATCGGACGACTTCCGCGGCTACGCGGGTCGCGTGGAAGCGGGTACCGTGCGCGTGGGCCAGAAGCTCCGCGTGCTGCCCGCGAACCGCGAGGCCGTGGTCGCCGAGGTGCTGACGCCGAACGGCAGCGCGGATGCCGCGCATGCGGGCGACACCGTCACCGTGCGCCTGTCCGAGGATGTGGATGTATCGCGGGGTGATATGTTCGTCGCCGCCGAGACCGCTGCCGTGGCGGCCAAGAAGCTGCAGGCGGACCTCTGCTGGTTCGACGACGAGTCGCTGAACCCGGCGCGCAAGTACGTGCTCAAGCACACCACGGCCAGCGTGTTCGCGCGCGTGTCGGCTGTGGATCGCGTGCTCGACGTTCATACCCTGTCGCATGAAACCGGCCGCCACGATATCCGTCTCAACGACATTGGCGCGGTGCAGATCTCGCTGCAGAAGCCGATCGTGTGCGATGCGTATGGCGACAACCCGGCGACGGGCGCGTTCGTGCTGATCGACGAAGCCACCAACCACACGGTGGCAGCGGGTATGATCCGTGCTTACGCTTGACCGGTAACGCCACGCAGGCACTGAACATGAATTCCCCACAAGACAAGGCAAAACGGCACGCGCCGGGCAAGGTGTACCTGATTGGTGCGGGCCCCGGCGCGGCGGACCTCATTACGGTGCGCGGCGCACGCCTGCTGGGCGAGGCCGAGGTCGTGCTGCACGATGCGCTGGTGTCGCCCGAGATGCTCGCCTGGTGTCCCCAGGCCGAGCTGATCGAAGTGGGGAAGCGTTGCGGCCAGCGTTCCACCGCGCAGCTGTTCATCAACCGCCAGATCGTCGATCTGGCGGGCAAGTACGCGCGCGTGGTGCGCCTCAAGGGTGGCGATCCGATGCTGTTCGGGCGCGCCGACGAGGAGCTTCAGGCGCTGGAAGCCGCGGGCATCGAGTATGAAGTGGTGCCCGGCATCACGGCGGCCCTCGCGGCCGCCAGCGCGATCGCGCGCCCGCTGACCAAGCGCGGCGTGTCGCGCAGCGTGGCGTTTGCCACACAGGCCAAGGCCGCCGACGAGGTCGACGTCGATGCCGACGTCAAGGCGGACACCATCGTCTACTACATGGGACGCGATCAGGCGGCCCGTATCGCCGCTCAGCTGATCGCGCGCGGCAAGCCCGCTACCACCCCCGCCTGGGTCGTGGAAGCCGCCACCACGCCGCGCCAGCGCAGCCACCAGTTCACGCTGCGCGAGATGGCCGCCGGCGAGGCCGCGGCATGGATGGATCCGGTGCAGCCGAGCCTGCTGATGATCGGGGAAGCGCTGGGACAGCGCGAGACGGAAGCGGTACCCGCCGACGGTCGGCCGGACGCCATCCGCGCGGCCTGATCAGGCCCGGATCGACGCCGCGCAATACGCGGCAATGGCATCCAGTACGCTGTCCGATTCGCCCACAGCCGTTGCCGTATCGATCCGCATATCCGGATACTGCTGGCGGCACTGTTCCACGAGGGCCGGAAAGTCGCGCCGCAAGTGCCCCCCTTGCCCGAAGAACACCGGAACGATCGTGACGTGCGCACGGCCGTCCGCGGCGACTTCGGCAAGCACCTCGGGCAATGCCGGCGTCATCAATTCCAGAAATGCGAGCCGCACGTCGCAGCCGGGCAGTAGTGCCGTGAGCTTGCCATGCAGCCGATCGAACGGCTCGCGCCAGCGCGCATCGCGCGCGCCGTGGGCGAACAGGATCAGCGCCTGCGAGGCGGGGAAGGGCGTGCCGGCCATGGGCTAGTGCCGATCCACCCAGCGCAGCGCCGTGAGGCCCACCAGCAGGTAGAGCGTCCCCGGGACCAGCGCCGAGATGATGGGCGGCCACGTGTGCAGCAGGCCGACGTGGGAGAACAGCGTGTTGGACAGGTGGAACGACAGGCCCAGCATGATGCCGCCGAACACCTTGACGCCCACCGCGCCGGCCCGCGCATGCAGGTACGCGAACGGCAGCGCCAGCGCGACCATCACGAACAGCGTGAGCGGGTAGACCACCTTTTTCCAGAACGCGATCTCGTACCGCTGCGTGTCCTGCTTGTTGTCGCGCAGGTGGCGGATATAGCGGAACAGGTCCACCGTGGACATCCGCTCCGGCGTCACGAGCAGCACCGACAGGATCTGCGGCGTGAGCTCCGAATGCATGACCATGTTCGGGAACCTGGCCTGCTCGGCGCGGAAGTCCGGCGCCAGCGCGTCGCGGCGAACGCCCGCTTCGTGCGGCAGCTCGATGAAGCGGGTCTCGTTGACCTGGTTCAGCTGCCAGGACTGGCCACCCTGGTAGCGGCCTTCCTGCGCCACGCGAATCACGCGCAGCCGGTAGTTGCTGTCGAACTCGTAGATCGTGATGCCGTTGATGCTCTGGTCCGCCTTGAGGCCCTGCACGTTGACGAAGCGCGTGACCTCGCCGCCGGCGGCGCCGGGCGTGTTGTCCTTGTCGCGGTCCTTGACCCAGACGCCCGAGCGGAAGCCCGACGACACCGTCGCGCCAATCGCCTGGAGCTTGATCTTCTGCGCGTACTGCTCGGCCGCGGGGCCGATGAACTCGCCAAAGATGAATGTCGTGATCGCAAGCGGCACCGCGAGCTTGAACAGCGAGAACAGCGCCTGCCGCGTGTTGAGGCCCGCCACGCGGAAGATCGTGTACTCGGACTGGCTGGCCAGTTGCGAGAACACGTAGATCGCGCTGATCAGTACCGCGATCGGCAGCACCTCGTAGACGCGGGTCGGCGCCTCCAGCATCACGTGGAAGAACGCGATCAGCGACGTGTAACCGCCCTGCACGCTCTCGAGCTCGTTGAGCATGTCGAAGAACACGAACAGCGCGAGCACCGCGAACAGGATGAACGAGAAGACGCCGTAGATCAGCCGCGCGAAATACCGCTCGTAGACG
The DNA here is from genome assembly GCF_038440175.1 of Cupriavidus sp. OTU4054. Classification (NCBI taxonomy): domain Bacteria; kingdom Pseudomonadati; phylum Pseudomonadota; class Betaproteobacteria; order Burkholderiales; family Burkholderiaceae; genus Cupriavidus; species Cupriavidus sp. OTU4054. The sequence continues at coordinate 105,263 of NZ_JASATF010000019.1, forward strand.
TAGAGGACCTTCATGCGCGGCCCCCGTTCGCCTTGCGGCGGCCAAGGCCAAACACGGCGCGCCAGCCGCCGAGGCTGCGGTTCTGACGGTAACGGAACATCATCACCGCGCCGAAGAACACGATGAGGTGAACCGGTACGAGCGCGGTCCAGAAATGCAGCGAGCCCGAACGCACCCAGGCCTGGGCGAGGTTGATCACGTTGCTGTAGGTCAGGTAGATCAGTACCGCGAATACCAGCGGCGTGTACCGGCCGAGGCGCGGGTTCACGTACGCGAGCGGAATCGCGATCATCACGAAATTGAAGGCCAGGATCGGCAGCGAGATGCGCCAGAGCAGCTCGCCCATGTTCTCGCGCGTCGGGTTGCGCAGCAGATCGAGGGTCGGGCGGCTCTTGGCCGGCAGGTCGGCTTCGGTTTCAGGCGGTTTGGTATCGACCTTGACTGCGTAGCGCTCGAATTCGAGGATGCGATAGTCGAGCTGGCCCGGCGTGCCCGCGTAGCGGCGGCCGTTTTCCATCACGACGAGGCGGTCGCCGTTGGGCATCGTCTCGAAGTGGCCCTGATGGGACAGCGCCACGCCGATCTTGTTGGCTTCGGCGTTGGCGACGAACACGTTCTGCGCGTTCTTCATCTGGCCGTCGATGCCTTCGATGAACAGCACGTAGTTGCCGTTGGCGGGCTCGATGAAACGGCCCGACGCGATCATCGACAGCACGCCGCGCTGCTGGAAGCGGTCGCGAAACAGCGCGCTCTGCTCGTTGGCCCAGGGCCACGCGAACATCCCCAGCAGCAGGGACATGACGATGAACGGCGTGGCGAACTGCAACACGGGTTTCACGAAGTCCCGCAGCGAGATGCCGGCGGAGAACCACACCACCATCTCCGAGTCCTTGTACCAGCGCGTCAGAACGATCAGCGTCGAGATGAACAGCGAGGCGGATAGCAGGATCGACAGGTAACCGATGGTCGCCAGTCCGATCAGCATCAGCACGTCGTTGGGGCTGGCCTTGCCGTTGGCGGCGAGCCCCAGGATGCGGATGACGAGCGACGTGAGCATGAAGGTCAGCATGACCAGGAACACCGCACCGGCGGTGTACGCGAGCTCGCGTCGCAGAGCTTGTTGAAAGATCATGCGGATTCGGTTCCGGGCTGCCGGCCGGAGCGGGCGATGTGCCGGGGCGCCGAGGAAGCTGGCAGGACCGCGGGGCTGTCAGCGTGGCGTGTCGGCGGCGGCGAGTCGCGGATGAAAATCGCGGATAATGGGGGCTTTCTTTTCGACGAGCCCCTGGAAGGAAGCGCGATGGAATTTAGCACAAAAGCCCTGGATTGGAGCAAGGCCGGCCAAAATGGTTTCCTGGCGACCAAGACCGACTGCCTCGTGGTCGGTCTGTTCGAAGGCCAGAATCTGGCCGGCGTGGCCAAGGCACTGGATGTTGCCACCAAGGGGCTGGTGGCACGTCTGGTCAAGCAGGGCGACTTCGAAGGCAAGCGCGGCACGCATATCATGCTGCATGAAGTGCCCGGAATCGGCGCCGCCCGCGTATTGCTCGTGGGTTTAGGCAAGGAAGCCGACTTTCACGACAAGGCGTTCGCGGAGGCCGTACGCACCGCGATTCGTGCGCTGGCCGGCACGCGTGCCGCCACGGCGCTGTGGGCACTGGCCCCGCAGGCCCCGACCCAGCGCGACGTGGCCTGGTCGGTGATCACGACGATCACGCTCGTGCGCGACGCCGGCTACCGCCTGCTGGAGCGCCATCCGGAGCTCAAGCGCGCCCCGCGCGGCGCCAACGGCGCGGACCGCCCGTCGCTGCGCAAGATCGTGCTGGCCGTGGATTCGGCGGACGCCAAGGCCGCCACCCAGGCCGTGGTGCGCGGTACCGCGATCGCCAACGGCATGGACCTGGCCCGCGACCTCGGCAACCTGCCGTCGAACATCTGCACGCCGACCTACCTGGCCGATGCCGCCCGCGGGATCGCCAAGCGCCACAAGCTCAAGGCCGAGATCCTCGGCCGCAAGCAGATCGAGGCGCTGAAGATGGGCGCCTTCCTGGCCGTGACCAAGGGCAGCGTGGAGCCGCCCCAGTTCATCGTGCTGCGCTATGACGGCGCGGGCGCCAAGCAGGCGCCCGTGGTGCTCGTGGGCAAGGGCATCACCTTCGATACCGGCGGTATTTCGCTGAAGCCGGGCGAGGGCATGGATGAAATGAAGTACGACATGTGCGGCGCCGCCTCGGTGCTCGGCACCATCCAGGCCGTGGCCGAGATGGGCCTGCGCCTGAACGTGATCGCCGTGGTGCCGACCTGCGAGAACATGCCGAGCGGCGTGGCGACCAAGCCGGGCGACGTGGTGACCAGCATGTCCGGCCAGACCATCGAGATCCTGAACACCGACGCCGAAGGCCGCCTGATCCTGTGCGACGCGCTGACCTACGTCGAGCGCTTCAAGCCGGCCGCCGTGATCGATGTGGCCACGCTCACGGGCGCCTGCATCATCGCGCTGGGCCATGTGAACAGCGGCCTGTACGCGCGCAACGACATGCTGGCCGACCAGCTGCTGGACGCGGGCAAGAAGGCGCTGGACACCGCCTGGCGCCTGCCGCTGGACGACGAGTACCAGGACCAGCTCAAGTCCAATTTCGCCGACATGGCGAACATTGGCGGCCGTCCCGCGGGCAGCGTGACGGCGGCGTGCTTCCTCGCGCGCTATACCGAGAAGTACGACTGGGCCCACCTGGATATCGCCGGTACCGCCTGGAAGAGCGGCGCGGCCAAGGGCGCCACGGGCCGCCCGGTGCCGCTGCTCGCGCGCTTCCTGATGGACCGCGTGGGCTGACGGGCACGGAGAGCGGAGCCGCACGATGACGCGTATCGACTTCCACAGCAACGTGCCCGACACGCTCGGCTATGTTTGCCGGCTGGTCCGCAAGGCCTATGGCGCCGGGCAGAAGATGGTGGTGCACGGCTCGCCCCAGCAGCTGTCGCAGCTGGACCAGCGGCTGTGGACGTTCTCCGCGCTGGACTTCCTGCCGCACTGCGGGCTCGACAGCCCGCAGGCGGCGGTGACGCCGATCGTGCTGGCCGCGACGCTCGACGGGGTGCCGCACCATCAGATCCTGATCAACCTCGAGGCGGAAGCGCCCGCGGAGTTCGCGCGCTTCGAGCGGATGATCGAAGTGGTCGGCGCCTCGCCGGAAGCGCGCGAAGCGGGCCGCGCGCGATATCGTTTCTACCGCGAGCGCGGGTATCCGCTCGCGCATCATGACATCGGACAGTCCGCCAAAGGAGAGTCGGCATGAGCGAGCGCACCACTTCGCGGGTGATTCCGCGGCCCGGGCCCCACGACAGCATTCCGCTGCTGACCGAGGTCATCGACCTGCCCGCGACGGATGCTGACGCGGCATCGCCGGGCGGCGTGATCGATACCACGGGCATGCCCGCATCGGGGGTGATCACGCATGTCGGGAACGTGGGCGACGGGAGCGAAGGGGCGAGCGATCTGGGCGACATGGTCGCGCTGAACGACGTGGTGGAGCTGACCGACGTGGTCGAGCTCACTGAGGTGGTAGCGCTCGACGACCGCCTCGAGGACGATGGCGGCGGTCCGCCGATTCTCGACGCCACGCCTTATCTGTCCGGGGAGGACGATCTGCGTGCCGTGCGCAGCGAGCTGCTGACGCGCGTGATGATGCGGTTCCGCACCGAGTGGCCGCAGGTCGTGGAGGCGCATACCGAGGCGACGCTGCAGTCGCGCCTCGCGCCGCTGACGGCGCAGCTGGCCGCGGAACTGACGCAGGCGCTGGAAGCGCGCCTGGTCGAATGGCTCGATGCCACGCTCGAAGAAATCGAGCGCGACCCGGGCGGGATGTAACGCAGGGTGTGACGCGCCTCAGGCGCGCGCCGCATCCCGGCTGCCGGCGCGGCGGTATGCCCACACCATCATGATCACGCCGGCCAGGATCATCGGCAGGCTCAGCCACTGCCCCATCGAGAAGTTCAGCGCCAGCAGGCCGAGGAAGTTGTCCGGCTCGCGCGTGTACTCGGCGAGGAAGCGGAACACGCCGTAGCCGAGCAGGAACAGCCCGGACACTGCCGCCGTGGGACGCGGCTTGCGCGAATAGAACCACAGGATGATGAACAGCGCGACGCCTTCGCCCGCAAACTGATACAGCTGCGACGGATGGCGCGGGATATTGTCGCCGGCCTGCGGGAAGATCATGCCCCACGGCAGGTCGGTCGGGCGGCCCCACAGTTCGCCGTTGATGAAATTGCCGATACGCCCGGCCGCGAGCCCGCACGGGATCAGCGGCGCGATGAAGTCGGTCACCTCGAACCAGCTGCGGCCGCGCAGGCGCGCAAACACCCAGACCGCGACGAGCACGCCGAGGAAGCCGCCATGGAAGGCCATGCCGCCTTCCCACACCTTGAAGATTTCGAGCGGATGCGAGAGGTAGTACGTGGGCTTGTAGAACAGCACGTAGCCGAGCCGCCCGCCGAGAATCACGCCCAGCACACCGTAGAACAGCAGGTCGTCCAGATCGCGCGTGGTCCAGCCGCGCAGGAAGTTATGCGGCTGGCGGACGCGCAGGCGGCCGAACCACAGGAACATGATGAAGCCGGCCAGGTACATGAGGCCGTACCAGCGGATGGCCAGCGGTCCCAGGTGGATGGCGACCGGATCGAATTGCGGGTGAACGAGCATGGGTTCCGAGAGAGTTAAATGGATGCTATGAGCGGGGTGCCTGCATCGTGCCAGCCTCATGCGTCAGCGCCATGGCGCCGGCGATGTCGATGAACGACCGCAATACCGGCGCCACGCCCGCGGCGCCTTCGCGCCAGACGAGACCGGTCTCGATATCGGGCCCCGCTTCCCGCAGCGCGAGGTACGAGACACCGGTCCGCCGCAGATTGCGCAGCGATGCGGGCACGAGTGCCACGCCCATGCCGGCCGACACGAGACTGACGATGGTCTGCATCTGGATCGCTTCCTGCGCGACCGTGGGCGTCAGCCCCTCGCGGGCATAGTAGCCCGTAATGATGTCATAAAACGCCGGCGCGCTTCGCCGCGGGAAGACGATCAGCGGTTCATGGGCGGCATCGCGGAGCGAGATCGCGGACGTCGCGGGCCGCCAGCCATCGGGCACGGCGAGCACCAGCGGCTCGCGCACGAGCGGCAGGTACGAGAGCCCGTGGGGCATCGCGGGCATTTGCGGGCGGATGACGAGCCCCGCGTCGATGGTGCCGTCCATCAGCGCGTCGAACTGGATGTCGCTCGTCGCTTCGCGCAGATGGAGCTGCACGTCGGGATGCCGCGCGCGGAAGCGCCGCAGCAGGTCGGGCAGGATGCCGTAGTCGGCCGTGCTGACGAACGCCAGCGTCAGCGACCCGATCTCGCCGCGCGCGAAGCGCTGGGCGAGCGCCGACAGCGCACCGGCGTCGGCCAGCACGCGGCGCACCTCGGGCAGCCACTGCTGTCCGGCCGGCGTCAGCATGACGGAGCGGCGCGTGCGCGCGAACAGCCGGACGCCGATTTCCTCCTCCAGCGCCTGGATGTGTTGCGAGAGCGGCGGCTGCGTCATGGCGAGCCGCTGCGCGGCGCGGCCGAAATGCAGTTCTTCCGCCACCGTGACAAAGTACCGCAGTTGCCGCAGGTCCACGTGTTGCTCCCGCATCTCTGATATGTTTTTCGACTCAATAAGGGTTGAATAATATATTTGACACCCGAACACGCAAAGGGCCATGCTGTCGTCCACAAGAAAACATCGGAGATCCCCACCATGGCATTCAACAAGCGGTCCCGGCACATCACGCAGGGCGTGGCCCGTTCCCCCAATCGTTCGATGTACTACGCGCTCGGCTACGAGAAGGAAGACTTCGACAAGCCGATGATCGGCATTGCCAACGGGCACTCGACGATCACCCCTTGCAATTCCGGCCTCCAGCGCCTGGCCGACGCGGCCGTGAACGCCGTCAAAGCATCGGGAGCCAACCCGCAGATCTTCGGCACGCCGACGATCTCCGACGGCATGTCGATGGGCACCGAGGGCATGAAGTACTCGCTGATCTCGCGCGAGGTCATCGCCGACTGCATCGAGACCGCGGTGCAAGGCCAGTGGATGGACGGCGTGGTCGTCATCGGCGGCTGCGACAAGAACATGCCCGGTGGCATGATCGCGCTCGCGCGCACCAATGTGCCCGGCATCTATGTGTACGGCGGCACGATCAAGCCCGGCAACTGGAAGGGCAAGGACCTGACGATCGTCTCGGCATTCGAGGCCGTGGGCGAATTCACGGCCGGCCGCATGAGCGAGGAAGACTTCGAGGGCGTGGAGCGCAATGCCTGCCCGTCGTCGGGCTCGTGCGGCGGCATGTACACGGCCAACACGATGAGTTCGTCGTTCGAGGCGCTCGGCATGTCGCTGCTGTATTCGTCGACGATGGCGAACCCGGACGACGAAAAGGTGGATAGCGCGGCCGAGTCGGCGCGCGTGTTGTACGAGGCCATCAAGCGCGACATCAAGCCGCGCGACATCATCACGAAGCAGTCGATCGAGAACGCGGTGTCGCTGATCATGGCGACCGGCGGGTCCACCAACGCGGTGCTCCATTACCTCGCGATCGCGCATTCGGCCGAGGTCGAATGGACCATCGACGATTTCGAGCGCATCCGCCGCAAGGTGCCCGTGATCTGCAACCTCAAGCCGTCGGGCCAGTACGTGGCCACCGACCTGCATCGCGCGGGCGGCATTCCGCAGGTGCTCAAGATCCTGCTGAACGCGGGCCTGCTGCACGGCGACTGCCTGACGATCACGGGCCGCACGCTCGCGGAGGAACTCGCGCACGTGCCCGACCAGCCGCGCGCGGATCAGGACGTGATCCTGCCGATCGACAAGGCACTCTACAAGCAGGGTCACCTCGCGATCCTCAAGGGGAACCTGGCCGAAGAGGGCGCGGTGGCCAAGATCACGGGCCTCAAGAATCCGGTCATCACGGGCCCCGCGCGCGTGTTCGACGACGAGCAGAGCGCGATGGATGCGATCCTCGCCGATCGCATCCAGTCCGGCGACGTGCTGGTGCTGCGGTACCTTGGTCCCAAGGGCGGCCCCGGCATGCCGGAGATGCTTGCCCCGACGTCCGCGATCATCGGCAAGGGGCTCGGCGAATCGGTGGGCTTCATTACCGACGGGCGCTTCTCGGGCGGTACGTGGGGCATGGTGGTGGGCCACGTCGCGCCGGAGGCGTACGTGGGCGGCACCATCGCGCTCGTGCAGGAAGGCGACTCCATCACGATCGACGCGCATCAGCTCAAGCTCCAGCTGAATGTGGACGACGCCGAGCTCGCGCGCCGGCGCGCCGCGTGGAAGGCCCCGGCGCCGCGCTACACGCGCGGGGTGCTGGCCAAGTTCTCGAAGCTCGCCTCCACGGCCAGCAAGGGCGCTGTGACGGATTGACCGCGCGGTAGCGGGCGCGGTGGCTCGAAGGGCTCGCATCGTGCGGGCCCTTCTTGTTTTCGTAGAAATGCTATTTAGTTGATTGCTGACGTTGCACAGAATGCAGGCATCTCAATCGTCCATCGCATTCCGCATCATGTCGCGTGCCGTTCCGAACCCCTCGCCCGACCGGGCACACCCGCCGTCAGCCAGACCGTCCCCCAGGCGATTGCTGCCACGTTGCGAGCGAAACCTCATCGCCGCATTGGCCGCGTTAGCCTCGCTGGCCGCCGGCATCCTCCCTGGCGCCGCCGCCGCGGCCAGCTCGACGCCGTTCTCCATCGGCGCCAGTCTCGTCCCCGCCTCGTGCAACGTCTCGCTCTCGCAGGCAACGCTCGACTTCGGCGACATTCCGGCATCCACACTGAGCAAAACGACGCCCACGAAGCTGCCCGCGCGCGATGTCACCGTTACCGTGGCATGCGATGCGCCTGCCTCGGTGGCGCTGGCGATGACCGACAACCGCCAGGGCAGCGAATCGCGCGACATCGGCAATCCGACGCTGTTCGGTCTGGGCATGGTCAACAGCAGGGCCGTCGGAAATTTCACGCTGGCCACGCGCAATTCGGTCGGTGACGGCAACGGGACCGATCCGATCTCGCGCATCGGCGCCGGTGCATGGGCGCGCCTCAGCGGCGATCTGTCGGGGGCATCGGACTATCAGCTGTCGTGGGCGCCGAAAGGCGGCAACACGCCCGGCACCTTCACGACCCTGCAGCAGACATTCGCGGTCTCGCTCGAGATCGCCGCCATCAACGACCTGCCGCCGCTGAACCAGGGCGTGGCGATCGATGGATCGATGACGTTCTCGGTCGTCTACCTCTGACGCTCAGGGCAAGCGTCCCGCCTCACGAATCGTCTCGATCCGTTCGCGTGTGAGCGGGTGCGAGGCGAGGAAGTCGTTCTCTTCGTCTGGATTGCCCTCCGCGCCGTTTCGTGCCGCGGACTTTCCACCGCGCCGTCCGTGCGCATCTTCCAGCTTCTGCAGGACATCGGCGAGCGCCGACGGCGATAGCCGGTTCGCGCGCAGGATGTCGATCGCGAACGCATCGGCTTCGCGCTCGTGCTCGCGCGAATAGCGCATGGTCAGCATTGCCGCGGGCACACCCGCGAGGATCGTCGAGAAGTCACCGAACACATAGACGGCCGCGGCGCCGATCGCGGAGGCCTGGATCACCTGCCGCAGGCCGTGGCGCTGGGCCACGTGGCCGGCCTCGTGCGCGAGCACGCCCATCATGCCGGTTCCGGTGCCGATCAGTGCGACCAGTTCGTCCGTCACGACGATCGTGCCGCCGGGCAGGGCCAGCGCGTTGGGGCCGATGCCCTTGCCCTTGCGAAACTGGATATCGTAGCGATGGCTGGGATCCGCAGGCAGCGAGAGCGCCGCGAAGCGGTCGCGAATGGCCTTTTGGTCGGCGGCCGACAGCTCGCTCGGGCCGACCATCCGCGCATCGAGGGCGTCGAGCGTCGCCTGGCCCAGCTGCGCCTCGATCGATGCGGGTACGGCATCGGCCAGTATGCGCGCGCCCCACGGCAGCACCAACTCGTAGCAGAGCACGCACGCGGCGACGAGGCCGACGGCTGCGAGACCGACGAGCCGCCAGCTGTTCTGCGCGCGCGCGACCCATCCCTCCCGGTAACCCGTTGCCGCCAGCAGCGCGTCGAACGCGACGTTGTCGGCGATCTCGCAATACGCGCCATCGCTGAACGTGACGAGGCGCGGCGCGCGTCGCGTGCGTTCGGACACGCGCAGCGAGGACAGCGGCGCGCGCCGCAGCTCCTCTCCGTTGCCATCGCGCAGCACGGCGTCGCCGCCGGCAACGTCCAGCGTGACCGCGTGCGCGCGCGACGAGCGCGTGTCGAAGTACGAGGCGGCAACCATGGCGGTCATCGGTCAGAGGGCGATATCGATGTCATACCATTCGGCCGTCGCATCGCCAAGCGCATCGACCTGGTCGATCTCTGCCGCAATGAAATGATCGAGCGGGCCGGCGGCGAACAGCGTCATCGATTCGACGCAATAGCGCGCCACGCGCACGCGCGCGAACGGCAGGAACAGGCCGAGCGTCAGCACGATGAGGATCGCGTTGGTCAGCATGATGAGGAACAGGCGGCCGGTGCGCACGTCGCTGCCGAAGCGATGTTCCGCGAGCGTCGTGGCGCGCCAGATCGTGTTCTGCAGCCGCGCGCGATACAACGGTGCCGCAAGCATGAACGCCAGCCAAAGGCCCAGGACCGCGCCCGATACCGTGAGGACGGATGCGGCGCCTACCGCGGAGCCCAGCAGGGCGCCGAGCGCCGCGCCACCGCCAGCCAGCAGAACGCCCGTGAGCGACACCGCCACGTAGACGCGGTAGAACGCGCTCACCGGCGCGTGGAACGCGAACGGTGCGGTGCCGAATCGTGCGTTGCCGTGCTGGAACTGCTTGAGGCGCTGGTGCGCGAGCGGTGTGAGGATGCCGAGCGTCAGGACCGCGAGCAGCGGCCACAGCAGGAACGCCTTGTAGCCATCGCCATCGCTGCCACGAAACGCGAAGCGCAGGCCGCGATAGCTTGAATTGGCCATGCGGAAGCGCAGCGAACGCACGAGCAGGAACGGCATGACGGCGGCGACGATCAGCAGCGCGACGAGCGGGAGCAGCGGGCTGATGTAGCCGCCCATCTGCAGCGCGCCGAACAGCACGAATGCAATGATCCGGCCCTTGAGGATGGCCAGCGGATTGCCGTGGTAGTCGAACGTCGCGTTATCGACGCGCGTATTGCGATAGAAGTACTGGAGCGTGCGGACCTTGGCCCATGCCGTGTAGATACCGAGCGTAACGAGCCCCAGCAGTGTGTTGACGATCCAGATGCGAAAGTATTCCGACCCCGACCCCGTGAAGGCGAACGGCAACTCGCGTCCACCCTCCTTGTTCTCCCATTGCATATCCGGATTCTCCGTTTTTAGTTGTTTCATCGATGCAACCGATCTGCGCGGCGGAACCATCCTCCCGAATGCGCCGGGCAACGCATTGTCGCACTCGCGCGACGTCCTGATAGGGCATTATGTGGCATATACCCGACAATTTGCCGCGTGATGCGTCGTGGCAACGCTTCGGACGGCCAGCCGGGTCGTAACGGGGGAGATACATTCTGTTACATGCCTGGGGAGATGTAACAAGTCTTCGATCGTCATCATCAATGAAATCAGAGGCTTAACCGTACTGGCACGGTCTTCGCTATAAAGTCTGTTACAAGAATCGCGATTCCACGGACGAAGAGCGGGAGAATCGGTGCCAGGCAGTAGCGGCACTTGCACGGGGAGGCGTGGGACTGGCGCCGGTCGAACCAACCTGGTCCACGCGTGGCTGGCGCACCCGCCGGTCCGCGATGAGATACGCGCGGCATTCTTTCAGGCGCGGGCGACGATCGTCAGGGAGGGCGACGTCGTCCGTCGCACCTCGGCTGGTGTCCTGCTTCACGTTCCCGCTTCACGTTCCGGCTTCATGCCCTTCTGGTTTTCCCTCGTTCGGGTAGACACCGGGTTGTCACGTCCCGGCCGCCGCTCATAATTATGAATTATTGCGGCTTGGAGGCGACATGCGAATCGTCCAGCAGGCGCTGTATCTCGAGGTGTCCGACCGGCTGCGCGCAATGATCGACGATCATGCGCTGATGCCCGGCGCATGGATCGACGAAGTCGCGCTGGCCGCGTCGCTGGGCATCTCGCGCACGCCGTTGCGCGAAGCGCTGAAGGTGCTCGCGGCAGAGGGGCTCGTGCGGCTGGAGCCGCGGCGGGGCTGCTTCGTCAACGAGCTGACCGAGCAGGACCTCGACGAGATCTTTCCGCTGATGGCGCTGCTCGAGGGCCGCTGTGCCTACGAGGCCGCGCGCAACGTCACCGAGGACGACCTCGACGCGCTGGAGGTGCTGCACGCCGAGCTGGCGCGCCACGCGGCCGACGAGCAGATCGACGCGTACTACGAGACGAACTACCAGATTCACGAAGCGATCCAGCGCCTGGCCGGCAACCGCTGGCTATCGGGCGTGGTCAGCGATCTGCGCAAGGTGTTGCGGTTGTCGCGCCACAAGAGCCTGAAGCTCGATGGACGCGTGCACGAATCGTGCGCCGAGCATCTGTCGGTGTTCTCGGCGCTCAAGGCACGCGATTCGGAAGGGGCGGAGGCGCTGATGAAGACGCACGTGCTGCGCCAGCGCGCGGCACTGCGCACGCTGGACGGCGCCGAGCGCTCAAACGTCCTGCGCATGCATGTTTCCTCGTCCGCACAGGAGACCCCATGAACGTCCTCGATACGACCGAACAGAAGGTCAGCGAGAAGGTCGGCGAGAAGGTCAGCGCGCCGCTCGATACCGAACGCGGGAGCGGGGACACGCTGCTTGCGCGGTTTGGCCGCTGGTGGGGCCGGAAGGGCGAGGGCGAGCCGCAGGCGCCCGCGGCGAAGCCCGTCGCCCCCGAAGCCATCGCGCTATCGCCGCGCGTGCTGCGGCGCCAGCGCGAGCAACTGCGGCAATGCTTCGACGCGCGTCTGACCGATGGCGCGGCCAATGCCGCCGCGCAGGCGTGGCGGCAGGAGTACGAGGCCGCCGGCGAGGCCGCGCGGCAGGCCATGCTCGGCGTGCTGGCCGAGGTCGCGGCGCCCGGCAGCGAGGCGGCCACGGTCCACGCGAGCCTCTCGCAGGCGCTATCGAATGCGCGCATCCGCTTCTTCAAGCGGCTCGCGGCGCTGCATGGCCAGCACGGGGACAGCGTCTGCGGGCTGCATTTCCTGATTCACCTGCGCGCGGACATGCTGCGCTGGCACAAGCGCATTCCGGGGCTGCGCGCGCTCGATGACGACCTCGAGGCCCTGTTCTCGAACTGGTTCGACGTGGGGCTGCTCGAGCTGCAGCCCATTACGTGGGACTCGCCGGCGTCGCTGCTCGAGAAGCTCATCCGCTACGAGGCCGTGCACGAGATTTCCTCGTGGACCGATCTGCGCAACCGGCTCGATTCCGATCGCCGTTGCTACGCGTTCTTCCATCCGCGCATCCCGCGCGAGCCGCTGATCTTCGTCGAGGTGGCGTTCGTGCCCGAGATGGCGGCCAACGTGCAGGCGCTGCTCGACGAACTGGCGCCGCTCGAGGACCTGCGCCGGGTGAAGTGGGCGATCTTTTATTCCATCTCGAATACGCAGGCGGGGTTGCGCGGCGTGAGCTTCGGCAACTTCCTGCTCAAGCGCGTGATCGAGGAGCTTCAGCGCGAGTTTCCCAAGCTCAAGCAGTTCGCGACCCTGTCGCCGATTCCCGGGTTTGCCGACTGGCTGCGCAGGCAGGATGCCGCCGCGGTTGCCGGGATGCTCGGCGAAAAGCGCCTGGCGCGCTGGACCGAACGTCATGGCGATGCGCCGGCGGACGGCGCGGCATGGTTCGCGGCGCTCGCGCCGGACAGCGCGGATGCCGTGGTGCGCGATACCGCGCTGACGCTGGCCGCGCACTACCTCGTGCGCGAGCAGAAAGACGGGCTTCCGGCCGATGCGGTCGCTCGCTTTCACCTCGGCAACGGTGCCTGCGTGGAGCGTCTGAACTGGGGCGCCGATCTGTCGCGCAAAGGCCGCGCGCAGGGGGGCGGGATGATGGTGAATTACCTTTACGTGCCCGACGCGCTGGATGACAATCTGGCACGCCTTGGCGCAGGGAATCCGCGCGTCAGCCGCGCGGTGGGCAAGCTGCTGTGATCGATTGACTTTCCGTATGAGAGAGAGAGGAGACAGTGCAATGGTTTTCCATCTGAAAGCGTGCGCGCGGGTGTTGGGGGTAACGGCCATGTTGGCGGGCGCGACGGCAATGAGCGCGGCCCCCGCGCAGGCCGATACGTGGCCGAGCAAGCCGATCACGGTGATCGTGCCGTTCCCGGCCGGCGGCGGTACCGACGCGTTCGCGCGGCCGCTCACGGCCCAGCTGTCGAAACAGCTCGGCAAGCAGTTCGTGATCGACAACCGCGGCGGCGCCGGCGGCACGGTCGGCGCGAGCATCGCGGCCAAGGCCGCGCCCGATGGCTATACGGTGTTTATCGGTGGCGCGCACCATGCGATCGCGCCGTCGTTCTATCCGAAGCTCGACTACGACATCGAGAAGGACTTCATTCCCGTCACCGTCATTGCGCAGCCGCCGCAGGTCGTGGTGGTGAACCCGAAGGTCCAGGCGAAGACGCTGCAGGAACTCATCGCCTATGCGAAGGCGAACCCCGGCAAGCTCAACTACGGTTCCGCGGGGAACGGTTCGTCGCACCATCTGGCTGGCGAACTGTTCAAGCTTGAAACCAAGACGTTCATCACGCATATCCCCTACAAGGGCGCGGGCCCGGCGCTGTCCGACCTGATCGCCGGGCAGGTCGATATCGTGTTCGACGGCCTGGGCTCGTCCGCGCAGCACATTCGCGGCGGCCGCATCAACGCGCTCGCGGTGGCGGCCACCAAGCGTTCGCCCGCGTTCCCGAACGTGCCGACCGCTGCCGAGGCCGGCGTGAAGAATTTCGAGGTGTCCACGTGGTACGCGATGTGGGTGCCGAAGAATACGCCGAAGGACATCGTCGACAAGCTCTACGCGGAAACGCGCAAGGCGCTCGATTCGCCTGAAATGAAGGCGATCTGGCTCAACAACGGCTCCGAGATCCCGAACTTCACGCCCGAACAGTTCGGCCAGTTCCAGCGCGCGGAGATCAAGCGCTGGGCGGAAGTGGTGCAGCGCTCGGGCGCGAAGATCGACTGATGCGCGGCACGGTTTCGTTTGCGCGCGAAGGCGCGGTCGCCACGGTCACGCTCGCGCACGCGGGCAAGCTCAATGCAATTTCCGTGGCGATGTGGCAGTCGCTCGCAAGCGGTTTTGCCGCATTGTCGGCCGATGCCTCGCTGCGCTGCGTGGTCATTCGCGGCGCCGACGGCAACTTTGCCGCGGGTGCCGATATCGCCGAGTTCCCGCAGGTACGCGGTGACGAAGCGGCCCTGCGGCACTATCACATGGAGACGATCGCGCCCGCGCTCGCCGCCATCGCCGGCTGCACGCACCCGACCGTCGCGATGATCGAAGGGGTGTGCGTCGGCGGCGGGCTCGAGATCGCGTGCAACTGCGACCTGCGCATCGCCGCGGACGACAGCCGCTTCGGCGTCCCCATCAACCGGCTCGGCTTTCCGATGGCGCCGGGCGAACTGCGCGGGCTGCTGGCCCTCGCGGGGCGCGCGGTGACGCTCGAGATCCTGCTCGAAGGCCGCGTGTTCGGCGCGGCGGAGGCCGAGCGCAAGGGGTTGCTCACGCGCGTGGTGCCCCACGCCGCGCTCGCGGAAGAACTGCATGCCACGGTAAGCCGGCTATGCGCCGGCGCGCCGCTGGCCGCGCGCATCAACAAGACGACGATCGCGCGTCTGGCCCCTGCGCCGGACCCGCTGACCGAGGCCGAACTCGACGCGCATTTCGCCTACGCGCGCAGCCGCGACCATGCCGAAGGCGTAGCCGCGTTTCTCGCGCGCCGGCCACCTGCTTTCACCGGGGAGTAAGATGTCGGCCGGCCCCAGTGGCGCCGCCTGCTTCCCGTTCTCACCGATCCACATTTTCATGAACGCCAATCTGTTCGCCCTGTTCGAATCCCGCTTTCCGGCCGACCGTACGGCCTGCTGCATCGAGACCCATGACGGCCTCTACTACACGTGGGATGACCTCGACCGCGCCACGGCCAAGCTGGCCAACCTGCTGACGGCGCTGAAGCTGCCCGCCGGCGCGCGCGTGGCCGTGCAGGTGGAGAAGTCGCCGGAAGCGCTGTTCCTGTACCTGGCCACGCTGCGCGCGGGTTATGTGTATCTGCCGCTGAACACCGCGTATCAGGAAGCGGAGATCGACTACTTCGTCGGCAACGCCGAACCGTCGGTGGTCGTGTGCAGCAGCGCGAATTTTGGCTGGGTGTCGAAGGTGGCATTCCGCCATGGCACGGAACATGTGTTCACGCTCGACGACGACCGCTCGGGCTCGCTGCTCGCGCGCGCGGCCGCGCATCCGGACAGGTTCGAGACCGTGGCCCGCGAGGACGACGACCTTGCCGCGATCCTGTACACGTCCGGCACCACGGGCCGCAGCAAGGGCGCCATGCTCACGCACCACAACCTTGCCGCCAATGCGTTGACGCTGCATGCGTACTGGGGCTGGCGCAGCGACGACGTGCTGCTGCACATGCTGCCGATCTTCCATGTGCATGGCCTGTTCGTGGCGTCGCATGGCGCGCTGCTGGCCGGTGCCAAGATGATCTGGGCGCCGAAGCTCGATATGGCGCAGATCCTGAAATTCCTGCCGCGCTCGACCGTGATGATGGGCGTGCCCACGTATTACGTGCGCATGCTGCAGGAGCCGCGCTTCGACGACGACACCTGCCGCCGCATGCGGCTGTTCGTGTCGGGTTCGGCGCCGCTGCTGCTGGAGACGTTCGACGCGTTCCGCGAGCGCACGGGCCATACGATTCTCGAGCGCTATGGCATGAGCGAGACCGTGATGCTCGTGTCGAATCCGTACGACAGCGCGCTCGGCGAGCGGATCGGCGGCACCGTGGGCAAGCCGCTGCCGGGCGTCTCCGTGCGCGTGGTCGATGGCGAAGGCCATGCCTGCCCGCCGGGCGAGATCGGCAATATCGAGGTCAGGGGACCGAACGTGTTCAAGGGCTACTGGCGCATGCCCGAGAAGACGGCCGAGGAATTCACGGCCGACGGCTGGTTCCGTACGGGCGACGTGGGCCGCTTCGGAGGCGCGATCGTCAGCCATGCGGGCGAGCGCAAGGTGCCCGACGACTACGTCACGATCGTGGGCCGCAGCAAGGACCTGATCATCTCCGGCGGCTACAACGTGTACCCGAAGGAGATCGAGAGCTTTATCGACGAGATGCCGGGTGTGGCGGAGTCCGCCGTGATCGGCGTGCCGCACAAGGATTTCGGCGAGGCCGTGGTGGCGGTGGTGGTGCGCAAGCCGGGCAGCGAGTTCGATGAAGCGGGTCTGATCGGCACGCTGAAGACGCGCATCGCCAACTTCAAGGTGCCCAAGCGCGTGCATGTCGTGGACGAGCTGCCGCGCAACACGATGGGCAAGGTACAGAAGAACGTGCTGCGCCAGCAGTTCGGCATGCTGTAACGCCGAGGCGCATCGAGGGGGTGTTCCCCTCTCCCGCCGGGAGAGGGGACGATGGGATTACTTCAGCATCTGCACGGAGCCGTTCACGGACACCGTGACCTGTGCCTTGCCGCCTTCGACGGGCACGGGCACCGCCGCATCGGCGGACATCGCCTTGGCCGCGTACATGCGCGGCATCGGCGGCATCACGCCGCCGGACTCGTTTACCGACACTTCCCGGATCGTATAGCTGCCGTAGCCGAACAGCTTCGTGGTCTGCTGCGCCTTGTCGCGGAACGAGGCCACGGCCTCTTCGGCGAGCTTGCTTTCGGCGGCCAGGCGCGCCTCGCGCGACAGCGAGAACGCGATGTTCTGCACCTGCATCTGGCTGGCGAGGTCACCGGCGAGCTTCGATACCGCGGCAAAGTCGCGCGACTTGAGGACGACCTCCGAGCGGCCGCGCCACGTGCTGATGCGGCCGTTGCGATCGGTGGTCGGCTGGATCGTGAAGCCGCCCGACTGCGCTTCCACGCCCGAGACGCGCTTGGCCTGCGCCAGTACCGCGGTGGTCTTTGCCGACAGCGCCGACGAGATTGCGCCCGGTTCCGCGCCTTCCTGCTCGGCGGCGAGCGTGACCTGCACGATATCGGTGGGTACTTCCGTCACGGCCTGCGCGGCGAGCGACAGCACGCCCGCGGGCGGCGGCACCGTTTGCGCGGAGACGCCCGTGGACGCGAGCGCGGCAGTACCCAGCAGCGTGGCGGCAAGCATGTTCTTCATATTGTTCTCCCGTTCAAATGTGGTGGCATTCAGACGCACTGGCGCGCGCTTCGTTCCGTAGGACGGGACTCGAGCGCGGGCGACAGTGTTTCCAGATGTATCACTTCATGAGTTTTTCGGTGATGAAGCGCCATTCGGCCGGCGTCACCGGCGTGATGGACAGGCGATTGCCGCGGCGAAGCACGACCATGTCCGCGAGCGCGTCGTACTCGCGCAACGCGGGCAGCGCGATCAGCGGCGTCTTCTTCACGAAGCGCACGTCAACGAGAGACCAGCGCGGGTCTTCCTGCTTCGATGCCTTGTCGTAGTAGTCGCTCTTTGCGTCGAACTGGGTCGGGTCGGGGTAGGGGGCCGAGCAGACCTCGGCCAGTCCCGCGATGCCGGGCTCGGGGCAGGACGAGTGGTAGAACAGCACGCCGTCGCCGAGGCGCATCTGGTCGCGCATGAAGTTGCGCGCCTGGTAGTTGCGGACGCCGGTCCAGGGCAGCGTGCCCTTGGCGGCGAGGTCGTCGATGCTGGCTTCGTCGGGTTCCGACTTCATGAGCCAGTACTGGCGGGCGCGAGTGGTCACGTGAGCGGTCACGTCAGGGATGCGGAAAAGGAAAAAGGCAGTGGTTTCGTGAAAAACCACCGCCTTTTTTGGGGGTCCCCGCCTCGGCCGCTAGATCGGCATCCTGAACCCAAGTGAGGTTCAGAGTGGCTGCGGAAGTCGTATTTCGGGTACATCACCCACTCAGGGAGTCCAGGCTTGGCCCAGACTATGAATGCGGCGACGCGCTCGCCCACACGACATGATCCCGCACCATGCAATGCATATCGGTTCAAGGAATTATGACCTTCACGAACCAGGCAGGGAAACTGTCAAACGTCTGACTTTCGACAAATCTATCGTATGTCAGACGTTTGCCGTTTCTTCAAAGGATGGGATGAGAACGGCGGCCCGGCACGGTAACCTGGCCATTTTCTGCTCCCTGCATTCACTTCGCTGACCGCGTCGTGGCTGCGTCGAACAGTGGCTCCACTATACACCGCGCTGCGGGCCATACCAAGTCCGTCCTGCCGTATGGTTACATTTTCCGCGGCGCAGTACACCCAACCACACTCGGGATATCGGTACGGCGCGATGAACTTCAAGGCTCACATGCCAGAAAAATTCAGCGTGCCGGTCAGCGCGAATCCGTGCCGACATGCGCGTATTGCCGCAATGCTTCGTCCGCGCGTTCGTTGAGTTCGCGAATACGCGCGCGCACCGCATCGACCGGTATCGTGCCATCCTCGTCCTGCTTGCGACGCAGGGCGAGCAGGTCCGACGCGATGCTGATCGCGGCCATCACCGCGACGCGCTCGACACCCTTCGCGGCCACGTTGCCCTTGAGCTTGTTCATCTGCGCATCGACGAGCGCAACGGCTTCCAGCAGCGCCGCTTCGTTGTCGGGCGCGATGGCGAACCGGTACGGCTGGCCGGCGATGGTGAGTTCCACTTGCTTGTTGCTCATGCATGTTCTCCGGGAGCCCGTTGTGTGCCTGGCGTGCCTGCCGTGCCCGCGGTGGCCGTCGCGCCGCCGTCGCCGAGCAGATCGAGCTGGCGCGCGTCGCTGGCGGTCGGCAGCTTGTCCAGGATCGACTGGATGCGCAGCTGCGCTTCCTCGATCTTGATATTGAGCAGTTCGCGATCGGCGGCCATGGCCTCGCGCTCGCCGCGCAGCTGGCTCGCTTCGTTCTGCAGGCGGTCGATCTCCGCGCGCAGCCGCTGGTTCTCGGCCGCCAGCGTGTCCGCGTGATGGAGTACGCGCCCGATCTTGGCAGCCAGTTGTTCAAGTTCAGTGAGCATAGTTGCCTGAGGTCCGGTTTTGAAGTCGGCGATTTTTTGCGTCGGTGTTCCGGATTCTAGCCGAATGGTGGACGCATTCCACCTGCGATGCCACGTCGGCCAAGCCGGGTCTGACCGGCATCGCGCGCGGAAGTTGCATCGGATGCGGGGGAAATGCCAGTTAACGGCACGCATCGTGCCGCATTGACGCCATCTGTGAAACTCCCTACACTCGCGCACGTTCCAGGTGCTCGCCCGGCCGATTCATGCGTCCGGGCAGTTCAACGGGAAACAGGGAGCCAGCGCCGGCAGCAAGCCGGAGCCAGCCAACCTGTGCTGCCCCCGCAACGGTAAGCGACCGCGAACATGCCATATGTTCGCAGGGCTGTCCGGAAGCCACTGCATGCGCCATGCATGCGGGAAGGCGGCCGGCCTGATGTCGTCAGCCCGGATACCGGCCTGAACGCGGGCGCGCGCGCAAGTGCCGCCACTTCGCCAAACGGTCCGCGGGGGAACGGGCCTGGCACATCCACATCCCATCCTAGAAATGCGTGTATCGCTTCAACGGACCGCCGCGGCTCCCATGCCCAAGGTACGTCCATCCATGGCCGCCTGCAGGGGCGCGCTGATCTCCCTCGCCACCCTGAGCGCGACGGCCGCGCATGCGCAGGCCAGCGACGGCGGCGCTTCGCGCCAGCTCGATCCCATCGTCGTGACCGCTTCGCGCACCGCGCAGGCCGTCTCCGACGCGCTGCCCCATACCACGGTCGTGACGCAGGAAGACATCGTCAACTCGCAGGCGCCCGACCTGCGCAGCCTGCTGCGCAATCAGGCCGGCGTCGAGTTCGCGACCAACGGGGGCCTTGGCGCCAATACCACGCTGTTCATGCGCGGCGCCAATTCGAACCAGGTACTGATCCTGATCGACGGCGTGCGCGTCGCGGGCGTCAGCGGCGGCACCGCGCAGCTTGCCAATATCCTGCCGGACCAGATCGACCATATCGAGGTCGTGCGCGGCAACGTATCGGCGCTGTACGGCTCCGACGCCATCGGCGGCGTGGTGCAGATCTTCACCAAGAGCGGCGCGGGCCAGGCCCCCGCCGGCAACGCGTCGGTGGAGTACGGCACCTACAAGACGCGGCAGGCTACCGCCGGTTACGGCGGACAGATCGGCGACACGTCGTTCAACGTGACGGGCTCGATCATCAAGTCCGACGGATTCTCGTCGATCAACGTCGATCAGTGGCGCCGCGACAATCCGCGCGTGCCGACCACGCGCGGGCCGAATCCGAACGACAACCCGTACGAGAACCGGAGCGTGTCGGGCCAGCTGCGGCACAAGTTCAGCGCGGACTGGGACGCGGGCGTGGCCGCCTATTATTCGAACAGCCAGCTCTCGTACGACAGCTCGAGCTCGACCGGCCGCTCGACCGACGACCTGCGCATGGACAGCGAGCTCTACACGCTGTCCGCATTCGTCAACGGCCGGGTCACGCGGGACTGGACCACGCACGTCAAGGTGGCGCAGAGCCAGGACCGCAGCGAGGGCACGAAGAACGGGCTGTTCGACAGCCTCTTCAACACGCGCACGCGCCAGGTCAACTGGCAGAACGAATACGCGCTGACGGCCGGGCACAAGCTGCTGTTCGGCACCGATTACCTGCAGCAGACGCTGGCCTCGAGCGCGTACGGCGCGCCGTCGCGCAACGTGTTCTCGGTGTACGGCGGCTATGAAGGCCGGATCGGCCGCAACCAGATCCAGCTGAACGTCCGGAACGACCATTACTCGGACTTCGGCAATCAGGCGAGCGGTTTCGCGGGGTATGGCTTCAACGTGACCGAGGCGCTCAAGCTGATCGCCAATGTCAGCAACGCGTTCCGCGCGCCGACGTTCAACGAGCTGTACTACCCCGGTTTCGGCCAGCCGAACCTGAGCCCCGAGCGCGCGAAGTCGGCCGAGGTCGGCGTGCAGTACGACACCGAGCAGACGGGCCTGCTGCGCGTAACGGCGTTCGAGACGCGCTACGACAACCTGATCGTCTCCACGGCGGTGGGCGGCGGCCTGTTCCTCGCGCAGAACGTCAACAGCGCGAAGGTGCAGGGCGTGGAAGCATCGTGGCGCGCCACGGTGTGGGGCACGGACCTCGGCGCGGCGGTGACGTTCCAGAATCCGACCGACGAGACCAACCACACGCAGCTCGTGCGCCGCGCGCGCCGGCACGCCTCGCTGGACGTGGGCCGCAATATCGGCCCCGTGCGGCTGGGCGGCGAATGGCTCGTGTCGTCGGCGCGGCTCGACAACGGCTCGCGCACGCTCGGCGGATACGGTATCGTGAACCTCACTGCCCGCTACAACATCACCAAGGAATGGTTCGTCGCCGCCCGCGTGGAAAACCTGTTCGACAAGAACTACCAGCTCGCGTATCCGTACAACACGCAGGGCAGGGCGGGCTACATCACGCTCGGCTGGCGGCAGAAGTGACGGGGCGCCATGGCTGAGTTCCGGCGCGCGCTCGCGATCTGGCTGGCCCTCGCCATGGCGGGGCTCGGCGTGTTCGCGCTCTCGCTGGCGCTCGGCAGCGTGCCGCTCGACGCGGCGCAGCTGTGGGCCGCGCTGACGGGCGCGGACAGCGGGACGGCCGGAGCGATCGTGCGGGAGCTGCGGCTGCCGCGCGCGATGGCCGCGTTCGCCTGCGGCGGGCTGCTCGCGCTCTCGGGCGCGCTGATGCAGGTGCTGCTGCGCAATCCGCTCGCCGAGCCGTACGTGCTCGGCGTATCGGGTGGCGCGGCCACCGGCGCGCTGCTGGCGATGCTGACGATGGCGCCGCTGTGGAGCGTGCAGGCCGGCGCGGCCGGCGGCGCGCTGTGCTCGATGGTGCTGGTGGCGACGCTCGCGCGGCGCGACCTCCTGCATCCGCAGGTACAGGGCGGGCATCACGAGGCCGGCGCGCGCCTGCTGCTCACGGGCGTGATCATCGCCGCGGGCTGGGGCGCGCTGATCACGCTGATTCTTGCCGTGGCGCCCGAGTCCCGGCTGCGCGGCATGCTGTTCTGGCTGACGGGCGATCTCGGCGGGACCGCGAGCTACGCCGCCGCGCTGGGCACGCTCCTGGTGTCCATGGCCGTGGTGATGCCGATGGCGCGCTCGCTCAACGTGATGCTGCTGGGCGAGACCGTGGCGCAGGCGCTGGGCGTGCACGTGGGCCGCGTGCGGGGCATCACGTTCCTGGTGGCGTCGTTCGCGATTGCCGCGGCGATCACGACCGCGGGGTCGATCGGCTTCGTCGGCCTCGTCGTGCCGCATCTGGTGCGGCTGGCGTGGGGCAACGACCAGCGCTTTCTGCTGCCGGCCGCGGTGTTGCTGGGCGGAACGCTGCTGATGGCCGCCGATCTGATCGCGCGGACGGTGATCGCGCCCGCGCAGTTGCCGGTGGGCGTCATCACCGCGCTGCTGGGCGTGCCGACTTTCCTCTATCTGCTGTTGCGGAGGCCACGATGAGCCCGTCTGCCGACTGGATGCTGCCGCGTGCCGAATGTCCGCGCCTCGTGCTGGACGATATCCGGCTGCGCGCGGGCGCGCGCGTGCTCGTCGATGGGCTGGGCCTGACCGTCGGCGCGGGCGAACTGTGGGTCGTGGTCGGACCCAACGGCGTGGGCAAGTCCACGCTGATGGGCGTGCTGGCCGGCCTGCGTGCCGCGGACGGGGGCGAGGCGCGGCTCGACGACGTGCCGCTCGCGCGCATCGCGCCGCCCGCGCTCGCGCTGCGGCGCGCCTATCTGCCGCAGGCGATCCACGACACGTTCTCGATGTCCGTAACGGACGCGGTACGCGTCGGCCGGCATCCGCACCTCTCCGGATGGGGCTGGAGCGGGCGCGACGACGATACGATCGTGGCCGATGCGATGACCGCGCTGGACCTCGAAGGTTTTGCCGCGCGCGACGTCATGACGCTCTCCGGCGGTGAACGCCAGCGCGTGGCGCTCGCCGCGACGCTCGCGCAGCAGGCGCCGCTGCTGCTGCTCGACGAACCGGTGGCGCATCTGGACCTGCGCCATCAGATTCTGGTGCTCGATCTTCTGACGCGCCTCGTGCGCGCGGGCCGCCATGCGGCGGTGGTGATCGTGCACGACCTCAATCTTGCGCGCCGCTACGCGACCCATGCGCTGCTGATGGCCGAGGACGGCCATGCGCTGCATGGGCCCGCCGGCGACGTGCTTACGCCCGAACGGTGCTCGCGCGCGCTGCGCACGCCGATCATCAGTGTCACCGATGGCACGCAATGGGCGCTGATTCCCGATGGAACCCGACATGACGACCGATAACGAGAGCAACATCCCCGACGATGGCCGCGACGAGCGGCACAAGGCGCGCATGGAGCGCAAGAAGGAAGTGGTCGATCAGAAGATCGCGTCCGCGCAGATCGAGCGCGGCGTGATCGTGATCACCACGGGCAACGGCAAGGGCAAGTCGAGCTCGGGCTTCGGCATGGTGGTGCGCGCGATGGGCCACGGCATGAAGACGGCCGTGGTGCAGTTCATCAAGGGCGCGATTCCGAGCGGCGAGGAACAGTTCCTGCGGCGCTTTCCGGACGAATGCGCGTTCCACGTGATGGGCGAGGGCTATACGTGGGAGACACAGGACCGCTCGCGCGACGTGGCGAAGGCGGAGGCCGCCTGGGAAGTCGCGCGCGGACTGCTGTCCGACCCGTCGGTCGCACTCGTATTGCTCGACGAGCTGAACATCGCGCTCAAGCTCCATTACCTCGACGTGGACCGCGTGATCGCCGACCTGCGCGCGCGGCCGCCGATGCAGCATGTGGTGATCACGGGCCGGGGCGCGCCGCAGGCGCTGATCGATGCCGCCGATACGGTCACCGACATGACGCTGGTCAAGCACGCGTTCAAGGCGGGCGTGAAGGCGCAGCGCGGCGTGGAGATGTAGAAACGATTTACAGTTACGGAATATGCTCACTTCCCTGTCCGACTATTCGCTTCCGCTGCCGCCGATCGACGCGCCCGACGCCGCGCTGCGTCCCGTGCTGCAGGCCGCCATCGACGACAAGACCAAGCCGCTCGGCGCGCTGGGACGGCTGGAGGCCCTGGCATTGCGCATCGGCATGGTGCTCGGCACCACGAAGCCCGAACTGAAGCGTCCCGCGGTCATCGTGTTCGCGGGCGACCATGGCGTGGCCGATGCGGGCGTCAGCGCCTATCCGGCCGAGGTCACCGCGCAGATGGTGCTGAACTTCCTCGGCGGTGGCGCGGCGATCAATGTGTTTTCGCGACTGCACGGCATGACGCTCGAGGTCGTCGATGCGGGCGTGCGCACGCCGCTGCCGGCGTCGCCGGGGCTCGTGAACTGCCGCATCGCCGATGGCACGCGGAATTTTCTTGAAGGCCCGGCGATGACGCCGGAGCAGGCCGTGGCCGCGCTCAATGCCGGTATCGCGCGCGTGCTGCGGCATGCGCAGCAGGGCACCAACGTGATCGGCTTCGGCGAGATGGGGATTGCCAATACGTCCGCCGCCGCCTGCGTGATGAGCCGGCTGACGGGGCTGCCCATCGAGTCGTGCACGGGACGTGGCACGGGGCTCGACGATGCGGGGCTCGCGCACAAACGCGAGGTGCTGTCGCGCGCGCTGGCGCTGCATGCGGACGCCACGGCGCCGCTCGATGTGCTGGCCGCGTTCGGCGGTTTCGAGATCGCGATGATGACCGGTGCGTTCCTGGCCGCGGCCGCCAGCCGGATGGTGATCCTCGTCGATGGATTCATCGCGAGCGCCGCATTGCTCGTGGCCGCGCGCATCGCGCCGGCCGTGCTCGATTACTGCGTGTTCTCGCACTGTTCGCACGAGCAGGGACATCGCGCGCTGCTGGCCGAGTTCCAGGCCGAACCCGTGCTGGCGCTGGACCTGCGCCTTGGCGAAGGGACGGGGGCCGCGCTGGCGTGGCCGCTCGTCAATGCGGCCGCGGCGTTCCTGCGCGAGATGGCGACGTTCAGCGGCGCGGGCGTCAGCACCGCGAGCGCCTGAACGCCGACCACGGAGGACACCCATGCGCGTGGCCGACGAACTCCGCTTCTTCCTGACGGCGCTCGGCTACTTCACGCGCGTGCCGCTGCCGGCCGCGCTGGCGCGCTGGGTGGGCTTCACGCCGGAGCACCTCAATGCGGCCGCGCGCTACTTTCCGCTCGTGGGCCTGCTGGTCGGCCTTGCCGGCGCGGTGGCGACGTGGGCCGCCGCGCATCTGTGGTCGCCTTCGGTGGCGGTGCTGGTCGGCATGGCGGCGACGTTGCTGCTGACGGGCGCGTTTCACGAGGATGGGCTTGCCGATTGCGTCGATGCGTTCGGCGGCGGCTACACGCGCGAGGACGTGCTGCGCATCATGCACGATTCGCGCGTGGGCGCGTTCGGTGCGATCGCGGTGGTCATCGCGCTGCTGCTCAAGTGGCAGTTGCTGCTGCAGATCGGCACCACGGGCGGACTGGCCGTGCTCGTCGCGACGATCGTGGCGGCGCATGGCGCCAGCCGCGCGATGGCCATCACCTACCTGTCCACGCATGACTACGTGCGCGACGAGGGCAAGGCGCGTCCGGTCGCGCAGCGGCTGCGCGGCGCGGGACTGGTGTTCGCGCTGCTGTGCGGCGCGGCGCCGCTGGTGTGGATGTCGTTCGATTCCCTTCCCGTGGCGGCGGGCGGTAACGGCGTGGGCGTCGGTGCGGGACTGGCGTTCGCGCTGGTCGCCGTGCTTGCGCTGACGTTGCTGCGGCTGGCGCTGGGGGCGTACTTCGTGCGGCGCATCGGCGGCTATACGGGCGATTGCCTCGGCTTTGCGCAGCAGCTTGCGGAGCTGGTCGTGTACTTCGTGGCGGCTGCATGGACCTGGTACTGATCCGGCATGCGCGGCCGGCACTGCCGGCCGGCCAGTCATCGGTTTGCTATGGGCGGCTCGATCTGCCGCTGGCCGCGCCGTGTTCGCCCACGGCGGCGCAGATGGCGGGGCCGTTGCTGGCCTATCCGCCCGCGCGCATCGTCACGAGCCCTGCCATGCGTGCCAGGGACACGGCCGCGCTGTTGGCGCAGATGCAGGCGCAGATGCAGGCTCAGATGCAGGCGCGGTCGTTGACGGCGCCGGTGCCATGCCAGATCGAACCGCGCCTGCAGGAGCTCGATTTCGGCGCGTGGGAAGGACAGCCGTGGGACGCCATCGCGCGCGCGGACCTCGATGCATGGGCGGCCGATCTGATGGGCGCGCGGCCGCATGGCGGCGAAAGCGCGGCGCAGGTCATGGCGCGCGTGAGCGAATGGGCTGGCGATGCCGAGACCGCCGACGACGCTTGCTGGTGGGTCGTGGCCCACGCGGGGCCGATTCGCATGCTAGCCGCGCACTGGCTGGGCGTGCCGCTGGCGCAAACGCTGCAATGGTCGCTTGGCTTCGGCGCATCCTGTTGCCTGCGGCTGCAGGCGCCGCAGGCGCAGCTGGTCTGGTGGAACCGTACCGTCGATTGATGCGACTGGTTTGATGCGACTGGATTGACGCGGTCTAGCGTGGCCGCCGCGAACGCGCGATATCGAGATTCTTGCAGATTTCCTCGGCGCCCCTGACCACGCGCGGGCCCGCGCGATTGACGAGGTCGCCGTCGATGATGAACAGGTTGTTGCGCGCGACGGCAGTGACCTGCTTCCATTTCTCCCACATCGTGAAGTCCGCGAGCGGCCGGTCGGGCCGCGTCGCGCCCATGCCCGCGGTGAGCATGGCTTCGGGATTGCCCGCGACCACCGCTTCGGTCGAGACGGTGGGCACGAGCGGCGTCTCGTTCGCGAACAGATTGCGGCCGCCGCAGAGCGCGAGCATGTCGCTGATCAGGTGCTGGCCATTGAGCGTCATCAGCGGCTGCTGCCAGACCTGATAGAACACCGTGACGGGCGGGCGCGAGGCGTAGGTCTTGCGCAGCGTATCGATCTGCTGGCGGAAGTCCGTGGCCGCGCGGTTGGCCACCGTGCTCGTGCCCATCAGCGTGCCGAGCTTCTCCAGATTCTCGGGAATCGAATCGAGCCGGCGCGGTTCGCTGAAGAACAGCGGCATGCCCAGCGCGCGCAGCCGGTCGGTCTGCTTCTGCGCGTTGCCGTGCCGCCAGACGACGATCAGGTCCGGCTTGAGCGCGGCGATCCGTTCGAGGTCCAGCGCCTTGTTGTCGCCGACGCGCGGCAGGTCTTTCGCTTCGGGTGGGTAGTCGCTGTAGCTCACGGTGCCGACGATGCGGTCGCCGCCGCCTGCCGCGTACAGCAGCTCGGTGACATGCGGGGCGAGCGAGACGATGCGGCGTGCGGGCTGGGCGAGCGTGACGGTCTGGCCGGCATCGTCGATGACGGAGACCGCGGCGTGCGCGGGCGCGGCTGTCATGCATGCGCACAGCAGCGCGGGGGCCCACAGGGCGAATGGGGGGCGGGCAGGGTTCATGGTGCGAAAGCGCAGAGTGGCGGTCATCGGGCGGTCATCGGGCGATCATCGGGCGATCATCGGGCGGACGCGTGGCGACAAGGCCGGCAGGGTGAGCGTGGGGCATGAGGCGGTTGCGCGAAGGGCCTGCGTGTCAGCTGCCCAGCGCATGGTCGAGGCGTTGCCACGCCTCTTCGCGGTCCGGGGGCAGGCCGAAGCGCAGGCTCGCGGGGCAATCGCCGGCCGCGTCGAACAGCCGCGTCCAGATGCCCGCTTGCGCGAGGGTGTCGTGCAGCGCGGGGGCGTCGGTATCGGGGACCCAGCAGAACAGCGGCTGCATGATCGCGGAGAAGCCGTGGCAGCGCAGCAGCATCGCGAGCCGTTCGCCTTGTTGCGCGAGGCGCAGGCGCGTGCTGGCCTGCCACGCGCGGTTGGTCAGCGCGTGCCGGGCGATGACGCGGGCGGGGCCCGAGACCGTCCAGTGGCCGAGGGCCTCTCGCAAGGGGTCCAGCACCGCGGGTTCCGCGAGCACGAAGCCGCAGCGTACGCCGGCCAGTCCGTAGAACTTGCCGAGCGATCGCAGCACGACGAGGCCGGGCAGATGCGCGCTCGCGGCGAGCGATTGCGTGGGATTGCAGTCGATGAACGCTTCGTCGAGCATCAGCGTGCCGCCGCGTGATGCCAGTTCGGCGTGCCACGCCGCGAGCGTGGCGGCGGATACGAGCCGGCCCGTGGGGTTGTTGGGGTTGACGACGACGAGGTGGTCGAGCGGGTGTGTCAGATCGGTCCGCGCGAAGTCGGCTTCGCTCAGCGGCACGACGGTGTGGCCCGCGCGCGCGAAGGCCGGTGCGTATTCGCTGTAGCCGAGCGCGGCGATGCCGACGCGGCCGGGTCTGAGCAGCGTGGGCAGGGTGCGGATGGCGGCCTGCGAGCCGGCCACGGGCAGCGCCCGGACGGTGCCGTACGCCAGCGCGGCGGCCTCGGCGAGGCCGTCGTCGTCCTGCGGCAGGCGCTGCCAGGCGTCGGCGGGCAGCGGGGGCACGGGATAGCCGTCGGGGTTGATGCCCGTGGAAAGGTCGAGCCAGTCGCCGGGGCTGCGGCCATACCGCCGCGCGGCCGCGAGCAGGTCGCCGCCATGGCGGATGGGGGGGGTGGGCGGGTGACTCATGCGGGTGGCGTGCGGGCTGCGCGCGAGGCGGCGCGGATATAGGCTTGCCGCGCGGACGGTAGGGCGACGGTCCGGTCGCCGCGTCCGCGCGAGAGCGGGAGGGCGGCGTGCTGCCCTGCTCGGCGGCCGATGTGTCGACGTGCAAGGGGGAAGGCGGTCATGCGGCGCCTCCGGGCAGGGCGAGGGGCAGGACGGTCATGCGGCGCCTCCGTGCGGGGCGAGTGGGAGGTGCGTTCAAGCGGGGGCTCCCAGCAGGGCGACGGTCCGGTCGCCGCGTCCGCGCGAGAGCGGGAGGGCGGCGTGCTGCCCTGCTCGGCGGCCGATGTGTCGACGTGCAAGGGGCAAGGCGGTCATGCGGGGCCTCCGGGCAGGGCGAGGGGCAGGACGGTCATGCGGGGCCTCCGGGCAGGGCGAGTGGGCGGTGCGTTCAAGCGGGGGCTCCCAGCAGGGCGACGGGCACGGTGGCCGCGGCCAGTGCCAGCCATAGCCACAGCGTGCGCCGCACGAGCTGCAGGCACGCGCGCACGTGCCGCGCGTCAGGCGCGTCGCCATGGCCCAGTGGCGGGCGGACTTCCCATTCGCCGTGGTACCGCGCGCCGCCCCCCAGCGCCACACCCACCGCGCCCGCGCCGGCGGCCATGACCGGCCCGGCGTTCGGGCTCGACCATGCGCGCGCCTGCGTGCGCCAGCATCGTAGCGCGGGCAGCGTCTTGCCCAGCAGCGCATAAGACAGCGCCGTCAGCCGCGCGGGCAGCAGGTTGAGCGCATCGTCGATGCGCGCCGCGGCCCAGCCGAAATGCAACAGCCGGGGCGTGCGGTAACCCCACATCGCATCGAGCGTATTCGCAAGCCGGAACGCGATGACCGCCGGCGCCCCGCCGACAAGGAACCAGAACAGCGCGCCGAACACCGCGTCGTTGCCGTTCTCCAGCGCGGACTCGCAGGCCGCGCGCGCCAGCGCTTCGGCATCCGCGTCGGCCGTATCGCGCGACACGATTCGCGCGGTCAGCATGCGGGCCGCGGGCAGGTCGTTCCGCGCCAGCGCATCGGCGATCGGCGCGATATGTTCGGTCAGGCTGCGCGCGCCCAGCGCGAAGTACAACGCCACGGCATGCAGTGCCCACGCAAGCCATGGCGCGGACACGGCGACCTCGCGCAGCAAGCCCCATGCAAGCGCCACCGGAACGAGCACGAGCGCGGCCCACGCGCAGACACCGATCGCGCGCTGGATCCATTTGGTACGGGACGGGCGATTGAAACGGCGCTCGCAGGCGGACGCCATGTTGCCGAAGCCGACCAGCGGATGCCAGCGGCGTAGCTCGCCAAAAAAGCGGTCCAGCAGCACGCCGGCCAGCGCGGCGGCCACCGTGGCCGCCCAGGACAGCATGACCATACGACGTCAGCCTTTCACGTTCACCGGGAGGCCCGCGACGATCAGGCGCACGTGGTCGGCCGCCGCGGCGAGCTTCTGGTTCAGGCGGCCGAGCTCATCGACGTAGAAACGCGTGATCGCACCGGTCGGCACGACGCCGAAGCCGATCTCGTTGGTGACGAGGATCACGTGCCCGGGCGTGGTGGGCAGCGCCGCGAGCAGCGCGTCGATTTCCTCGGTGAACGCGGGCGGCGGCGTAATCACGCCGTGCTCGGGGTACGAGCGGTTCTCGTCGAAGATCAGGTTGTTGAGCCACAGCGTGACGCAGTCCACGAGGATGCAGCCGCCGTGGCGCGCATTGGCATAGATGGCGTCGGCCAGGCGCACCGGCTCCTCGACGAGCGCCCAGTCGGCGGGACGCCGCGCGCGATGGAGCGCGATGCGCAGTTCCATTTCCTCGTCGGGCGGATCGGCATCGTGCCGCGCGGTGGCGATATACGTCACGGGCCCGCCGGTGACCGTCGCGTGATCGGTCGCGAGCTGCTCCGCGAAGTGGCTCTTGCCCGAGCGCGCGCCGCCGATCACGAGCGTGAGCTCGCGCGGCGCGCTGCCGCTTGCGGCCTCCAGCGGCGCGGTGGCGACGACGGGCTCGCTCGCCGCGGCGGTGGCGGGGGCGTCGGGCGTGACGGTGGAGGAGATGCCGAGGGCCTTGGTGTCCATCCGGCGTATTGTAGCGGTCGCATCGCGCACTCGCATGCATGGATATTGCAGACGCACGGCGATGGGGCTCCCGGCCTTCCGCCCTGCGATAATCGGCCCATGACCGCCCACAGCCCCATTCCCGTCCTCCCCTATCCCGCAGGTGACTTGCATGGCACCCTGATGATCCAGGGCACGACCTCCGACGCCGGTAAAAGCACGGTCGTCGCAGGGCTCTGCCGCGTGCTCGCGCGCGCCGGCGTCGCGGTCGCGCCGTTCAAGCCGCAGAACATGGCGCTCAACAGCGCCGTGACCGTCGATGGCGGCGAGATCGGGCGGGCGCAGGCATTGCAGGCGCAGGCCGCGCGCATCGCCCCGCATACGGACATGAACCCCGTGCTGCTGAAGCCGAGCAGCGATATCGGCGCGCAGGTCATCATCCATGGCCGTGCGCGCATGGACCTCGATGCGCGCGCCTATCACGCCTACAAGCCCACGGCCATGGCGGCCGTGCTGGAGAGCCATGCGCGCCTGCGCGCGGCTTATGGCGTGGTGATGGTCGAAGGCGCGGGCAGTCCCGCGGAGATCAACCTGCGCGCGCGCGACATCGCCAACATGGGGTTTGCCGAGCGCGTCGATTGCCCCGTGGTCCTCGTGGCCGATATCGATCGCGGCGGCGTGTTCGCGCATCTGCTGGGCACGCTGGACTGCCTGTCCGAGAGCGAACGCGCGCGCGTCACCGGGTTCATCATCAACCGGTTCCGCGGCGATGTCGCGCTGCTGCAGCCGGGCCTGGACTGGCTGACCGAACGCACCGGCAAGCCAGTGTTCGGCGTGCTGCCGTACCTGCACGGCCTGCACCTCGACGCCGAGGACGCGGTGGTGGCCACGCAGGGCGCCAAGCACGGCGCGCCCGAGACGCTGCTGCGCGTGATCGTGCCCGTGCTGCCGCGCATCTCCAACCATACGGACTTCGACGCGTTGCGTGCGCATCCGGGCGTGGATCTGCGATTTATCGGCCCGGGCATGCCCATTCCGCCCGCGGACCTCGTGATCCTGCCCGGCAGCAAGAGCGTGCGCGCGGACCTCGCGTTCCTGCGCGCGAACGGCTGGACGCAGGCGCTCGCGCGCCATCTGCGCTACGGCGGCAAGCTCATCGGCATCTGCGGCGGCATGCAGATGCTGGGCCGGCGCGTGCACGACCCCGATGGGCGCGAAGGGCCGGCCGGCACGAGCGATGGCCTCGGGCTGCTCGATTTCGACACCACGCTCGCCCCAGAGAAGCAACTGCGGCAAGTGAGCGGCCACCTTTCTCTGGAGAACGGCAGCGCGCCGGTCAGGGGCTATGAGATCCACCTTGGGGTGACCGAGGGACCGGCGCTCGCGCGCCCCGCGCTGTGGCTGGCCGATGCGGGCCGCCGGCCCGATGGCGCGGTGTCCGACGACGATCAGGTGTTGGCCACGTATGTGCATGGGCTGTTCGACGACCCCGCCGCGTGCGGCGCGCTGCTGCGCTGGGCCGGACTGGGCGGCGCGCAGGGCGTGGACCTCGACGCGCTGCGCGAGGCGTCGATCGACCGGCTCGCGGACAGCATGGCCACGCATCTGGACCTGCGCGCGATGCTCGCGCCCCTGGCCGCTGTGTCGGCGAGCCCACGATAAGGGTACGGAAGGGGCACGAAAGCCGCGGCGATCCCGCTACACTAGCGCGTGGCCCGCACAGGCCGCATGCATGGCAGCACTCTCGGACGATGGAGGACATTCATGCCGGTAGTCGTGATCGCCAATCCCAAGGGCGGTGTGGGCAAGACCACGCTGGCGACGAATCTCGCCGGTTACTTCGCGAGCCAGGGGCATGCGGTGATGCTCGGCGATACCGACCGCCAGCAATCGTCGCGCGCATGGCTCGGGTTTCGGCCAGCCTCGGCCCCGCCCATCCGCAGCTGGGACATCGACGCCGACCATATCGCGCGTCCGCCGAAGGGCACCACCCATGTGGTGCTCGACACCCCGGCCGGCCTCCATGGCTGGCGCTTCAACGACATCATGAAACTCGCGCACCGCGTCGTGGTGCCGCTGCAGCCGTCGATGTTCGATATCCTCGCCACGCAGGACTTCCTCGCCAGACTGGCCGACGACCGGCGTGTGCGGCATGGCGAGGCGAGCGTCGGCGTCATCGGCATGCGCGTGGATATCCGCACGCGCGCGGCGGAGCAACTGCAGCGGTTCGTCGAAGGGGTGGGCCTGCCGGTGCTCGGGTATCTGCGCGATACGCAGAACTACGTCCAGCTGGCCGCGCACGGGCTCACGCTCTGGGACGTCGCCCCCTCGCGCGTGGCGCGCGACCGCGAGCAGTGGCAGCCCGTCGTGCAGTGGCTGGCGACCGGAAAGGTCCCCGCGCCGGCGGACGCCGTGCCCGCGCCCGCGGCTTAACCGCGCTTCCCCGCCGTCAGCCGCGCCAGCAGCGCCTCGGGTTCCTGCCATGTCACGCGCCGCACCGGCATCATGTGGTCGGTGCCGGGGAACGGGTCCTCGAACACGGGCGCTTCCTCGCCGCCCAGCGCGCGATAGAACTTCCGGGCCTGCGTATTGCCGTCGAGCACATACAGGAACAGCGGCTTGCCCGGCCATTGCTCGACGACGCGGCGCACGCAATGGGCCATCAGCAGCTTGCCGTAGCCGCCGCCATGATAAGCGGGCATGACGTGGAGGTTGTCGAGGTAGATACCGTAGCCGGGCTCGGCCAGCGGCATCAGGCAGCAGAACCCCGCTGGCTCGCCATCGACGCGCAGGATCGTGACTTCGATCGGCGCCTCCGCGCCTTCGAGCATGCGCGCGCGCCAGGTGGCCAGCCGCTCGGCGGGCGCGTGGGATTCCAGATAGGTGGCCGGGATCAGGCCTGCATAGGCGTGGCGCCAGCTGTCGCTGTGGAGGCGGGCCAGCAGGTCGGCATCCGCGGGCAGGGCGGGGTCGAGGGTGATTCGGTGTGACGTGGACATGGTATGCGTAAGTCAATCGGCGCCGCGCGCATCATACGGTACTGCTAGAATCGCGAATCCTTCGCATTTGCATTCTGAATTGCCGCTACCCGGCATCCTACGCTCACCACGTTCCGCCCATCGCCTTCGCCCCCATGGTTTCCGGTCGCCTGCGCACAGTTCTCATCAAGGTTCACCTGTATATCGGCCTGTCGTTCGGGCTGCTGTTCGTCCTCCTGGGCCTGACGGGCACCGCCATCGCCTGGCGCGACGAGCTCGATGCCGCGCTCAATCCGGAGCTGCTGGTGTCTTCCGCGCCCGCACGCATCCCCGTGGGCGGCCCATCGATTGATGCAATCTATCGAAAACTGTCCGCCGATCCGCATTACGGGCGTCCCAATACGCTGATGCTGCCGATGCACGAGGATGGCGTGTTCATCGCCGCCTATCCGATCAAGGGGCCGGCAGCCAGCCCGGGCCGGTCGCGCCAGGTCATGATCGACCCGATCACGCTCGAGGTGAAGGGCGAACGGTTATGGGGCGTGCCGGGGCTGTCGCGCGCGCAGCTGCTGCCGACGCTGTTCCACCTGCATCGCTATCTGCTGACGGGCGACACCGGCAAGACCATTATCGGCATGACCGGCATGGTGATCCTGATCTCGGTGATCGTCGGTCTGGCGCTGTGGTGGCCCAAGATGAACAAGCGCTCGTGGCTGCAGTCGGTCCGCATCACCCACGGCGGCTCGTGGTCGCGCTTCAATTTCTCGCTGCACCGCGCCGGCGGGCTGTTCATTGCGCCGGTGATGCTGGTCAGCGCGTTCTCGGGCTGGTATCTGAACCTGCCGAAGTGGGTCACGCCGCTGATCTCGAGCGTGATGACCGTGTCGCCGCCCGTGAAGCACCAGTCGGGCCCGGCCGCGCCCGGGGGCGCGCCGCGGTGGGCGGGGCGGGGCGGGGGGGGCGCCCCGCGGCGGGCGCCGGCGGGCGCGGGGGGG